>JBFISC010000031.1:0-20521 GCA_041608775.1 Pseudomonadales bacterium | reverse complement strand
GAAAGGTTAAAGGTTAATGCCCGGCACTTAGCACCTGACAGCGTTTCATCAGCCGGCGCTGGGCGTCGTCGAAGCCGTCACGGCGATGCAGCACGCAGCGGTTGTCCCAGATCACCAGATCTCCGGGGCGCCAGGTCTGGGTCATCGTGTTCTCCGGCAGCGCCGCGAACTGCCACACCTCGTCGAGCAGGGCTTCGCTCTCCGCGAGCGGCAGTCCGGGGATGTAGGCGTACTCCCGCCGTCCCAGGTACAGGCACGGGCGGCCGGTTTCGGCATGGCGCCGAAGGATGGGATGGATGGCGCCCGGTGCCTCGCGCGGGTCGTCGAATGCCTGGTAGCCGGGGCGCAGCCGGCCCACGCTGGTGTGGGCCGCATCGTGCTTGATAGTCAGGCCCGCGAGCCGGGTTCGCAGGGCCTCGGGAAGGCTCGAATAGGCGCCGTACTGGGAGGCGAAGTAGGTATCGCCGCCGTGATCCGGGACCTCGATGGCCAGCAGCACGCTGGCCGGCGGTGGCACCTCCAGGTAGGTCATGTCCGAATGCCAGACCGCTTCGGCGTTGCCGAGACCGCCAATGGGCTTGCCGTTCTGCCTGATGTTCGAGATGACGGTGACGAACGGGTTGTCGACCCGCTCCCGCTCGGCTTCGGAGAGAAACCCGAGTGGTGCCCGTTCCAGCGGCCCGAACCGGCGGCTGAATGCCTGGAGCTCATCGTCACTCAGGTGCTGGCCGCGGAACCGGATTACCTGGTGGTCGAGCCAGCAGCGGTAGATCTCGGCAAAGGCCGCGTCCGTGAGGTGCACAAGATCGACACCGGTGACGTCGGCACCGATGTTCGGTGTGATCGGTGTAACGTTGAGCATGGCGAGAGCATAGGCGCGCGCGTCCGCGACCGCCAGAGGTGCGGAGGAGAGTTGCGGGCGGCCCGCGGCTACTCCGGGTTCCCCAGCGGTGGCGCCTCCGCGTCGCCGAGCAGAAAGCTGGTCCAGCGCTGCTGGGCGGCCCGGTCGGGCAGACCGGCCCGCCGGACCGATTCCACCTCCCGGGTGAACGTGGCCGTGAACGGCGAGGGTCGGGAGTCCCACCATTGCTGCACGCCGGGGAATGCCATCCACCACTGCAGGGTGCTGCGCCAGCGTTCCCAGACCTCGGGAGGCAGGGCGCCGCTGCTGGCCTGATGGAACATGAACTCGAAGGCGCCGAACATCTCGTAGAACGCCCAGGTGAACTGAATGCGATGCTGGCGGGTCAGCCGGCCGGGGTTCAGCACGCCGGTCTGCAGCAGGTCACCGTACGCCTCATCCTGGCTCATTCGCGCCTGGAAGCCGCTGAGACGGTCCAGGGCCACCGCGTAGTTCTGGGTCCGCTGGGCCAAGGTGTGCTGGCGAATCTGCATGGCCAGGTAGACGACTGAAATCACCACGACGAGTCCGCCGACGAACTCGCCGAAGTTGCCGAGGGTTTGCAGGTCCATCGGGTGATCCTCCGGGGGCGGAGCGCTATTATCCTGCGCAAGCGCCGCAATGGGAGGCCTTGTCATGTCGGCTTCGATGGCCAATGGAATTCGCGTCGAGCGCCTGCCCGCCACTTTTGGCGCGGTGGTGACCGGCGTAGACCTGAGCCGGCTCGACGAGGGCCAGTTCGCCGGTCTGCACGAGCTCTGGCTCGAGCACGCGCTGCTGATATTTCCCGGCGCGCATCTCACGAACGAACAGCAGGTGGCCTTCGCGCGGCGGTTCGGGGAGCTGGAATTCGATCTGGCGCCCCTGAGCAACGTGCGCAAGGACGGCAGCCTGCGGCACGACGACGATGACGTGGTCAAGGTGCTCAAGGGCAACATGGGCTGGCACGCCGACAGCACGTACATGCCCGTGCAGGCAAAGGGTGCGGTGTTCACCGCCCACGTGGTGCCGCGCTCCGGCGGCGAGACCGGCTGGGCCGACATGCGGGCCGCCTACGACGCTCTCGACGACGAGCTGCGCGCCAGAGTGGATGCGCTCAGCGCGCATCACTCCCTGTACTACAGTCAGGCCAAGCTCGGTCACGCGCCGCAGCCGGGCAGCGAGTACAGCGGCTACGGTTTCCACGATCAGCCGCCGCCGCTGCGGCCGCTGGTGAAGGTGCATCCCGAGACGGGTCGCCGTTCGCTGCTGGTGGGCCGGCACGCGTACGGCATTCCCGGTCTGGCCGCGGAGGAGTCCGAACGGCTGCTCGAAGCGCTGGTGGCGTTCGCCTGCCAGCCGCCGCGGATCTATCACCACAGCTGGTCGCCGGGGGACGCCGTGCTCTGGGACAACCGCTGCCTGCTGCACCGCGCCAGGCCCTGGGACATGGACGAGCCGCGGGTCATGTACCACTCCCGGATCGCCGGGGATCCGGCGTCGGAGTCCGCGGCAGGTTGAGCCGTATGGTAGAGTTGCCGGTCAATCGAATCGGGGGGAACGAGCCATGTCTGTCAACGCACAAGCCATCGAGTCGGTTCGCGATCGCGTCTCCGAGGCCGAGTGGCAGCAGCGGGTCGATCTGGCTGCCCTGTACCGGCTGGTCGCCAGCTACGGCTGGGATGACATGCTGTTCACCCATCTCTCCGCCCGGGTGCCGGGCACCAAGGATCAGTTTCTCCTGAACCCGATCGGACTGATGTTCGAGGAGGTCACGGCGTCGAGCCTGGTCAAGGTCGACGCCGAGGGGAGCAAGGTGCTGGAGTCGCCCTACGACATCAATCCGGCGGGCTTCACGATCCATTCCGCGGTGCACATGGCCCGGGAAGACGCGCACTGCGTCATGCACCTGCACACCGATGACGGGGTCGCGGTATCTGCCCAGGAGAGCGGCCTGCTGCCGATCACCCAGCACGCCATGCAGCTCGGCGAGATCGCCTACCACGACTACGAAGGCGTGGCGCTGGATCTCGACGAGCGCGAGCGGATCGTGCGCGATCTGGGTGGGCGGCGAGCGATGATTCTGCGCAACCACGGCACGCTGGCCGTCGGGGCCACCTGCGCCGATGCGTTCATGGTCATGTACTACCTGGAACGGGCCTGCACCATGCAGGTCCGCGCGCTTGCAGGAGGCACGGCCATCAGCCAGCCGCCCCAGGGCTCGGCGGAGAAGGCCGCGCGCCAGAGTGAGGTGCTGTTCGATGGCAGCGTCGGGCCGCTGGCGTGGTCGGCTCTGTTGCGCAAGGTAGAGCGGATCGACCCCGGCTATCGGGACTGACGCCGCCGCTTCGGCGTTTCCGCCGCCGCTTCGAGCTGCCGCAGCAGCTGGAGGCCGGCGGTCAGACCCGCCAGCTCAGCGTTGCCGATCTTCAGATCCGCACGCTCGAACGGCGCCTGCTCGCGAGCCTGCCGCCTTCGCTGACCTACGGCGCTGGCGCCGTGCCCGTGCCCCGATCGACTTCGCGGCAACGGCCGATGGGTTACGCTAGCGGCACCCGACGAACGACGAGGTGGCGACTGATGGCCGGCACCGGCAGCCCATCGGCTGGGGCAATGCTCACCCCCTGGGGCGAGCGCGTCAGCGCCGCCTCGGTGTGGCCGGAGTACCCCCGCCCTCAGCTGCGCCGCGACGAATGGGTTTCGTTGAACGGCAGCTGGCAGTACGCCATTCGACCGCGGGCCGCGCCGATGCCTGCCGACTGGGACGGCGAGATCCTGGTGCCGTTTCCGGTGGAGAGCCGGCTGTCCGGGGTCGCGCGCCGGGTCGGTCCGGAGGATCGGCTCTGGTACCGGCGCACCCTGTCCGTGCCCGCCGAGTGGGCCGGGCAGCGGGTCGTGCTGCACTTCGGCGCCGTGGACCACGAAGCCGCGGTCTGGATCGGCGGTGCCTTCGTCGGCGCTCACCGCGGCGGCTTCGACCCGTTCTCGCTGGACGTCACCGATTTCCTCGGTCCGCGGGAAGCCGAACTGGTGGTGGGGGTGTGGGACCCCACCAGCCGCGGCGAGCAGCCGCGGGGCAAGCAGCACCTGAATCCCCAGGGCATCTGGTACACACCGGTCACCGGGATCTGGCAGACGGTGTGGCTGGAGCCGCTGCCCATGGACAACCACATCGCCGAGCTGCGGATCGCGCCGGATCTGGCGGCCGCGGCGGTCGACGTCGAGGTGCTGCTGGGCCGACCGACCCGCAATCCCGGGCTGGCCGTGCGGCTCCGGGTTCTCGAAGCGGGAGCAGAGGTGGCCAGCGTGATCGCCGCGCCCGACCGCCGAGTGCGGCTGTCGCTGGGTTCGGTGCGCCCGTGGTCTCCATCGCAGCCGTTTCTCTACGATCTGGTGGCCGAGCTCGTCCCCGTGGACAACCCGCTCCCGGAAGACAACGAGGCGCGGCGCCTCGCCTCGCTGCATCGGCAGGTGCCGCTGCGCGGCGTCGAGGAAGCGCAGCGGTACGCCGCGGCGGTGGTGGCCGGGGAACCCGTGGACCGGGTAACCGGCTATTTCGGGATGCGCAGCATTGCCGTCGGCCGCCATCCGCTGTCCGATCGGCCGACGCTGCTCCTCAACGGCTCCGCGGAGTTCCAGCTCGGCACCCTGGATCAGGGCTGGTGGCCGGACGGTCTGCACACGCCGCCCTCGGACGAAGCCATCGTCCACGAGCTGGAGTTCCTCAAGGCCGCCGGTTTCAACATGCTGCGCAAGCACATCAAGGTCGAGCCGGCGCGCTACTACTATCATTGCGACCGGCTCGGGCTGCTGGTGTGGCAGGACATGCCGAGCGGATTCCTGCCGGCGCAGTTCATTGCGCCCAACGACGAGGGTGAGGGGCTGCGACAAAGCGGAGCGATCGAGCAGTACGAGCTCGAGCTGCGACGCATGATCGACCACCTGCGCGCGCACCCCAGCATCGTCATGTGGGTGATCCACAACGAAGGCTGGGGTCAGTTCGACACGGCCAGGCTGGCCGGCTGGGTGAAGACCCTGGATCCGCAGCGGCTGGTCAACGCGGCCAGCGGCTGGCTCGACGTCGAGACCGGCGACGTCCGCGACCACCACGACTACGGCGAATTGCCTGCAGCCCCGGCGCCCCATCTGGAGCGCGCGCTGGTGCTCGGTGAGTACGGTGGCATCGGCTGGCCGCTGGACGGCCACCTGTGGGAACCGGACCAGCGCAACTGGGGTTACCAGACCTATCACAGCGCCGAGGCGGTCCGGGACGCGTACCGGGCCAAGACGGAAGCCGTGATCGCGCTGCGCCGGGAGGCGGGGCTCGCGGCCGCCGTCTACACCCAGACCACCGACGTCGAAGGCGAGGTCAACGGGCTCCTGACCTACGATCGCCGTGTGGAGAAGCTGCCGCGGGACTGGCTGGCGGCCGTCCACGCGCCGCTTCGGGAAGCCGGTACCTGATCCCTCGGCTCGGGTGGACCTGGGTTACCCGTTAATCCGGTGGGTGTCGGCGAAGTCGCGCAGCAACTCGACGAACAGTGCCGGCCTGAAGAACGGCGAGCCGTGGCCCGTCATCTCCATGATCCGGAAGGTGCTGCCTGGGATGGCCGCGGCGATGCGTTCGGCTTCCGGCAGGTTCATGTCCTGACGCCCGCAGGCGACCAGCACCGGCGCAGCCAGCCCGCCGAGCGCCTTCGTGACGTCGGGCTCGCGCTCGTGGGCGGTGTGGGCCTTGCGTGCCGCTTTCCGGTCTTCGTAGAAACGCCAGGACTTCCGCGGGGCTACGGCCGGCTCGCCGGCAGCGGCGAGAAGCCGCCGCGCTTCCGCGCCGAGGGCGCGCTGCCCGGTTTGCTCCACCGGCGGCGTCAGCGCCACGTCGAACAGCCCGAGCCCGCTGAGCCGGCTCTCATGTCGCAGCGCGAAGCGGGCCGCCGTGCGCGCGCCGTAGGCAACGCCGACGACCAAGGCCCTGGCTACGTCCAGCGCGTCCATGATCGCCGCCAGATCGTCGGCGTACTGAGAAAAGGTGAATTCGGCGTCGTCGCCCCACGCGCTCTTGCCGGTCCCCCTGATGTCGAATCGGAGCACCCGGAAGCGATCCAGCAGGCCGTCCAGCACCGGCTCCCAGCAGGTCAGGTTGTGACTGGCCATGTTCACCAGCGCGAGCACGGGTCTGTCCGCGTCGCCATCGAGGGCCACATGGAACCGCAGGCCGTTGGCGGTCACGAATCGATTGCTGAGCTCATAGGGTTCCACCACGTCTGGCTCCTGGTCGCTAGGTCTGAACTGGATTGGTGGAACGACGTTCCCGCATCTCGCTACGGTACCGGTTCGCGATCAGGAATGGCAGCCGATGCGCGAGCTTCGCCCGGGGCCGGCGTAGCATGGCTGCGGGATCGGAGCGTGGCGAATTCGTGCACTTCCGGGCCGTGCGGCGTACAGTTCGGCAACAGCGGGAACGCCGGAGCGACAACGTTGAGCGGGACTTCCATCAGCGCCGGGGACGTCATCGTGGTGGGCAACTCCTCGGACGATCCGTTCGCCATCGACGTTGCCTTCGGCGTCGGTCAGACCGAGGACGTTGCTGATCTGATCAGCCTCAAGACCTTCGCCAACTCGGAGTTCTGCCCGCGATTCATCTCGGACGAGCGGGACTTCTCCCACATCGGCCGCCAGCTCGAAGGTCGGACGGTGGTGATCGTCAGTACCTCCAGCCGCCTGGTCAGCCGGCAGAACCTGGCCATGCGCACGCTCATGATTGCGCGGGCTGCCAAGGAGAACGGTGCCCGTGACGTGGTGCTCGTCGAGCCCGACCTCTACTACAGCGCCCAGGATCGCGGCCCCCGTCCGGAACTGGGAGATCCCGGCGCGGAGCGGGATCTGGAGGACCTGAAGAAGTTCGACGGCCAGCCGTTCACCGCGCGCCTCTACGGCGAGATGCTCAAGCTTGCCGGCGTCGACGCGGTGCTCACCGTGCACAACCACTCCCACGCGGTGCAGTCCCTGTTCAGGGAGATCTTCGCCGACCGGTTCCACAACGTAATGCCGTACGAGATCTACGTGGACTATCTGCGCAACTCCAATCTGGTGCATTACGGCACGGACGGGGAGGGGCTGGCGCTGTGCGCGCCGGATCAGGGCGCGCGGGATTTCGTCAAGGCCCTGTTCCGGCAGCTGGACCTGCCCAAGGCGAAGGTGATCCTGCTGGACAAGCAGCGCTCGGGCGAGCGGGACGTGGAAATCACCCTGCATCCGGACAGCGAGACGACCTTCGAAGAGATTCATGGCCATGACGTCGTGCTGCTAGACGACATGGTGCGAACCGGATCGACGGTGGTGAAGACCTGTGAGTTCCTCAAGCAGATCCAGCCGGGTCGGCTGGTGTTCGTGGTCACCCACTTCTATGCGAGCGAGGAGGGTCGGCAGAAGCTCGCGAGCACCGCCGTGGACGAGATCCTCACGCTGAACACCCTGCCGACCATTCTCAACCGGGACGAGCAGGGCAGGCTGCGGCGGAAGCTGGTGGTGTTGAAGATCGAGTCGTGGCTCGCCCGGGAGTTACGGGCCGTGCTGGGGCTGCCGCCGCGCGCGGGGAGCAGCCTGTACCAGATCGACATGTCCTCGAAGAACCCGCGCTTCGTCCGCAAGATCTGGTCGAACGACCAGCTGCAGGAGCTTCACCCGCGCGGATCCCAGGCCTCCGGTCGGGCCGGCGCGGAAGGCTAGCCTCCGTAGCGCCCGTAGCGCGCCTGCCGTGACGGCTGCTTGAGCGGGGCCAGCAGCAGGTAGAACACCCAGGCGAACCAGGAGACGAAGATCACCGCCAGTATCCAGGCGACCTTCTCGCCGCCGCCGGTCCGGTCGGACCCGGCGATGAGAACGATCGGCAGCAGCCAGATCAGCGCGCACAGCAGCAGGCCGGCCAGGGCGAAGGTTGAGCCGATGAGATCCATGGGTCACTCCATTCGAACTGGGTTGCATCGCTGCAAGTTGCGGACCATCAAGAAAAAGTGAGGTAAAACAACTGGTTGTAATCGTTGGCCTCGGAGGTATCAGAAGCCGGATCCGCACAATCTGGCGAATCCGGCCAACCGGGTGCGAACGGATCGATCTGTCTGCTCTCGGTGTTTAGGTTTATATAAGTATTTTAAAAACGATTCTGGGTATATATAAACTTTTGTTTGCACGGAGCAGCAAGACGTGAGCCGGCTTGCCAACTCGATCCCAGTCCGGTTTCACATACAGCTGTACTATCCAGCCCACGGTGTATATAAAGCTGTGCTGAGGCCGTCGAACCGACCGGAACCATGCCCAAGCCATCGAAAGCCCATGCCCTGGTCAGCGATGCCGCGCTCGGCTCGCTGTCTGCTCTGGGAGAACGGCTGCGCCAGGCGCGACTTCGGCGCAACTGGACCCAGCAGCAGACGGCCCAGAAGGCCGGGCTGTCCGAAAGCTCGATCAAGAAGGTCGAGGCAGGCTCGCCGCGGATCATGGTCGCGGCCTACCTCTCCGTGCTCGACGTGTTCGGAGCGCCCGCGGCGCTGGATGCGGTGCTGGCGCCAGGCGAAGACACCCTGGGAGAAGCCCTGGCGCGAAGCGGGCTGCGGCAGCGCGCCAGCGCCGGGCGCGGCGACGATGCCGGCGAGTGGGAGCTGTAGGTGGCCGAGAAGCTTTTCGTTCACGTGGACCTGGGAGACGGCGACAAGGTGCTGGCAGGCCAGCTGCTGGTCGATCAGAAGCAGGGGCGTTTCAAGTATGCCCGCGCGTATCTGGGGCACCCGCGCGCGTTTGCGCTCGATCCCATCAACCTGCCGCTGACCGCCGACATCCATGTCAACCCGCGGACCCGGGAAACGCCAGGCGTGTTCGGCGTGCTCATCGATGCCGGTCCGGACGAGTGGGGTCGGCGCCAGCTCAGCAAGACCCGGCGCCCGCCGCCCGTCACCCACGTCGAGTTCCTGCTGGCCGCCTCCGGCGAGGGCGTCGGCGCGCTGCACTTCACGGACGACATCAAGGCGCAGCCCAAACCGCCGCCGGCGCGGCCGTTCGAGAATCTCGTGCACCTGCAGCACATCGCCGAGGACATCGAGGCCGGCCGTGAGGTCGACCGCTCGCTGGAGCCCTACTTCTTTCACGGCAGTGGTCTTGGCGGGGCCAGGCCGAAGACCCTGATCGAGCACGACGACCGGCACTGGATCGCGAAGTTCGGACGCGATGCGGATCTGGTGGACATGTGCCGGGTGGAGCACGCGGCCATGCGCATGGCCCGGGACGCGGGCATCGAGGTGCCGGACGTCGCGATGACCGAGACGGCCCGGGGTCCGGTGGTGCTGGTGGAGCGCTTCGACCGCGGCCGATCCGAACAGCATCATCTGGTCTCGGTAGCCAGCCTGATCAACAAGTTCGATATTACCCAGTTCGACGAAGCGGCCATGTCCTATCCCGGCATTCTGCAGCTCGGCAAGCGCATCGGTTCCCGCACCGATGGGCTGGCGGGGGAAATCTACCGGCGCATGGTGTTCAACGTGGCCATCGGCAACACCGACGATCACCTGCGCAACCACGCTTTCTACAAGCGGGCTTCCGACAGCGACTATCGTCTGACCCCCGGCTACGACATCGTCCCCAACACCGGCCTGCAGGGCTCCCACGCCATCGCCCTGGGCGCCTTCGGCAACACGCCGAGCCGCGACAACCTGGAGGCGGCTGCCCATCGCATGGGTATCGACCGGCGCGAAGCGGCTGCGGTTGCCGGGGAAGTGCTGACGGTCACCGCCCGGTGGCGCGAGTACATGGCCGAATCGGCCGTGGCCGCCGCGGACATCGCGGTGCTGGAACGCTGCTTCGAGTTCCGCTCGGTGATCGAGGCGTTCGTGTCCGGGTCCGCGCGGTCCGGTGCTGCTGCATGAGGCTGCTGCTCGCTGCGCTCGGCCTGGCGACCGTGGCTTCCGTCGTGTGGCTGCTGCTGCATGCAGAGCGGGTCGACCTTGTGCGCACGGGGGCCGCCGGCGAGCCGACTGCGGTCGACGCTCGGCTCGAATGCCGGCAGGCAGTGGAGCGGCGGCTCGTCGATCGGGCACGGGTAGAGGGCGTCACGGTCGATGAGCTGCGCAAGGAGCTGGAGGCCCGGGGCGAGTGGGTCCAGGTCGACCCGGACCGGTGCAGCCGTTAGCAGGCGGAGGAGGGCGGCGTGTGTTCCCGCCGCGGCCGCGTGCCGTAACATGCGCTGCCATGCAAATTGTTGAAGACGACCTGTCCGGTGAGGCCATCGCGGCGCTGCTCGAGGAGCATCTCGACGACATGGCCCGGCACTCTCCGCCGGAGAGCGTGCACGCGCTGGATCTGGACGGCCTGAAGGCACCGGACGTCACCGTCTACACCGCCTGGGAGGGCGGTGAGCTGCTCGGTTGCGGAGCGCTCCAGACCCTGGGTGGGGGCGCCGGCGAGATCAAATCCATGCGTACCTCCGGCCGCCACCTGCGCCGCGGCGTCGGCGCCGGCCTGCTCGAGCACATCCTGGCACAGGCGCGCCGCCGCGGTCTGCGCCGGCTCTACCTGGAGACCGGTTCCATGGCGCACTTCGCGCCGGCCCGAGCGCTCTACCAGCGCTACGGCTTCGAGTTCTGCGAGCCGTTCGGCGACTACGTTGCGGATCCTCACAGCGTGTTCATGACGCGGGCGCTCGTGGAAGCAAAAGCCTGCAGCGCTGCGGGCGAGGGTTCCGCATTGGCCAACGGCGCCGCGATTGTCTCCATCCGCGGCGTCTCCAAGACCTATGCCTCCGGGCTGCAGGCGCTGAAGACGGTGAATCTCGAGATCCACCGCGGCGAGATATTCGCGCTGCTCGGTCCGAACGGTGCGGGCAAGACCACGCTGATCAGCATCGTCTGCGGGCTGGTCAACCCGGGCACGGGGACGGTGACGGTAGCCGGCCACGACGTCGTCCGGCACTACCGGCAGGCCCGTTTCCGGATCGGTCTGGTCCCGCAGGAGCTGACCAACGAGGCGTTCGAGACGGTATGGAACACGGTGACGTTCAGTCGTGGCCTGTTCGGCCGACCTCCAGACCCCGGGCTGATCGAGCGGGTGCTCCGGCAGCTGTCGCTCTGGGACAAGCGCGACGACCAGCTGATCACCCTGTCGGGCGGCATGAAGCGGCGGGTGCTCATCGCAAAGGCGCTGTCTCACGAACCGGACATCCTGTTTCTCGACGAGCCCACGGCCGGCGTGGACGTGGAGCTGCGGCGGGGGCTGTGGAACCTGGTGCACCAGCTCCAGGCCGACGGTGTCACCGTCATCCTCACCACGCACTACATCGAGGAGGCCGAACAGATGGCGGACCGCATCGGCGTGATGCATCTTGGCGAGCTGGTGCTGGTGGAGCGGACCGCGACGCTGATGAAGAGCCTCGGCCGCAAGCGCCTCGTACTCAAGCTGCGTGAGCCCCTCGCGGCGGTGCCGGAGCCGCTCGCCGGACATGATCTCGAGCTGGCGGACGGCGGCCGCGGGCTGATCTACAGCTACGACTCCCAGCGCCGCCACACCGGCATCGACGCGCTGTTTTCGGACCTGGAGGCCGCCGGCGTTCAGTTCACGGATGTGGAGACGTCGCAGAGCTCGCTGGAGGAGATCTTCGTCGACCTGGTGCGTGCGCAGTCGTGAACGTCCGGGCGGTAAGAGCCATTTACGGCGCCGAGATGGCGCGCACCTGGCGCACCCTCCTGCAGAGCGTCGTGGCGCCGGTGCTGTCCACGTCGCTCTACTTCGTGGTGTTCGGCGCGGCCATCGGGTCACGCATCAGCGAGGTCGATGGGGTGAGCTACGGTGCCTTCATCGTGCCCGGACTGGTCATGCTGATGCTGCTGACCCAGAGCGTGTCGAACGCATCGTTCGGTATCTATTTCCCCAAGTTCTCCGGCACGATCTACGAGATTCTCTCTGCGCCGGTCTCCTATCTGGAGATCGTCTTCGGCTATGTGGGCGCAGCGGCGAGCAAGTCCATCATCCTCGGGCTGATCGTTCTGGCGACAGCGGGTCTGTTCGTGCCGCTCGAGATTCAGCACCCGCTGGTGATGCTGACGTTTCTGCTGCTCACGGCTGTCACCTTCAGCCTGCTCGGCTTCATCATCGGCATCTGGGCGGAGGGCTTCGAGAAGCTGCAGCTGGTGCCGCTGCTGGTGATCACCCCGCTCACGTTTCTCGGCGGTACGTTCTACTCCATCGACATGCTGCCGCCGGCGTGGCAGACGGTCACCCTGTTCAATCCGGTCGTCTACCTGGTGAGCGGGTTCCGCTGGAGCTTCTACGGCAGCGCGGACGTGAGCCTCGCCGCCAGCCTGGCGGTGATCGCGGTGTTCCTCGTGGCGGGTATCGCTGCGGTCGCCTGGATTTTCAGGACCGGTTACCGGCTGCGACCGTGATCGGACGGACGCCGTACCGGCGGTGAGTCAGCGCCGGGCGGCGACCTCGGCGGCTCGCGGGTCGAGGGCGTACTCCAGGCGGTTGTAGTCTCCGGCCAGGCGGTTCCAGGTGCCGGCGTTGTCCACGGCGGCCGGGAATCGGGCGGCGTCGCTGGGTGATTCGTGACGGGCCGCGAGGCGGACCGAAATACCATGGTCCCGAGCTGCGGTGGACGCCACCGCGGCGAACGCTACCGATTCCAGACCGCTCACAGCCGGTACCTCGCTCAGCGGGTGGCCGAGCACGTCGCAGCCATCGATCGGCAGCCCGTGATCCGCGAGGCGCAGCTCGCCGGAGTCGTCGCGGGAGAGGCAGAACGGCGCCAGCCTGGCGGTGATGCTGACGGTGCCGCGGTAGTCGAGGGCGGCGAGATGCTCGAGCAGCGCGGTGAGGCCGACGGCGGCCCGGTCGTCGAAGGGCACGGCGTCAAAGGGGACCCGGCTGCTCTGGTTCAGCGCCCACTCCAGGGCGCTCACCGCATCGCGTCGCTGACCCTCGGCCACGACCAGACGCTCGCGAAGATCACCTTCCAGGCCGGCGTTGCGCTCTCCGAGCAGGGCCAGCTCGTTGCGCGAAGCCGTGTTCATGCGGGCGATTTCCACCCTGGCGGCATTGCGCTCCTGGGCAAGTTGCCAGGTGATCACCCCGAGGACCAGGCTGACCACGGCCAGGGTGCCGGTCAACGCGCGGGAGACGCCGCTGCGCTGGGGAGGCTCGCCGAGGAGCAGATCGTCCTCGGCCTCCGCCGGGTAGCGCTCGAGTATCTCGGTTGCGACCTGGCGCGCGAACTGACGCTGGCCGGAGAGGATCTCCGAGCGGAGCTTGAGGTGCTGCTCTTCGAGAATCCGGGTCACCAGGGTCTGCACCGAGACCCCGAGGGCGCGGCGCTCGTACTCCTGGTCCACGTCGTCCACCACGTCGGTGATGCGCCGTCTCGGTGTGGCATCCGGGTCCGGTTCCGCAGCGTCGGCGCCTTCGCTCTGGCGTCTATCGGTGACCAGACCCAGCTTCTCGAGCATCTCGAACAGCACGTTGGGGTGAAACTGCTTTGGCAGCACGCCGACGGCGCCCAGGGCGCGAGCCTGACTGACGTATACCTCGCCTTCCTTGGTGGTGTACATCATCACGGGGATGGTGGCGGTGCGCGGGTTGCTCTTGATGGCGGAAACGGCTTCCAGACCGTCCATGCCCGGCATGGTGTGGTCCATGAAGATAACGTCCACCAGCTCTTCGCGCAGGAACTGCAGGGCTGCTTCCCCCGATTCGGCAAAGGCGACCTCGAGATCGTGCTGGGACAGCAGTCGCGCCAGCGACTGCCGGGCGGTTCTGGAGTCGTCCACCACCAGAGCGCGATTGAATGCCATCAGGGTTCTCGCTTCCTCAGCACAAGCGTAGTCTCGAATAGCCGATCGCGGTAATCCGTGACCCAGCGTGCACTAGAGGAGGTCGTTGAGCAGCACCCCGATGCCGATTCGCTCCATGTGCGCGTTGTAGTCGATGAGGCTCTCGCCGTAGCCGTTGAAATACTGGGCGTAGCCACGGATTCCGCGCCACAGCGGGAAGGTCCATTCGAGCTGCACGGCGCCTTTGTTGTCCGAGCGCAGATTGTTGCGCAGCATCAAGCTCAATTCCTGATCGGCCCACCGGTAGGTGGTGGTGAGCTCGAAATGGCCAAGATACTTCTCGATGTCCGGGTTGTCGTCGCCGTCGGCGTCCAGCGGGTCGTCTTTTTCGTCCTCGGGAATACGCCACCACGGCTTCAGCCCGAGGACCAGATTGTGCTTCTCGAACTGCACGTTCGCGTAAACCCGGTTCCAGCTCCGGGACAGGCTGCCGCCGCGTCCGTTGGACTGATGACTCATGCCCAGGGTGATTACCCCGGCATCGAGTCCGAACGGGGCCCAGTCCAGGGGTTTGGTCCAGAACAGCTCCGGCTCGTAGTTGGTTTCCCGGAACGGAGCAGAGACGTTGCGGTTGAAGGCCTGCCAGAAGGACAACGTGGTGAAGCCGAAGTAGAGCCGGTCGCGGGGCAGCAGCAGATCGTTGGCGAGGCTGAACTTGAGGCTGAGCTGGAACTTGGCCTCGACGTGATCGAGGTCGTTCGACTGCAGGATTTCGCCGAGCTCGTTGGCAAACGGGTCGACGTTGGGGTCGTCCGCGTAGGTCGAGGGCAGGAAGTAGTTGCTGCGATGGGGTGTGAGCAGGGACGGGATCTCTTCGGCGACCTGCTCCCGGCGCAGCCGGCCGAGCAGCAGCGAATCCGCCGCCACGGCCTGCTCCTCAGCGCACGCGGCCCGGATCTCCGCGGCGGTGACGTCGTCACCCGCGTGCTCGAGCTGCCGCAGCAGACAGGTCTCGGTCAGGGTTCGCTCCGCTGCGCGCGCTGAGCCATCGGCGTCCGGCTCCGGCACGGCCGGCGCCTCGCCGAGCGCGGCCGGCGCGATCAGCAGGCTCGCCAGCAGAAGCTGCAGCCGGCACCGGTTCACGGGACTGCCAGGGCGCGCTGAAACGCCGGCCGGGCGCGGAGGCGCTGCCAGTAGGGCTGCACTCCCTCGGGCATGCGTTCCGGGACCAGCCGGTCGGCGAGCAGCAGCGAGTAGCCCGTCATGACGTCCGCGGCTGTGAACTCCTCGCCGAGCAGGTAGTCGCGACCGCTGGTCGCCGCCGCGACGGCATCCAGGCAGAGCGCCGCCCGGTCCGCCATTTCCGCGAGCACGGCCGGAATCGGCGCGTCGGGGAACGCACGACGGTGATTGACGATCTCGCCCAGGGGGCGGGCGAAGGTGGATTCGGCGAACCAGCACCACTGCAGGTAGCGGGCGTGGTCCGGGGTGCCCGGCTGCGGCTGCAGGCGGCCTTCTCCGTAGCGATCCAGCAGGTACTGCACCATGGCCCCCGACTCGAACATGGTCAGGTCGCCGTCCTTGAGCACGGGAACCTTGCCCACCGGATTCAGCAAGCGCCACTCGGCGCTTGCCCGGTACTCGGCGGAAAAGTCCACGGCGATGGCCCGATAGCTGAGTGCCAGCTCCTCGCACAGCCAGATGACCCGCAGCGAGCGGGTGCCGGCAACGTGATAGATGTCGATCATGGGGTAACGTTCTGCATTGACGCGACCGGAGTATACGCGCCTTAGAGCCGCCGGCTGACCTCGATGGCGCTGCTCCCGGCGGGCAGACTGACGAACGTTCCGTCGACGCTGAGCGTGACGGGGCCGGGATAGCGATCGGCAACGCCGTCGAGAAAAGCGCTCGCCAGACCAGGGAACGGCAGCGGCGGCACGATGTGGTAGAGCAGCAGGTGATCTACCCCGGCGCGCGCGGCGACGGCGGCAGCCTCCTCCGGCGTGGCGTGGTAGTCGAGGATGTCCTGGGTGATCCGGACGATGCTGTCCCGGCCGCTGGCCCGTGCGGCCTGGTTCATCAGCCCCACGAGCTGCGCGGCCAGCGCTTCGTGGGCGAGCAGATCCACGTCCCTGGCCATCCGCGCCACCTCCTCGGATTCCCGGGTATCGCCGCTGATCACCAGCGAACGGCCGCCGTAGTCGAACCGATAGCCCACCGCAGGAGCGACCGGCTCGTGCTGCACGGCGAACGCGCGCACCGTCAGCCCGTCGTCGTCGATGAGCGTGATCTCGGCACCGGGTGCCGGCGTCTCGAACGGCACGGCCACGGCGCCTGCCCCGGAGGGAGGCGCTACGGTCGGACCGTGGTGGGCGGTGCGGTAGCCGGCGTCGAGGGCGTAGGCCAGGTTGAAGCCGGCGACCACCTGGTCCACACCCGGCGGGCCGTGCACGGGGAGCGGCTCCGTCTGCGAGCCGGCGGTCCAGCGAAGCATGGCGGTTTCGCCGAGGCCGTCGATGTGGTCCGAGTGGAAGTGCGTCAGCAGCAGGGCCTCCACGCGCCCGGCGGTCAGCCCCATGCGCTGGAGGTTGCGCACGCCGTTGCTGCCGCTGTCCACCATGAACAGGCGCCGGCCGGCCACCACCGCCAGACAGGGTCCGGAGCGATCGGCGTCGGGCAGCGGCGCGCCGGCACCGCAGACGGCCAGATGCAGACCGTCCGGAAGCTCTGCCATGGGGTCTGCGGCCATGTTCCGTTTCAGCCCCTGGGACATGGCCCACATGCCGACCTCCGCCCGGAACACGACCAGCACGGCTGCGCCGCCGGCGATCAGGAGAATCAGTACCCACCTCAAGCGCATGTCGTCGCTCCCCCTCAGATCGGTTCACGGCTATGTTGGCACGACCCGCCTGCGAGAGCACGGTATGGGCTGCTGCGCCTCCAGCGGGGTTTCTTGACCACTACCGGGGTTCATGTGAGCCTGCAGCGTTGACCCCCAACCAGGAGAATTCCGCCGTGGCCCAGCAGTTCGATCTGCCCAATTTCAATACCGATCTATCCGGCCAGGTCGCCCTGGTGACCGGCGCCACCTCCGGGCTCGGGCGGCGCTTCGCGTCGGTGCTGGCCGCGGCGGGGGCCAGCGTCGCGGTGGCCGGACGTCGCGTGGAACGACTGCAGGAGGTGCAGGCCGAGCTCGAGGCGCTGGGGGCGAGCAGCGTGGGTATTCGCCTCGACATGACGGATACCGACAGCATCGTGAATGCCGTGGAGGAAGCCGAACGGGCCCTCGGCACCGTCACCATCCTGGTCAACAACGCCGGCATCCCGGACGCCCAGCGCGCTCACAAAATGTCGATCCAGCTCATCGACGACGTGTTCGGCACCAACCTGCGCGGGCCTTACGTCTTGTCCTGCGAGGTGGCGCGGCGCCTGATCGCGGCGGGGAAACCGGGGCGCATGGTCAACATCTCGTCGGTGGGGGCGTTCACCTATGGCGGTAACGGCGCCGCGCTCTACTCGATTACCAAGGCCGGCATCAACCGGATGACCGAAGTGCTGGCGGTCGAGTGGGCGCGCTACCACATCAACGTCAACGGCATAGCGCCGGGGGCTTTCTCTTCGGAGATGATGGACGGCATGCTGGAGCGGATGGGGGACATCACCCAGCACTTCCCGCGCAAGCGCCTGGGTGATCCGGCGCAGCTGGACAGCACGCTGCTGTACCTGGTGGCGCCGGCGTCGGAGTTCGTGACGGGAACCGTGATCAAGGTCGACGACGGTCAGGGCACCCGCTGACACCCGCGCCATCGTGAATCTGTGACCGGCGCCACGACGGCTTCCGGACAGAGTGCTAGCTTTCCAGGATGAAGCCCGGCCACCAGCCTGCGCCTGCGGTGTCCAGCGACGACGAGCAGGCGCTCAGTATCTGCCGCAGCCTGGCTGTGACCGCGGCCTTGGTGATTCCCGGCTTCGGCGTGGTCCGGCGGGTCATCGATCCAGCGACCGCGGATCCGCTCTGGGAGCGGGGCGCCATCGCGCTGTTTCTGCTCGGTTTCGCTGCGCTGACCATGGTGAACGGGCCGGTGCGGCGGAACCCGCAGGTAGCCATCGCGATCAGCCTGTACGTCGTCAGCGCCGGCGTCATCCACATGGCCTACGTCAACGGCATCTCGGTGAACACCAGCTACGGGCTCCTGATTCTGGTGTTCGCCTGCTCGCTGGCGCTGCGCACGCGGAAGATGCTTGCCGGCTACCTGATCTCTGCCAGTATCGCCATCGGCGTCACGGTGATGCTTGCGGACGTGGTCGAAATTGACCCGCTGTTCTTCTTCACCGCGATGATCGCGGTGAGCATGCTGACCTACGCGGTGCAGGTGAATCGAATCCATGCCGAGGCGGAGCTGCGCTCGGCACGTGACGTGGCAGAAGCCGCGGTCGCGGCCCGCGGGCGCTTTCTGGCCAACATCAGCCACGAGATCCGAACGCCGATGAACGGGATCATCGGCATGGCCAGTCTCCTCGAGGAGACCGAGCTCACCCCCAACCAGCGGGAGTATCTGGGTACGATCCGGACCAGCGGCGACGCCCTGCTGATGCTGATCAACGACGTCCTGGATTTCTCCAAGATCGAGGCCGGCCGCGTCACCCTCGAGCGGGCACCCTTCGATCCGCTGGGCTGTCTGGAGGAAGCGGTTGATCTGGTGGTCCAGTCGGCGCGGGAGAAGGGGCTGGAGCTGATCTGCGAAGCCGGCCCGGATCTGCCCGCCGAGTTGCTGGGAGACAGCCTGCGGCTTCGTCAGGTGCTGGTGAACCTGCTGAGCAACGCCATCAAGTTCACCCAGCAGGGCGAGGTGCATGTTCTCCTGGAAGGCAGCCCGGAGGGCGCCCGCGGCTTCCGGCTGCGCTGCCGCGTCCGCGACACCGGCATCGGCATTCCCGCAGACAGCGTCGATGGGCTGTTCGAGGCGTTCGCCCAGGCGGACTCCTCCACCACCCGGCGATTCGGTGGCACCGGCCTGGGGCTGTCGATCTGCCGGGATCTGGTGGAGCGGATGCAGGGTGGCATCCGCGTCTCGTCCGAGGAGTCGCGGGGCTCGACGTTCGAGTTCGACGTCCTGCTGGAACCCACCGACGACGCCCGCCCTGCGCCCGGGCCGCTGGCCGGCGCTACGCTGCTGAGAGTGCTGTTGCTCGAGCCCCAGGCCACCGCGCGGGCCGCGGCCTGCCGCCAGCTGGCTAACTGGGGAATCGAGCACGAGGCTGTTGTTGAGCACGCGTCGGCCCAGCGACGACTTGGCGAATGTTCCTGGGACCTCGTGCTTGCGGGCTGCAGCGCGGCGCAAGCGGCGGCGCTGGAGGATTCCGCTCCCGGCGTGGCCGTGGTCCGCATCGCGCCGATGGGCGAATCTCCTGGCAGACATGATCGGAGCGAGCCGCGGACGGTCGTGTTCCGGCCCCTGCGCCGAGCGCGGTTGCTCGAGATCGTGACGGGCCTTGCCGGCGGCAGACCTGAGCTGCCAGTGCCGGTTCCGGCCGAAGACCGCGACGGGAACGGCATCGTGGTGCCGGGGCGGCGGGATCCGCTGCCTGAGGGCCCAGATGGGCTCCGAGTCCTGGTGGCCGAGGACAACCCGGTCAACCAGCGGGTGACGCTCAAGATGCTCGAGCATCTGGGCTACCGGGCCGCCCTCGCGGACAACGGCGTGCTCGCCGTCGCGTTCTTCGCCGAGAGCCGCTACGACGTGGTGCTGATGGATCTGCAGATGCCGGTGATGGACGGGATTCAGGCCACCCGAGAAATCCGCAGGCTTCCTGGCGGCAGTGAGGCATTCATCGTCGCGATGACCGCAAACGCCATGCGCGGTAACGGCGAGGCCTGCCTGGCGGTCGGCGTGGACGAGTTGCTGTGCAAGCCGGTGAAGATAGAGCACCTCGAAGCGCTGTTGGCTCGAATCGCGACTCAGCTCGTAGCTGCGAAGAACACCAGCAGGGTCATATCTTCCTCGATCTCGAAGAACGAGTGGGCCTCAGTCGCCCGCACGTAGAGCACCGTCCCCTCGCGAACCTCCTGCTCCTCGCCGCGGACCTTCATCCGCGCCCGGCCCGACAGCACCAGGTAGACCTCGTCCTCGTCGTGGGGTGACTGCATGTCTCTGGCACCTCTGGGCAGGTGATAGAGGCCGCAGGAAAGGCTCGGCGTGCGCAGGAACTCACGGTATTCCGGCTTGCCGGCGGCCAGTCGCTCCCTGATCCGGTGCAGGTCGAAAATCTGCCAGGCATCATCGCTCATCGGGCTGAATTTCCCATCGGGGCGTTGCCCGGATCATCGACGATGGCAGCGCCCCTGTCACCTGCGGTGGTTCTCGCGGCGATCCCGGCGCTATCATCGCACCCTGGCGGGGAGGGCGATCATGTTTCGAGTGCTGCTGCTGGCGTTGCTGGCGCTGGCCGCCGTGGTGGCGATCCGCACCATCGGCTATCGACACGACGTCGAACCCGGGTCTCCGGGCCCGCCGGTCGAGGTGGACGAGGCTCGGATACTTTCCCACCTGCAGCAGGCCATCCGATTCAGGACGGTGTCCCCCCAGCCTCCGGAGCGCGCCGATACGGCGGCTTTCGAAGGCTTCCTGGACTGGCTCGGCTCGACCTACCCGGCGGTGTTCAGCGCGCTCGAGGCGAGGCGGCTGGGTGGTCACTCGCTGCTGCTGTCCTGGCGGGGCAGCGATCCCGCGGCCGCGCCCGTTCTGCTTGCCGGGCACTACGACGTCGTCCCGGTGATCGACGGCAGCGAATCGCTGTGGCGATACCCGCCGTATGAAGGCCGAATCGCCGAAGG
>JBFISC010000030.1:0-20877 GCA_041608775.1 Pseudomonadales bacterium | reverse complement strand
GCGGCGCTGCTCGGCTACGACGATCCGGCCAACTTCCGGCGGGCTTTCCGGCGCTGGACCGGCCATTCTCCCGCCGGCTGCCGCAACGGACGGCCGGGTTGAAGCCGATGGCCCGCAACCCCATAGTGCGATCTCCCGATCTCGGACGAGGGGGTATCGTGACAAGACGCGCAACCGGCAGTCCCATGGCCCGTGCCGCGCTGGTGCTGCTCGCCGCAGTCTGGCTGGGCGGCTGCGGCATCAACAACATCCCGGCCTACGACGAGGCGGTGAAGGCCCAGTGGGCCCAGGTGCAGAACCAGTACCAGCGCCGCGCCGATCTCGTGCCCAACCTCGTCGAGACGGTGAAGGGCTTCGCGGCCCAGGAGCGAGAGACCCTGCAGGCGGTGGTGGAAGCCCGGGCCAAGGTCAGCCAGATGAACGTCGACGCCGACATCATCAACAACCCCCAGGCGCTGCAGGCGTTCGAGCAGAACCAGGCGGCGCTGTCCAGCGCCCTGTCGCGACTGATGGTGGTGGTGGAACGCTACCCCGACCTCAAGTCCAACCAGAACTTCCTCACGCTGCAGTCCCAGCTCGAAGGTACCGAGAACCGCATCAGCGTCGCCCGCCGTGATTACATCCAGGCGGTTCAGACCTACAACACCGAGATCCGCACCCTGCCCGGCCGGATCTGGCACAGCCTGCTGTACAGCGACATGCCGATCCGGGAAACCTTCGAAGCCGCCAGCGGCGCCGAGCAGGCCCCTCAGGTCCAGTTCTGATGCGAGAGCGCCGCGCCCGGCGGGCAGCCGTCCTGGCCGCGGCGCTGGTGCTGGGCACGGTGGCGCTGCCGAGAGCCGAGTTCGCCGCTGCGGCTGGCACGGCGCCCGCTGGCACGGCGCCCCCCGGCGCGGCGCCCTCGGAATTCCCCCGGCTGAGCGGGCGGGTGGTGGACGCAGCGGGCATTCTCAGCCCCACCACGGAGCGCACGCTGACGGAGATGCTGGCAGCCTATCAGCGCGACAGCGGTGGCACCCAGGTGGTGGTCGCCACGGTCCCGTCGCTGGGCGGCCGCGCCATCGAAGAGTACGGCTATCGGCTCGGCCGCCACTGGGGTATCGGTCAGGCGGGTGAGGACACTGGCGCGCTGCTCATCGTCGCGCCGGCAGAACGGCAGGTGCGCATCGAGGTGGGCTACGGGCTGGAAGGTCAGCTCACCGACGCGGTCTCCTGGGACATCATTCAGGGCCGCGTCCTGCCGGCGTTCCGCCAGGGCAACTACGATGCCGGCGTCATCGCGGGCACCCGGGCGATCATCGAGGTCCTGGGCGGCAGCTACGAGATGAGCGGCGCCGGCACCGGAGAAGACGAGCGCCGCCGTCTCCCCGCCCTCGTCTTCTGGATCTTCGTTGCGTTCATCATCCTGTCAAGCTTCGGTGGCCGCGGCCGTGGTGGTCTCGGCCAGGCGCTGATCATCGGCAGCGTGCTGTCCGGCGGTGGCCGCGGTGGTTTCGGCGGCGGCGGAGGGTTCTCCGGCGGCGGCGGCAGCTTCGGTGGCGGCGGCGCGTCGGGAGGCTGGTAATGGCCCTGCTGACCGATCTCGAACGCCAGCAGATCGCCGACCAGATCGCCGAGGTGGAACGCCACACCAACGCCGAGCTGGTGACGGTGCTGTGCGCCCGCAGCGACGACTACCGCTACATCCCCCTGCTCTGGGCCGCCCTGGCAGCGCTGCCGATACCCACACTGGGGCTGTTCACCGCGCTCGGCAGCGACACCATCGCCCTGACCCAGCTCGCCGTCTTCTCCGCGCTGGCCCTGCTGCTGCGGATCCCCGCCCTGTCGACCCGCGCGGTTCCGCGCCGGGTCCGGCACTGGCGCGCAGCCAACATGGCGCGGCGCCAATTCCTCGAGCGCGGCCTGCACCACACCGACGGCGACACCGGCATCCTGATTTTCGTCTCCGAGGCGGAGCACTACGTGGAAATTCTCGCCGATCGCGGCATCGACCAGCACGTGGCGCCGGAACGCTGGCGCGCGCTCGTGGACGAGTTCGTGGCGGCCCTCAGGGCGGGCAGGACCCTGCTCGGCTTCGAGACCACCATCGCCCGGGTGGGCGAGATCCTCGCCGAAGCCGTGCCGAAGACTCCGGACAACCACAACGAACTCGACGACCGGCTGATTCTGATCGGCTACGAGCAAAGCAGTTCGAACTGAAACCAGGCGCGATGCCGACGATTCCTCGGGCCCGTACCGCGCTATCGCCGATCCAACCACGCAGCCATGGCCAGCAGCCGTTCCTCCCTGCGCCAGGCCTTCGCGCCGTCAGGGCGGGCAGCCTTGAGCTCCGCGTCCGGGTTCCGGCCGTGGAGCGCTGCCGCGGCCCGGTCGAGCACCCCCTTTTCGTCCCGCTCCACCACTCTCAGATCGAGTGCCCGCAGCGCGCGGCGGGTGGCGTCCCGGATCGCCTCGCCCTCGGCAACGTGGATCTGGGTATGGGAAGCGAGGATGCGTGGCAGATCGTCGCCGAGCCTGCCGCGGCCGGTGAGCAGCACCGCCCGGTCCCAGCGCAGCCCCGCGTCCTCGAGTTGGTCTCGATAGCTTCTCAGGACCGTGATCGCCGACCGGGCCTGACGGCGCAGCCCGCGGCGAACCACGGCTGCCGGATCCGCCGGCGGCGGGACCCGATCGAGACCGTCCCACCCGCCGGCCACGTGGTAAGGCTCGATGAGGTCACGATCGCCGTGCGGCAGCAGATCCACACGCTCCGCCCGCAGGCAGCGCAACCGGGGACCGCTTCGGGCCACCGCAACCGCATTCACCCAGCCCATGTGCGCCTTGAAGGCAACGCAGACCTGCTCCACGGTCATCGTCCATCCTGCCGGAACCGGATCATGTACCCTGACTGCAGGAACCGACAACTGCGCGTCGGCGGCGGGCTCGGCGAGGCCGAAGGCGATGGTCAGGAAAAGGTTAAAGGTTAACGCCCGGCACCTTGCAGGTTCCTTGCATAACCCGGCACCCGGACCTAAATTGCCGACTCGACGAAAGAGATCTCCATGAGCATTCGCGTTGCCCTTCACCACGAGACCCGCTACGACTACGACCGCCGGGTTGCCCTGAGCCCGCAGATCATCCGGCTGCGTCCGGCGCCGCACAGCCGCACGCCGGTGGTGAGCTACGCCCTGCACGTCGAGCCGAAGGGACACTTTCTCAACTGGCAGCAGGACCCGTTCGGTAACTTCCAGGCCCGGGCGGTGTTCCCGGAGAAGGTCGAATCCTTCGTCGTGCGGGTGGATCTGGTTGCCGAGATGGCGGTGTTCAATCCGTTCGACTTCTTTCTCGAGGAGCACGCCGAACGCTATCCGTTCAACTACGACTATCTGAGCCGTAAGGATCTGGAACCTTACCTGGCAACGGAACCGCTCACCCCGCGCCTGGAAGCCTGGCTCGAGGACTACGGCAGGCCGTCCGACAAGCCGCTCGTGGACTTCCTGGTAGATCTGAACCAGCGCCTGGCCAACGACATCCAGTACGTGATCCGCATGGAGCCCGGGGTGCAGGCGCCGGACGAAACCCTGGCACTCGGCCGCGGCTCCTGCCGGGACAGCGCCTGGCTGCTGGCCCAGATCCTGCGGAACATGGGCATCGCCGCGCGCTTCGTGTCCGGCTATCTGATTCAGCTCAAAGCCGACCAGAAAGCCCTGGACGGCCCGTCCGGCACCGACCACGACTTCACCGACCTGCACGCCTGGACCGAGGCCTACCTGCCCGGGGCCGGCTGGGTGGGCATGGATCCCACCTCGGGTCTGTTCGCCGGCGAGGGCCACATTCCCCTGGCGGCAACGCCCCACCCGTCCACGGCGGCGCCGATCTCCGGCAAGGTCGAGCCCAGCGAGTGTGAGTTCGGTTTCGACATGTCGGTGCGGCGGGTCTTCGAGACGCCGCGGGTCACGAAGCCGTATACCGAAGAGGCCTGGGGTGACATTCAGGCCCTCGGCCGCCACATCGACGCCGAGCTGAAGGCCGCCGACGTACGCCTCACGGTCGGCGGTGAGCCGACCTTCATCGCCATCGACTACCCCGATGGCGCCGAGTGGAACACCGACGCCGTCGGCCCGCACAAACGGCGCCTGGCCATGGACCTGATCCTGCGCCTAGCCGACCGCTTCGCACCCGGTGGCGTGCTGCACTTCGGCCAGGGCAAGTGGTATCCCGGCGAGCAGCTGCCCCGCTGGGCGCTGACCCTGATGTGGCGCCGGGACGGGGAACCCATCTGCCGGGACATGGACTTCGTTGCGCACCCGGACGCGGATCACGGCGCGACCCGGGCCGACGCGGAAACCCTGGGCCGGGCCGTGGCCCACCGCCTCGGCCTGGACGAGGATGCCGTGCTCCCCGCCTACGAGGATCCCTGGCACTTTCTCGCCGAGGAGCGGCGGCTGCCGGAGAACCTCACCCCCGAGACCAACGAGCTGGACGATCCGCTGGCCCGGGAACGGCTGGCCCGGGTGTTCGAGCGTGGCCTCGGGCAACCCACCGGCTACGCCCTGCCGGTGCAGCGCTGGAACGCGCGCAGCGACAGCGGGCGCTGGATGACCGAGCGCTGGAGCACCCGCAGCGACAAGCTGTTCCTCATCCCCGGCGACTCGCCGGTTGGCTACCGGCTGCGGCTCGGCTCGCTGCCGCACATCCAACCCACGGCCTATCCGCACGTGCATCCCCGGGATCCGTTTGAGATGGTGGGCGAGCTGCCGTCGCGCGAGCACCTGACCCAGGCCGTGCGGGGCAGCGAGGGTACCAGCGAGCGCCCGGCGCCACTCGAGCAGATGCAGATCGCCCAGCCTTACGGGGGCCAGACCACCGTGCGCACGGCCATGGCGTTCGAGGCGCGGGACGGCGCGCTGTACGCCTTCATTCCCCCGGTGGAAAGCGCCGACGACTACCTGGAACTGCTGGTCGCGGTCGAGGAAGCCGCTCGGGAACAGGGCCGGCGCGTGGTCGTGGAAGGCTACCTGCCGCCGCCGGACCCGCGCATCAACGTCATCAAGGTGACGCCCGACCCCGGCGTGATCGAAGTAAACGTCCATCCCGCCGCCGGCTGGGACGACATGACCCACATCACTACGGCCCTGTACGAGGAAGCCCGGGCCGCCCGCCTCGACACCCAGAAGTTCATGCTCGACGGGCGTCACACCGGCACCGGCGGCGGCAACCACGTGGTGCTGGGCGGACCCACGCCGGCGGACAGCCCGTTCCTGCGCCGCCCCGATCTGCTGCGCAGTCTGGTGGCCTACTGGCAGCAGCACCCGGCCCTCTCCTACCTGTTCTCCGGGCTCTTCATCGGTCCCACGAGCCAGGCGCCGCGGGTGGACGAGGCCCGCCAGGACAGCCTCTTCGAGCTTGAGCTGGCGTTCGCCCAGACGCCCGACCCGGACAGCGGCGGGACCGTGCCACCCTGGCTGGTGGACCGGATATACCGCAACCTGCTGGTCGACGTGACTGGCAACACCCACCGCTGCGAGATCTGCATCGACAAGCTGTACTCGCCGGACGGCCCCACCGGCCGGCTCGGGCTGGTGGAGTTCCGGGCCTTCGAGATGCCGCCCCATGCGCGCATGAGCCTGGCCCAGCAGCTGCTGCTGATGGCCCTGGTGGCGCGCTTCTGGCGCAACCCCAACAAGCGGGGTCTGGTGCGCTGGGGAACCCGGCTGCACGACCGGTTCATGCTGCCGCACTTCGTCTGGCAGGACTTCCGCGACGTGATCCAGGACCTGCGCGCCGACGGCTACCCGTTCGAGGAGGCCTGGTTCGCGCCGCACTTCGAGTTCCGCTTTCCGCGTTTCGGCGCGGTCGAGCACCACGGCGTGACCCTGGAGCTGCGGCAGGCGCTGGAACCCTGGCACGTCATGGGCGAGGAAGGCGCCATCGGCGGCACGGTGCGCTACGTCGACTCCTCGCTGGAACGCCTTCAGGTGCGGGTCACCGGGTTCGACCGGGAACGCTACCTGGTCACCTGCAACCGCCACGCGGTGCCGCTTGCGGCCACCGACGTGCCCGGCGAGTTCTTCGGCGGCGTGCGTTTCCGCGCCTGGCAGCCGGCGGCCAGTCTGCACCCCACGATCCCCGTGGACGCGCCGCTCACGTTCGACCTCTACGACCGCTGGAACCACCGGGCCGTAGCCGGCTGCACGTACCATGTCGCCCACCCCGGCGGGCGCAATTTCGAGCACTTTCCCGTCAACGCCAACGAGGCCGAGAGCCGGCGGCTGTCACGCTTTCAGCCCTTCGGCCACAGTGACGGCAGCTATCCGGAGCCCCCGGCGCCCGCTTCCGTGGAGTTCCCGAACACCCTGGATCTGCGCTGGAAATGAGCGAGCCCCAGCAGGCAGCCGACGCGCTCGGGGAGCTGCTGACGGGCTACCGGCCCCGACCCGGGACGTACGACGAGCTGATGGACGCGGACGGGCGGCCGCGACCGCACTGGCGGCCGCTGCTCAAGGACTTCGCCGTCATGGGCGCCAAGCAGCGGCGCAGCATCGGCACCACGGCGGAGGACCTGCTGCGGGAGCACGACGTCGCCTATATCGCCGCCGACGGCGGCAACCGCCGCCCCTGGCATCTGGACGTGTTCCCGCTGCTGATCCCGGCCGCCGACTGGCAGAAGCTGGAGGCCGGTCTGATCCAGCGGGCCCGCCTGCTGAACGCCGTCGTGGACGACATCTACGGGCCGCAGGAGCTGCTGAAGTCCGGCGCGCTACCGGCGCCGGTGGTGTTCGCCAACCCGAACTTCATCCCCCATTGCCACGGCTACGAGTCTCCGGACGATGTGCTGCTGCACTTCCTCGCCTTCGACCTGGCGCGGGCGCCGGACGGCGGCTGGTGGGTGCTTTCCCAGCGCACGGAATCACCCGCCGGCATCGGCTACGCGCTGGAGAACCGGATCGTCACGTCGCGCAGCATCCCCGACCAGTTCAACGCCAACAACCTGCACCGTCTGGCGGGTTTCTTCCGCAGCTTCGCCGAGCACTTCGCCCGCCTCGGCGACCAGCACCTCACCGTGGTGCTGACGGGCGGGCCGGACGATCCCGACTACTTCGAGCACGCGCTGATCGGCCGCTACCTGGGCTACCCCGTGGTGGAGAGCGCCGATCTCACCGTGCGGGACAACCGAGTGTTCCTGAAGACCCTGGAAGGCCTGGAGCGCGTCGACGTGGTGGTCCGGCGAATCCCGTCGGACGCCAGCGATCCGCTGGAGCTGCGCTCGGTACCCGGAATCGGCATCGCCGGGATGCTGCAGGCGGCGCGCGGCGGCAACGTGCTGATGGCCAATGCCATCGGCAGCGGCGTCGTCTCCAGCGAAGCGCTGCTGTCCTTCATGCCCGGTCTCGCCAAGCAGCTGCTCGGGGAAGACCTGAAGCTCCCGAGCATCGCCAGCTGGTGGTGCGGTCAGGCGAAGGAGCGCGACTTCGTGCTCGCCAACGCGGAGCGGCTGAGCCTGCGCCACGCCTTCGGCCGCCGCTCCATGCTGACCGCCGGCAGCTACGAGTTCGGTGAGTCGGACCCGGGGCTGAAGGACGCGCAGGAGCTCAAGTCCAGGGCGTCGCTGCGCCCCTACGACTACGTCGGCATGGAACGCATTCGCCCCTCCACGGTGCCCTGCCTCGGCGACGACGGCATGCTCAGGCCGGTGCCGATGGTGATGCGCGTTTATCTGGCCATCACCGAGGGAGGCTACCAACTCCTTCCGGGGGGTCTGGTGAAGGTCTCCGGCAAGGATCTCGGCGGCAACAGCCACTTGAGCAAGGACGTCTGGGTTCTCTCCGACAAGGCCATCCAGCGCGAGACCCTGATCAAGCCGCTACGCGCCGCGACCCTGAAGCGCAGCGATCGCGACCTGCCGAGCAAGACCGCCGACGACCTGTTCTGGCTCGGCCGCTACTTCGAACGCGCCGACGGCGGCGTCCGCCTGTACCGGAACCTGTTTCTGCGCCTCGCCGGCGAGGCCTCGATGGGCAACGTGCCCGTGGCGCTCAACGTGCTCACCGCCCTGCTGGTCTCCCAGGGCCGGCTGTCGCAGTCGCGGGCACGCAAGGCGCTGGCATCCGGCAGCCGCGCCGTGGAGCACGAGATCTGGAACATCCTCTTCGACCCGGACAGCCAGGACAGTCTCGCCCAGGTGCTGCGCAACGTCGCGCGTACCGCCGATCACGTGCGCGAGCGGCTGTCACCGGATGCCTGGCGGATCATCGAGCGCCTGACCGCGGTCCCCAACCTGCGCTGGCGCGCGCACACCGTGAGCGATGCGGTAAACGTCCTGAACGACCTCATCGAGGCGCAGTCGGCGGTGAACGGCCTGATCCACGAGAACATGACCCGTGGCTACGGCTGGCGCCTGCTGGATATGGGCCGACGCATCGAGCGCGCGCGCTTCACCATCCGGGTCATGCGGGAGCTCACCGTGCGCGCGGACCGCGATAATCCCGGGGTGTTCGGTCTGCAGCTGGAGCTGGCGGACAGTCTGATCACCTACCGCTCCCGCTATCGGGCGGAGCCACAGATTCCCGCCGTGCTCGATCTGGTGCTGGCGGACGAGAGCAACCCGCGATCACTGGCGTTCCAGCTGAGCATGATGCGCTCGCACATGGAGGTGATGCCGCTCGAGGACCTGCACGGCCATCTGTCCCGGGCCCAGAAGCTGCTGATCAGCACCCACACCGAGGTGCTGCTCGCCGACGTGGACAAGCTGGCGACCACCACGTCGAAAGGCGGGAACCGCACGCACCTCAATCGCCTGCTCAACCGCGCCGAGAAGAACATCGAGTCGCTGACGCAGCTGATCACCCAGACCTACTTCAGCCACAGCATCGGTCACCGCGTGACCGGCAACGTCATTCGCCAGGCTGCCGACGATGCTCTATGACGTCTGCCACGAGACCCGCTTCAAGTACGAGGGCTCGGTCTCCATCTCCCATCAGCTGCTGAAGCTGACTCCGCGGCGTTCCAGCCGACAGAGCGTTGCCGACTCCAGGCTCAGCATGACGCCGCTACCGATCGTGCAACGCAGCTGGACCGACTACTTCGGGAACGAGGTCGAGTTCGTTACCGTGCAGGATCCGCACCGGGAGCTGGTCATCACGAACACCTCGCAGGTAGAGGTGCTGCCCGGGATGAACATCATGCTGGACTTCTCGCCAGCCTGGGAAGTCGTTGCCCAGAGCATGCAGACCCCGACCCACGCGGAGGCCCTCGGCGCCTCCCAGTTCTGCTTCGAGTCGCCCTACGTGGAGGTTCACGAGGAGCTGCGCGATTTCGCGCTCGCCACCTTCGAACCCGGACGACCGCTGCTCGAGGCCGCGATGGCGCTGACGTCGCGGATCTACGAGGAGTTCACTTACAAGGGCGGCGTCACCGACGTTTCGACACCCGTGCGGCGGGTACTCGAGCTGAAAGCCGGGGTCTGCCAGGACTTCGCCCATTTCCAGATCGCCTGCCTGCGCGCCATCGGCCTGCCCGCCCGCTACGTGAGCGGCTACCTGATGACCCATCCGCCCGCCGGCAAGGAGAAGCTGAAGGGCGCCGACGAATCCCACGCCTGGCTGTCGGTGTGGTGTCCGGAGCTGGGCTGGGTGGATTTCGACCCGACCAACAACCTGATTCCGAACCTGGAGCACATCACCGTCGGCTGGGGCCGGGACTACGGCGACGTCAGTCCCGTGAGCGGCTTCATCTTCGGCGGCGGCAAGCACGAGGTGGACGTGTCGGTAGACGTCATTCCCACCTCGGCGGCACTGGCCTGAACATAGTAGTCGTCGACATCTCCGCCGCCTTGGCGGCGAACAACTCCTGTCTGTACCGGGGTGCGGCGGTCAACCGTACTCGTCGTGGCGCCGCCACCACGCGTAGGGGGACGACTGCGGCACGCCGGCGGGCGAATCCTCCCAGGTCTCCTGGCGCCCGCAAGGCGTAAGATCGAGCAGGCTCCAGGGCCCGCCCAGCGGTTCCACCCCGCGCCGGTCGGTGAAATAAGTACGGTACACGTCCTCGCCATCGCGCAGGAAAACGCTGACGCCGAAGGTCTCGCCCTGGTCCGTGCTCATGGCGAAATCGCGATTGAAGCTGCTCCCCGCCGAGGAGTACCACGGCAACGACCAGCCCATGCGATCGCGGTAGGCCAGCAGCCGCTCGAGGGGCGCGATCGACACCAGCGCGTAGGTAACATCGCGGGCATGCAGATGCGCCGGGTGGATGATGCCGTCGGCGAACATGGAGCAGCCAACGCAACCGGCGTCCGGCCAGCCGCCGACCCCCTCGGCAAACATGAAGTGATGCAGGATCAGCTGGCTGCGGCCTTCGAACAGGTCCGACAGCGAGCAGGGCCCATTCGGTCCCTGGAACGTGTACGCGGCTTCGACGCGTACGGCGGGCAGGCGGCGCCGCTTTGCCGCCAGCGCATCCCGCTCACGCGCGAGGGCTTTCTCTTCCTCATGGAGCGCGGCCAGGCGGGCTCGCCATTCCCGTTCGGACACGACCTCCGGAAGCCCAACCGATGATTCCGCCGTCATGCCCGGTTTCCTCCTGCGTAGCCGCCGTAGCACCGCTCGAACACGTTGACCCAGCCCTGATCGTAGGACTCGCGGCGGGCCATGCCGGCCTCGCCCAGACGATCCCACTGGCTGTGGGTGAGCGTAACCCGGCAACCGTTCGCACCGGTAGGTTCGAACCGCACGGCCACGTGGGTCGCCCGATCTGCGGGCAAGCCGAGGCGCCAGGAAAGCTCCAGGCGCGCGCCGGGCTCCCAGGCCAGCACCTCGCCCCAGTCCAGCTCGCGGCCATCTTCCAGCGTCTCGAAGATGCGGCCGCCCGCCCGGGGCTCGATCGTCACGCCGACGGCCCGCTCGCCCTCGTCGTCCCGGGCACGGGAGTGGGTCGCCAGCGGCCACCACGCACCGATTTCCTCGGCGAAGGCGCGGAAGGCCGCGCCCGGCGGCCGCCCCACATCCAGCGTCTTGACTATGGGAGCTAGTTCCACAGCGTTCATTGGTCGTCCTCCAGATAGTCCCTGTAACGTCCGAGCGCATCGTCCCAGAAGCTGTCCAGCCACGTCCTCAGCTCCAGCAGCGCCGGTGCATGAATGCGGTAGATGCGGGCTGTGCCACGGGGCTCGTCACGCACCAGCCCGGCCTGCTTCAACGCCTTCAGGTGCTGCGAGACCGCAGGGCGGCTGACCGGCATCCCCCGGGCGATTTCGCTCACCGAGCGCGGCCCGGACCGGAGCCGCTCGAACACCGCGCGCCGCGTCGGGTCGGCAAGCACAGTCAGCGCTTTCGGCGATGCCTCCGGAGCCGATCGTGCGGCCCGGTCCTGAACACGTGCTGCCATGGTGCGAATGCTCCTGCTGAAACTCTTGCTGCAGATCAGTAAGCTTCTGCTTACCGTAAGCGATAACTTACGAATTTGTCAACACCTCCCACCGATCCGCGCCCGCTTGAGTTCGCCCGCCCTTCGGCGCGATGCTATCCCGCCCCTCGCTGGGCGCACTAACGGAGGCCGGCCATGACGATCACGGGCAGCTGTCTCTGCGGCGCGGTCCGCTACGAGATTGACGGGGAGTTCGAGCTCATCGGCCACTGTCACTGCTCGATCTGCCGCAAATCCAACGGCGCTGCGTTCGCCACCTGGGGCATCGTCGACCCGGCGCAGTTCCGCTGGACCAGCGGCGCAGCGCAGATTCGCTGGTACCAGTCTTCGCCGCGCACCTCCCGGGGGTTCTGCAGCACCTGCGGCGCCGCCCTGGCCTCCGCCCACGACGGCAAGGTGGGCGAGGTTGTGCTGGCTACCGTGGATGGGGATCCCGGCAAGCGGCCGCGCGAGCACATTTTCGTCGAGTCGAAGGCCGTCTGGCACGAGATCACCGACGACCTCCCCCAGCACGCTGCCTGGCCACCGGACCTGTCGCCATGACGCGCTGAAGCGCAGTGACTCACGGCCGTGGCAATTGCCCGGCGATCTGGCCTATAACTGCCGCTACCGCCAGATCGGACATCGGATCGTGGGCACCCGCATCGGCCTCATATCGGATACGCACATCCCGGAAGCCCACCCGCGCCTGTGGAAGCAGGTGTTCGACGCGTTTCGCGACGTCGATCTGATATTTCACGCGGGCGATATCCACGAGTTCCACGTGCTCGACGCGCTGGAGCGTGTGGCGCCGGTCTACGCGGCCCGCGGCAACGGTGAGGACGGCAGCGGCGGCCGCGAGGTACAGCCCGACGACCCCCGGGTGAAGTACGCCTGGCTGCTGGAGATCGAAGGCCTGTGGGTCGGCCTCACCCACTACGTGCCCGTGCCGGAACGCCCGCCGAACATGACCATGGCCCGGTGGGTGGAGCGTTTCTTTCCGGAACGCAAGCCTGACGTCATCGTCTCCGGCGACACCCATCGCCACGCCATCGAGTGGGTCGACGGCGTGTACTGCGTGAACCCCGGCTCCCCGACCTACCCCCACAACTACAACACTCAGTACGGGACCATCGGCTTTCTGGAGCTGGACTCAGGGCGGGCGGACGCCAGCGTCTGGCAGATCGTCGAATCCGGCATCGAGCCTTTCGACTGGCACGGCGTGCCGCCGTGGAAGAGATGAGCTGCGTCGGTACCTTCGGCAGCCGCCCCTGCACGGGCAGGCGCGGCTGCCGCTTCACCCGCCTCAGGCGGCGTTGTAACCCAGCAGCGCCTTGGTCTCGAGGAACTCCTCGAGCCCCCACTTGCTGAATTCACGGCCGTTGCCCGACTGCTTGTAGCCGCCGAACGGAGCCGCCGGGTCGACGCCGGCACCGTTCAGGTGGACGTTGCCGGCGCGAATCTGCCGGCCGACCTTCGCCGCGTGCTCCAGGTTGCCGGAGCTCACGTACGCCGACAGGCCGTAGACGGTGTCGTTGGCGATGCGCACCGCGTCCTCTTCGTCCTTGTATCCGATCAGCGACAGCACCGGACCGAAGATCTCTTCCTGAGCGATGGTCATGTCGTTGCTGACGTTGGAGAAGATGGTCGGCCTCACGAAGTAGCCGCGGTTGAGACCGTCGGGACGACCGACGCCGCCGGTTTCGAGCTTGGCACCCTCGTCGATGCCCTTCTGGATGAGGTTCTGCACCTTCTCGAACTGGGTCGCGGAGACCAGCGGACCGATCTGGGTGCTCTCGTCGCTGGGGTCGCCAACCTTGATCTGCTCGGCGGTTGCCTTGGCGATGGCAGCCGCTTCCTCCATGCGTGACATCGGCACCAGCATGCGCGTCGGCGCGTTGCAGGACTGACCGGTGTTCATGCACACGCCAAAGGTGTCCCGGGCAACGACTTCCGGCAAGCTGGCATCGTCCAGGATCACATTCGGCGACTTGCCACCGAGCTCCTGAGCGACCCGCTTGACCGTCTTGGCGGCATTCTCTGCCACCGAGATGCCGGCCCGGGTGGAGCCCGTGAACGACATCATGTCGATGTCGGGATGCGACGACATGGCCACGCCGACGGTCGGACCGTCACCGTTCACAAGGTTGAACACGCCTTTCGGGACCCCTGCCTCATGCATCACCTCGGCAAAGATAATGGCGTTGAGCGGCGCGATCTCGGAGGGCTTCAGCACCATGGTGCAGCCGGCGGCGATCGCCGGGCCGACCTTGGCGGCAATCTGGTTCAGCGGCCAGTTCCAGGGCGTGATCAGACCACACACGCCGATCGGCTCGCGCACGATGGTGTTCTTGCCCACCACCTGCTCGAACGGGAACTCCTTGAGCGCGTTCAGCGAGTACATCAGATGGCCGAGACCGGCCGGTGCCTGAGCGGCAGTGGCCAGACTCATGGGCGCGCCCATCTCCTGGGACACGGTCTGCGCGATCTCGCCCATGCGGGCCTGGTACGCGGCGATGATCTTCTCAAGCAGCGCGGCGCGCTCCTCGAGCGTCGTTTTCGAGAAGGTCTCGAAGGCGCGTTTGGCAGCGGCGACGGCTTTGTCCACGTCCGCCTTCGTGCCCATGGCGATGGTGCCGATGGGTTCCTCGGTGGCGGGGTTGATCACGTCGAGGGTCTCTTTGCCGGTGGGGGCTACCCACTGGCCGTCGATGTAGAACTTCTGTGTGTTACTCATGGCTTTCGTCGCCTCCTGTGGTTCTATGGAGCATTTACCCGTTCGCGTCGTCGATCCGGCGCGATTTTGATCCTTGCCGCTGTGATGGCTGCGTCAGTGACGGCGGCCTGCCGGCACCCGCTGAGGTGGTGCTGGGAACCTCTTAGGATGACACAGGCCGGAGCCCGATGCATCAGAGCCCGCCGGGCGGGGCGGCGCCACGGATCAACCGTAGGCGATGCGCAGCAGTTCTATGACGCTCCGAATCTGCTGAATCCAAAACCACCCTGCCCAGCCGAGCACGGCCAGGCCGTAGCCCACGGCGACGAATTGAAGGGTCTTTCTGCCCATCGCCAGCGCCCTCAGGAAAAGCCGATCCAGCGGCCGCTGGCGGCCACGGTGAACCAGAGCGTGAGCGACGTGACCGCCACCAGCCGCAGCACCCAGGGACTCAGCGACTCGTGGTCGAAGCGCAGCAACGGCCGGCGGATGGCGTAGACGAAGACGACGCCGGCGGCGAAGGCCGTCATCTTGGCCCAGAACATCTCGTTGTAATAGAGCTTCAACGCTACCGCGGAGCTCATGAAGATGCCGGACAGCAGCGCCCCGATCAGCCCCACCGTGAACCAGCGGTCGGTGTTCTCCGCCACCACCCCGGAAGGCACGTCACGCAGCATGACACCGAGCAGGCGCAGATCTGCAAGCAGCACCATGCCACCCAGGGTGGCCAGGGACAGCAGGTGGAACATCTGCACGACCGCGAACACGCCGCCGTATGCCTTGGACATCTGCGCGAGCAGTGAGGTGTCGAGCCACTCGAAGAACGGATACGTATCCATGCGCGTACGCTACGGCAACCGGGCCATCTCGTCGACGCACCCTGCTGCCCAGTACATGAAGGTCGGCATCTCCTTGTTGCAGTCGAACCAGTCGTAGGCGATGGACCGACCGGTGACGACCACGCCGGACCACAGACCTATCGAGAGCATCGCGCCGACGCGCATGCGCTTCGGCGCCACCGGGTCGTTGTCCCAGCTGCCATCGGCGGCCTGCATGCGCGCTCGAAACAGAAACGCGTTGATGCCCGCGGCAACCATCAGCACGACTTTGATGCGGAACCAGATGCTCTGCGTGGTCCGTACCGGAATGGCGTAGTAGAGCAGCAGCCCGCTGACCACCATCACCGCAAAGCCGATCAGCATGGGGCGATCGAGACGCTCCGCGATCAGCGACGCCGGCACGTTCGGAAAGATCAGCCCGAGCATGCGCAGATCGATCACGAACAGCATTCCCAGGAACACCATGAGGGTGAGCACGTGGGTGGTCTCGATCCACGCGTACATGTACAGCGACTCGTGGAGCGCCGTGCTCCACGCCTGCTCGTCGAACCAGCGCGCGAGGCTCAGCAGCAGCTCATTGAGCATGGCGCCGCCCCGGGATCGATGCGGTATCGAAGTTCACGTGGCAATCCCCTCGCAACCGTCTCAGTTTACAGCGTGGCGCCCGCTGCATCCGACCGCTCAGGTTCCCGGTGCCGCCGAGCCTCCGAGCGCACGCTCGCTGACCCGCCCCCCGCCGTAGGTGCGGGCCGCCGAGAAGAAGCCGGCCGCATCCATCTCGACCGTGACCGCCTCGGCGCCGCGGTTTTCCCAGAACCAACCGTGCCAGCCGTCGAACGGGGCCCGGTAGCTGCCCTGGTCGCTGCTGCCGCGGCTGCGGCGGAAGCTCTCGGCGAAACCTTCCGGCGCGCCATCCGGCTCGGCGTGCAGCTCGGCCACCACCTCGTCGGTCGCCTGCCAGGCGTAGACCAACGCCTGATCCGCCTCCAGCCGATACTTGTATTCCACCGACTCGAACGGTTCGAGGTGGAACACCACCCGATCGGACGCGTGCGGCTGCTCGGCCAGCGCCAGTGCTTCCTGCGCGGGCGCCGCCAGCGCCAGCAGCCCGGTCGCGCGTCCGGTGCCGAGCGGGTCCAGCCCGTACTCCGCCGGCAGCACGAAGGCCACCAGCACCACGACGGCGGCCGCCAGCGCCGCCGCGGCGGCAAGCAGAATCCGGCGGCTGCTCTCGTCAGCGCTCCTGATCACGACACCGGGCCGCCGAGGTACGGCATCAGATAGCCGGTGAGCTGATAGCCGGTCAAGAGAAATCCCGCAAACATCAGCACGCTGTTGGCCGCAAACGCCTGACCGGCAAACCGCGCCGACAGGCGCCAGCGGAACAGCAGCACGACCACGAACAGCAGCGCAAGCACCTGACCGATCTCCACCCCGAGGTTGAAGCTGAGCAGGTTCGCCAGCAGTCCCTCCCGGGACAGGGCCATCTCCTGCAATCGCGTCGCCAGCCCGAGACCGTGAAACAGCCCGAAAATCACCACCGCGATCCGGGTGTCCGGCTCGACGCCGAACACCTCGCGGAAGCCGCCTAGGTTTTCGAAAGCCTTGTACACCACCGACAGTCCGATGATGGCATCGATGAGGTGAGCGTCCACGTTGAGCCCGCCAAGCACGCCGCCCACCAGGGTCAGGCTGTGGCCGAGGGTGAACAGGGAGACGTAAAGCACCACGTCCTTCAACCGGTAGAGAAAGAACACGACGCCGACCAGGAACAGCAGGTGGTCATACCCCGTGACCATGTGCTTGGCGCCGAGGTAGATAAACGGTCCGATCGCCGGACCGGCGATCCCCTGCACAAAGCTGGCGTCATCGCCGGCGATGGTGTGCCCCAGCGCCCCGCCGGCGCCGAGCAGCAGCGCCAGCGGGACCAGCAGACTCAGAGCTTTCGCGCGGTCAGGAGCCTGGTCAGTCATCTTCCGGCAGCATGTAGATCTGATGGCAGGCGACGCAGACGTTGTAGAGCGCCCCGCCGACGTCGAACAGCTCATCGGCATCCTGAGCTTCTGCGGCCGCCATGGCGCGCTGGCCCATGGTGACGATGCCGCGGGAGAACTCGTCCCAGTCGGCGCCCTTGCTGCGCCCCGGCAGCATCAGCAGGTTGCCGCTCTCGGTGATCGTAGCGGCAGCGTTGCGGACCACGGCCCAGCCTTCGTCGTCCACGGGCGCAAGATCCTGCTCGCCCTCGGCGGTGATGATGGCGCCGGCCGACCCCCAGATGACGTCCGCCATGGGATCCATGACCCAGTTCATGAGCTCATGATCGTCCAGCACCGGCTGAAACCTCGAATCAGCCTCCCCGCCCGCCGAGGGTGTCGAACCGGGGCCGCAGCCCTGCAGCACGAAGCACAGCGCCACCGGCAGAATCCGCAACATGATGTGACCTCTCCAACAAGCTCGACCAAGCCTTCCGCTGCCTGCCCTTCATCCGAGCAGATTGAGGAACTCGCTGCGGGTAGAGGGATTCTCGCGGAAGGCCCCGAGCATGGCCGAGGACTTCATCAGCGAGTTCTGTTTCTCCACCCCGCGCATCATCATGCACAGGTGCCGTGCCTCGATGATCACGCCCACGTCCTCGGCCCCGGTGACCATCTGCAGCGCTTCCGCGATCTGGAAGGTCAGCTCCTCCTGAATCTGCAGCCGCCGGGCGAACATGTCCACGACCCGGGCGATCTTCGACAGCCCCAGCACCTTGCCGCTCGGGATGTACCCCACGTGGCACTTGCCGATGAACGGCAGCATGTGATGCTCGCACAGAGAGTAGAGCTCCACGTCCTGCACGACGATCATCTCGCGATTCTCGGTCGGGAACAGCGCGCCGTTGACCACCTCGTCCAGGGTCTGCTGGTAGCCTCTGGTGAGGAACTGCATGGCCTTTGCCGCCCGTTTCGGTGTGTCGACCACGCCGGGGCGGGTGACGTCGTCGAGCTCGGAGATGATCGTCGTGTAAGCGTCGATCAGGCGGGAGAGCTGGTCCATGGATTCCTCGGTTCACGGCGGCGCGGAGCGCAACCCTTCGAGTTTGCCAAATTCCGGCAGCAGCCGCGAACCTCACAGCAGCAGGTACAGGGCGGCTGTCACGCCGGCGCCCGCAATGGCGTAGGGCAGCTGCGTGATCACGTGATCCATGTGATCGCTGCCGGCACCCACCGATGCCAGCACGGTAGTGTCCGACACCGGGGAGGCATGATCGCCGAAGATACCTCCGCCGGCGATGGCGGCTACCGTCTGATAGACCAACGGCGCCGCCATCTCGCCGGAAGCATCGAGCGCAACCGGCAGGGCCACCGGCATCATCATCGCGAACGCGCCCCAAGAGGTGCCGGTGGCAAACGCGATTGCCGCCGTCACGAGAAACGTGAGCGCAACCAGCCAACCGGCAACGAGGCCGCCATCGAAGAACGCGATCAGAGCGTCACCGACGCCGAGCTGAACCGCGACCGCATTCAGCGCGTAGGCCAGCGCGACGATCAGCAGCGCCGGCATCACGCTCTGCGCGCCATGGTTGATGATGTCCACCATGCCCTTCGTCCCGCCGAGCCGGCCCCGCAGCGCCAGCACCACGCTGAGCAGGGCCACCCCCGCGAGAAACGCCTCGACGATCCTGACCGAACCGAGCTGCGCGAGAGAGACGCCGGCTACCCCGACCACGACGGCGACGGGCAGGGCCAACTCCAGCAGCAGCGACGGCGCGGCGCCATCCTCGCGCCAGTCACCGTCGCCCAGGTCGGTCAGCGGCACCGCGCCAGGGCGCAGCACCGCGCCGGTCTCCCGGACGCGCCGCTCCGCGCCGCGCATCGGGCCGAAGTCCGGCAGCCAGCCGAGGCACAGGAGCAGCGCGAGCGTGAGCATCAGCAGCGGGTAGAAGTTGTAGGGTATCGCGGCAATGAATACCGAGAGCCCCTGCTCCGCCGTCATGGACGCACCGCCCTGGCTGGCGATCAGACTCGCCATGTACGCGCCCCAGGCCGTGAACGGCACCAGGATGCACACCGACGCGGTGGTCGCGTCGAGGAGAAACGCCAGCTTCTCCCGGGGCACCCCGGCACGGTCCGCGAGCGGCCGCATGACGGCCCCGGTCATGAGCGGGCTGAAATAGTCGTCGACGATGGCCAGACCCATGGCCCAGGTCGTCAGCTCCACCCGCCGCCTGCCGTGGCCATCACCGCGGCCGGCGAAGCGGACAGCCAGCGCGCCGAGCACCCCGGCCCGCTTGAACAGCTCGAACAGGATGCCGATGAGCACGACGATCTGGCAGATCCAGATGAAGTCGGCATTGCCGAGCGAGCTCTGGAACAGTTGGTTCAGGCCCGCGCCCGGCGCCGATCCGATCATCAGCGTGCCGATGAAGGCCCCGATCAGCATCGCCAGGAGGGCCGAGCGCGTGGTGAACGCCAGCAGCAGCGTCACCAGCAGCGGCGTCAGCGACCACAGTCCCCAGTCTTCCACCCGTTGCTCCCCAAGCGTCAAGCCAGGATACACCTGCTCGTGGCAGGTCACGCCGGCCGGCCGCCGATCGTTGTCGCGCCATCCGGGTTACTGTAGGTTCGCGCCCCGAATTCCATTCAGCGAGCCGACCATGCCGATGCGCCCCCTGAGCCACCTGCTGACCATCGCCGTCCTGGCCCCCGGGATCGCCAACGCCGCCAGCGGCGAAACACCGGATCGGCCGGCTACGCCGCAGCTGAGAGACCTGATCGACAACGGTGAAGTCGGTCTGTCCTTCCGCTACCGCTACGAACACGTGGACAACGACGACTTCGGCGAGAAGGCCGACGCTTCGACGGTACGATCCCGGCTGTCGTTCCAGTCCGGCGACTACCGCGACTTCTCGTTCTTTCTCGAAGCGGAGGACATCCGGGAAGTCCTCGTCGACGATTTCGACGCCGGGCAAGGCAACACCCCCGGGCGCACCGAGTTTCCCCCGGTGTTCGATCCCGAGGGCACCGAGGTCAATCAGGCCTACCTGGACTACCGTGGCTTCAGAGACACCCACGTGCGCCTGGGCCGTCAGCGCATCAATCTGGACAACCAGCGATTCGTCGGCGGCGTCGGCTGGCGCCAGAACGAGCAGACCTACGACGCCGTGTCCGTGGACTGGAGCCGGGAGGGAACGCGCGTGTTCTACGCGCTGGTAGACAACGTGAACCGGATCTTCGGCGATGACGTGCCCGCCGGCGACCATCGCCAGGACCCGAGCCACCTGCTCAACGTGAGCACCCAGGTCGCGAACCTGGGCCGGGTGTCCGGCTACCACTACCGCATCGACAACGAGGACGCGCCCGAGTTCTCCACCGGCACCACGGGGCTGCGCCTCGATGGCGCCAGGGAGCTGCAGGGCACCCGCATCGGCTACCTGGCCGAGTACGCCCACCAGCGCGACTTCGGTAAGAACCCGGCGGACTACAAGGCCAACTACTGGCACCTGCACGGCAACGCGAACATCGCCGCGGTGGAGCGCTCCACCCGCCTGGACACGCTGACGCTGAGCGTCGGCTGGGAGGTGCTGAGCGGTGATGCCGACGATCCCGGCGAGGCATTCCGCACCCCGCTGGCAACCCTGCATGCGTTCAACGGCTGGGCGGACCGCTTTCTCACCACCCCGGAAGCGGGCCTGGACGACCGCTACCTGAAGCTCTCAGCAACCCTTGGACCGTGGGTCGTGGAGGTGCGTGGGCATCTGTTCGAAGCGGAGGACGGCGGCGCCGACTACGGTCAGGAGCTGGATCTGCGCCTTGGCCACCGGGTCAACGATTACCTTCAGCTCGATCTGTTTGCCGCGGCGTTCGACGGTGACGAAGGCTTCTCCGACGTGACCAAGCTGTGGCTCATGGTCACTGCCGAGTTCTGAGCCGGGACATCGGGGGAAGGGTCAGCCGAACG
>JBFISC010000029.1:0-21439 GCA_041608775.1 Pseudomonadales bacterium | reverse complement strand
TACTTCGAGTGCCTGCACGAGCTGAAGCTCATCGTCGACCTGTTCTACGAAGGTGGTGTTGCCAACATGTGGTATTCGGTATCCAACACGGCCGAGTACGGTGGCCTGACCCGAGGCCCGCGGGTGGTAACCGATGAAACCAAGCAGGAGATGAAGCGCATCCTGGCGGAGATCCAGAGCGGTCGTTTTGCCCGCGAGTTCGTTACCGAGAATCAGGCCGGCGCTCCGTCGATCAAAGCCATGCGGCGCATCAGTCAGGCGCATCAGATCGAGCAGGTCGGGGAGAAGCTGCGTGGTATGATGCCGTGGATTCAGGAGAAGCGCCTGGTGGACCGCGACAAGAACTGATCGGATCCCGCCGGCACCATGACCATGGACGAGGAACACGGTAGCGCTCGACGCCTCGAGAGCGAGGACGACTTCAGCGAGCCGGAGGCCGAGCCCGCCGCGGAGAACGGTGATGGTCGCTTCCGGCGAGGCATCTATCTGGTTCCGAATCTGATCACCACCGGCGCGCTGTTCGCCGGTTTCTACGCCATCGTCGCTGGCATGAACGGGCACTTCATCGCTGCGGCGCTGGCGATCTTCGTGGCCATGGCGCTGGACACCGCAGATGGCCGGGTGGCCCGCTGGACCCGCACCGAGAGCCGTTTCGGCGCGGAGTACGACTCGCTCTCGGACATGGTGGCGTTCGGTGTCGCGCCGGCGCTGGTCGCCTTTTCATGGAGCCTGCAGCCGCTCGGCAAGATCGGATGGGTCGCCACCTTCGTCTATATGGCCTGCGCGGCCCTGAGGCTCGCACGTTTCAACACGCGCAGCAGCCTGGCCACCTTCACCGGGCTGGCGAGCCCGTCGGCTGCCGCGGTGATTGCCTGCACCGTGTGGATATGGAGTGACAGCCTCGGCGACGTCGCGCCCTCCATGACGGTGGCCGCGCTGATGGCGGTACTGACCGCAGGCATGGGTCTGCTGATGGTCTCCAACTTCGAGTACTACTCGCCCAAGGTGCTCTCGACCAAGGGCCGGGTGCCGTTCATCACGCTGGTGGCCGTGGTGCTGGTGTTCGCCGTGATGCTGGCCGATCCTCCCCGGGTGCTGCTGGTGCTGTTCGTCGGCTACGCCCTCTCGGGTCCGGTGCGGTTCTGCTGGCGGCGCTGGCGTGAGCGGGGCGATGGGCGCCAGCCGCCGGCCGTGACCTCCGGGTCGGACGAGACGCCCGGGGATAGTGATCCCGATGCCGACGGGCGCGCTTGATTTCACCGCAGGGAGATGACGCGATGGCGGACCTGGCGAAACAAGCCTGCAAACCCTGCACCTCGGATTCGCCTGCGGTGCCGGAATCGCAGTGGGACGCGTTGCTCCAGTCGCTTCCCGGCTGGGAGGTACGTCGAGAGGGCGGTGTGCCCGTGCTGACCCGAACGTTCAAGCGGCGGGATTTCGTCGCCGCGCTCGCGCTGGCCAACGCGGTGGGCGAGCTGGCGGAGGCCGAAGACCATCATCCGCGGGTGGTGGTGGAGTACGGCAGCGTCGAGGTCAGCTGGTGGACCCACGCCATCGGCGGCCTGCACCAGAACGATTTCATCATGGCCGCGCGTACTGACCGGTTGCTCTGAAGGTCCGTGACCGACGCTAGCGGGTGGCGCCGATTGCGTTTTCCGCCAGGGAAACTGCCCTGCCGACTGCGCTCGTTACTGTCGTCCTGAAGCCACAGCGCTGGCCAGCTGCGCCAGCGCCTGCTCGCTGTCTTCCCAGCTGATGCAGGCGTCGGTGATGCTCTGCCCGTAGGTCATCGACCCCGGCGGTCCGATCTTCTGATTTCCTTCCACCAGGTTGCTTTCCATCATCACGCCGAAGATGCGCTGTTCGCCTTCGGCCAGCTGCCGGCAGACGTCTTCGCAGACCTTGAGCTGCTTGCGATGGTCCTTGTCGCTGTTGGCGTGGCTCATGTCGATCATCACGCGGTTGGTGAGGCCCGCCTGCTCGAGGAGCCGGCTGGCGTAGTGCACCGACGGGTTGTCGTAGTTGTGTTTGCCGCCGCCACCGCGGAGGATCAGGTGGCAGTCCTCGTTGCCCGCGGTGGAGAAGATGGCGGAGTGGCCGCGTTTGGTCACGGACAGAAAGATGTGAGGATGTGCGGCCGAGGCGATGGCGTCCACGGCGACCTGAATCGATCCGTCGGTTGAGTTCTTGAAGCCCACCGGGCAGGACAGCCCGGAGGCGAGCTGACGGTGCACCTGGCTCTCCGTGGTGCGCGCGCCGATGGCGCCCCAACTCACCAGGTCGGCCAGGTACTGGGGCGTGATCGGATCGAGATATTCCGTGCCGGCGCCGAGGCCGCGGTCGGCGATGTCACGCAGCAGGCCCCGCGCCAGACGCAGCCCGTGATTGATGTCGAAGCTGTTGTCCAGATGCGGGTCGTTGATTAGCCCCTTCCAGCCGACGGTCGTCCGCGGCTTCTCGAAGTAGACCCGCATGACGATCAGCAGCTGCTCGCGATGCCGACGGGCCAGCTCGGCCAGCCGGTCGGCGTACTCCAGGGCGGCGGCCGGGTCGTGAATGGAGCAGGGCCCGATCACGACCACGACCCGTGGATCCCGGCCGTGCAGGATGTCGCTGATCGCGTGGCGCGCGGAGAATGTCGTCCGTGACGCAGCCGCGGTGATCGGCAGCTCGTTGATCAGCGCCTCCGGCGCGACCACTTCCTCCATGCCGGTGATGCGAATGTCGTCGGTCAGATACTTCATGCGCCGGGGCTCGCCTGTCTCTGGAATCGCGGTTATACGTGTACAATCATGCATTTGGAAGCGCCCGGGGCGGATTCGAGAAGCATGGACGCGCGTCGCAGGCAGATTCTCGAGGATCTCGGTATCGATCAGTGGCGGTTGCGTGGCGCGGCGGCCGAGTCCGTCGGGTCGGTGCCGGCGGTAACGGTGTCGGTGGCTGCGCCGCGAACCTCCGGGACGCCGGCCAGTCCGGGTCGCGCTGCCGCTGCGACTGCCGCAGCCCCGGGGGAGCTGAAAGAAGCGCGGGAAGCCGCCGGCGGCGAGACCGATGCGCCACAGCGGGTACCGGCAGAGGCTCCCTCCGAGGCCTGGTCGGTGCTGTCTCTGGTCTCTGCCGGCATCGTTCTGCTGGTGGACGGGGCGAGCTCCCGGCGCGATCTGCGTCTGGCCATGGACATTCTCGCCGCCGCCTCGGGAGGCCGGCGGGCAAAGCCTTCGAGCCGGCACTTCGCCTGGCCGCCGGATGGGACGGGGACGATGGTCGGCGGCGGCGCCGGGGCGGCCCGGCGCGCCTTCGCCGCATTCGTCGACAAGGAGCTCGGCGATCACGGCGCGGCGCTGCTGCTTTGCGAGGAGCCGCTGACGGCGCGGCTGCCGGAGCGGGACGGGCTGGTGCGGGTGGAGATTCCACCCCTCGAGCAGCTCGGCCGCGACGTCGACGGTAAGCGCAGGCTATGGGAAACCCTGCGGAGCGCCATCCGGTGATCTCGTTCCGGCCGATGCTCGCGGCGGATCTGGACAGCGTGCTCGAGAACGAGATCCGGTCGTATCAGTTCCCGTGGACCCGGGGCAACTTCAGCGACTGCCTGACGGCGCCCCACGAGTGCCGGGTGTTGCTGCTCGACGCGCAGATTCTCGGTCATGGCATTTTGGCCCTGGGTGCCCAGGAAGCCCACCTGCTCAACGTTTGTGTGCGCCGCGATCGACAGGGCCAGGGTCTCGGCCGATCGCTGGTCGTTCACATGCTGGAACGTGCCCGGCTGCGTGGCGCGGATATGGTGTTTCTCGAAGTCCGGCCCTCGAACCTCGTGGCCATCAACCTCTACCACTCCCTCGGCTTCAACGAGATCGGTCTGCGCAAGGACTACTATCCTGCCGAAAAAGGCCACGAGGACGCCCGGGTGATGGCCCTCGACCTCGGTCAGTTCAGCGCCGCGGCGGGTAGGTAGACAGCGCGGCGGGTAGGTAGACAGCGCGGCGGGTAGACGTCGGCGGCCGAGCGGGTCCCGCGGCACTCAGGTATGATGCCCGTCCCGATCCTTCGATCGCCAACGCAAAATGGCGTTAGATCAGTAAGTTATGCAGAGAACCAAGAACGCGTCGAATCGACGGACGTTCGCCATCATCTCGCACCCGGACGCGGGCAAGACCACCATCACCGAGAAGCTGCTGCTGTTCGGCAACGCGATCCAGCTCGCGGGCACGGTGAAGTCGCGCAAGTCCGACCGCCATGCGACCTCGGACTGGATGACCATGGAGCAGGAGCGGGGCATCTCCGTCACCACGTCGGTGATGCAGTTTCCGTATCGCGATGCGGTGGTGAACCTGCTGGACACGCCGGGTCACGAGGACTTCTCCGAGGATACCTACCGGACACTCACCGCCGTGGACTCGGCGCTCATGGTCATCGATGGCGCCAAGGGCGTGGAGCCGCGCACCATCAAGCTGATGGAAGTCTGCCGGCTGCGTGATACCCCCATCCTGACGTTCATCAACAAGCTCGATCGGGAAATCCGCGACCCGGTGGAGGTGATGGACGAGATCGAAGACGTCCTGCAGATTCAGTGCGCGCCCATGACCTGGCCGATCGGCATGGGGCGCCGCTTCAAAGGCGTGTATGACCTGTACGGTGACCGCATCGTCTGCTACCAGTCGGGGCACGGGCACCATATCCACGACTATCGGGTGATCGAGGGCCTCGACAGCGATGCGGCGCGGGAGCTGCTCGGCAGCGACTACGATGACTTCCTCGGTGAGATCGAGCTGGTGCGCGGTGCCAGCCATACCTTCAGTCGCGAGGATTATCTCGGCGCAACGTTGACGCCGGTGTACTTCGGAACGGCGCTGGCCAACTTCGGCGTTCGCGAGATGCTCGACGGGTTCGTCAGCTTCGCGCCCCCGCCTCAGCCGCGCGAAACGGGTGAGCGAATGGTCTGTCCGGATGAGCAGACTTTCTCCGGCTTCGTCTTCAAGATCCAGGCAAACATGGATCCCCGGCACCGTGACCGGATTGCGTTCCTCAGGGTCTGCTCCGGCCGCTACACTCAGGGCATGAAGATCCGCCACGTCCGCCTGGGCAAGGACGTGAAGATCGCCGACGCCGTGACCTTCATGGCCGGTGACCGGGTCCGCACCGAGGAGGCGTTGCCGGGCGACGTCATCGGTCTTCACAACCACGGCACCATTCAGATCGGCGACACCTTCACGGAAGGCGAGGCCGTTCGCTTCAAGGGGGTGCCGAACTTCGCGCCCGAGCTGTTCCGCAGGGTGAGGGTCAAGGATCCGCTCAAAACCAAGCAGCTGGAAAAAGGCCTGGATCAGCTGTCGGAAGAAGGCGCCAGCCAGGTCTTCAAGCCGTTGGCTCGCAATGATCTGTTGGTCGGCGCGGTCGGGTCGCTGCAGTTCGACCTTGTGGCCTACCGTCTGAAGGACGAATATCGGGCAGATTGCGTTTACGAAGACGCCAATGTGTACACCGCTCGCTGGGTGTACTGTGACGACGTGAAGAAGCTCGAAGAATTCAAGACGAAGCTGCGGGACTATCTCGCCATAGACGGCGGGGGGTATCTCACTTACCTGGCGCCGACCCGCGCGAACCTGCAGCTCGCTCAGGATCGCTGGCCCGACGTGGAGTTCCGCAAGACCCGTGAACACTAGCGCCGAATTCCCGATGGTCGGAAGCGCACAGGCATGAGCGCCATTCTGCTGATCGACGACGACGCCTCCGTCCGCGAGGTCGTGAGCGAGATGCTCCGGCTCGAGGGTCACGAGGTGACCATGGCGGAGAACGGCCACGAGGCCATGCCGAAGCTGGCCGGGGGCCAGTACGACCTAGTGATCACCGACCTGATCATGCCGGAGAAGGAAGGAATCGAAACCATCTCCGAGATCCGCCGCACCAACAGCACGATTCCCATCGTCGCCATTTCCGGGGGTGGCAGGCTGGGGCCTGGCGATTACCTGGAGACCGCACGCTACATCGGCGCCGACGCGACTCTTGCCAAGCCCTTCACGCGCCAGGAGCTGCTCACCACCATCGAGTCGCTGCTGGGGCGCTGAGCCGCGGAGCGATCTCGGTGGACGACGAGTTGCTCAACGCGTTCCGCTCCTGCCCGTCCGGCGCCATGGACGAAGCCCAGGTGGCGGCGCTGGTGGCGAGGCTGCTCGAGCCACGCGTGAGGTGGTCCGACGTCGAAGCCGGGCTGGATGATCTGTGCGCCAGCTGCGACAGCCGGCTGCCGCCCTGGCAGGCGCTCGACGCGCTGGGCTTCACCGGCAACCGTGACGACTACGAATCGCTGGAAAACAGCAACCTCGCCTGGGTGCTCGCTCATCGCCGCGGTATCCCCATCACCCTGGCGGTGGTTCTGATCCGGGTGGCGCGGTCCGGCGGCCGGCGGGCGGCCGGCGTGAATTTTCCCGGTCACTTTCTGGTGCAGGTGGACGACGCGCTGGTCGATCCGTTCGTCATGCAGCCCGTCGACGTCGAGAGCTTCCTCGAAGAACGCCTGCCGCCCGAGAGCCGGCGGCTGCCGCGCGGCCGGCTGTTCGCGCATGCCACCCCGGTGTCCGTCGGCCTGCGGATGCTGAACAACGTCAAGGCCGTCTACTCCCGCGGCGCCGTCTGGGATCGAACCCTGGATGTGGTGGACGCGCAGCTGGCGCTGGCGCCTGAAGAGCCGGCGCTGCACCTGGAGCGGGGCGAGCTCTGGCATCGTCTCGGGCTGGCTTCTCCGGCCCGGGCGTCCTATCGGCGCGCGCTGGAGCTCGTCGACGCGTCGCCATCGGAGCACGGCGTGCTCGTTCGCCAGGCGGCGCAGGCGCGCCTCGATGAGCTGGGGGGCTCAGACGACGTGCTGCACTGACGTTCAGTCGTCGCCGGTCATGTCGGAGAACGGGTTCTCCAGGTCGAGCTTCACCGGTTTGCCGAAACCGGGAATACGGATCGCGGCAGCAGTGATCTCGAGGTCGTCGCCGTCGAGCACGCCGTCACCGAAGCGGTAAATCGGCGCGATCTCGCCGCGATCCATGGCGGCATCGTAGTTGGCAGCCTGTTGCTCTACCGCTTCGGCCCGGCGCGCGTGGTCCTGCATCGCTGCCTTGCCCCAACGCCGCGTCAGCATGCCCGTGGTCTGCGCCGGCGAGAGCACCACGCCGGTGGCGTTGTTGCCGCCAAAGCCCTTGGAATTGATGAGCGCTGCGCGGGTGCGCGTCACGTCCATCTCCAGGTGTGTCAGGGGCAGGTGCAGGTGGCTGGCGTGGACGTCTGCGGCAATGTGGTCCACGGTGGTAATACCCGGCAGCCAGCCGTGCTCCCAGAGGCCCAGCACGGCGGCAAGCTGGTCCCCGCCGGCCGGGGCCATGGAGTGACCGAGGTAGGCCTTCACGGCGCCCACCGGCAGACGCTCGATCCCGTTCACCCGCGCCAGCTCGTTGAGTATGTGCGACTCCGTCACCCGGTTCTGCGGCGTTCCGGTGCCGTGGGCCTGCACGTAGGTTCCGTGCCTCAGCCCATCGTCGCCGAGTACCGCCCGAACCAGGCCCATGGCCTTGGCCACGGTGAGGTAGTTGCCGATGCCCGGGCCGGGAATGGATTTCTTGTAGCCGTCCGCATTCACGAACACGTTGGGGACCGCGCCGAGAATGCGCGCGCCGAGCTCCACGGCCAGCTCGTCGTCCATGAGCACGGCGAAGATCGCGCCCTCGGCCACGGTGAAACCGCAGTTGTCGGAAAACGGCCGGCAGGCGCGGCGGTAGTCGGGTTGATCGGTGCGCCCGTCCAGGGCCATCAGCGCTTCGTCCTCGGCCAGGGCACCCATGGTCCGGTAGCCCTCGATCACCTCGGGGACCACCGGAGCCTCGGCGTTGCCGACGATCACCACGCGCTTGCGGCCGGCCTGAATGTCGGCCACGCCCTGGCGCACGGCGTAGAGAAAGGTCGCGCAGGCTCCGATCACTCCGGCGGTTCCGCCCACCGAGCCGAGCACGTAGGCGTTGATGAAATCGCCCGGCATCTCGTTCAGCCCCAGGGCGACGTTCTTCGACGTCGGGCGCTTGCCCAGCAGCGTGTTCTGCAACAGGCCGCCATAGCCGTCCGCGTCCAGCTGACCCATGGCGCTGCCGGAATAGACGGCGAACTCGTCCGGCGCTACCACATCCTTCAGCTGCTCGATGTCGATGCCCGTGGACCGCAGCGCGTCCGAGGCGCCGAACACGGTGAGCTGCAGGGCGCGGGGATGATTCCGCGACTGGTAGAGCGCGCCCGGGTCGAAGCCGGTGGGCACCTGGCCGGCGCAGGACACCCGGGACTTGCGGCGATCCGGGAACAGCACGTCGGTGCCCTCCGCGATCCGGATCCGCACCTGACCGTCGCCGCTGTCTTCCAGCTGCCAGTGGTCGGGCACGTGGTCGGGCAGATGCCGGCGGGACAGGGTGAACGTGAGCGCGTCGCCATCGGCTGCCTTCAGCAGCGCGCTCTTGTGGCAGAGCACGTCGTCCGGGTCGAACAGCTCGATGCGGCGGACCAGGGTGTGGGCATCTATCCAGGCCCGGGTGTCCGCCTGATCAGGGTCCGAATCCAGATTCATCAGCCGGGCCAGGCTGCGGTAGGTGCGGCTGCGGTCGGATTCGGCGAGAACGTCGATGACCAGGCGCCGGTAGGCGTGGTGGAAGGAAGCGCGACCGGCGGCGTTGATGCCGCCGAAACCCACGATGATCGGCAGTCTCGTGGTGGTCATGGCCTCAGTCCCGCTCCAGCGCGATGGCCGTGGCTTCCCCGCCGCCGATGCACAGGGCCGCGACGCCGCGCTTCAGCTTCCGGTCCGCCATGGCCTGAGCCAGGGTGACGATCAGACGGCTGCCCGTGGATCCGATGGGGTGGCCCTGGGCGCAGGCCCCGCCGTAGACGTTGACCCGCTCCGGATCGAGCGCGAGCTCCTGGATCGCCAGCATCGTGACCATGGCGAAAGCCTCGTTGATCTCGAACAGATCGATCTCGTCCACGGTCCAGCCGAGCCGTTCACACAGCCTGCCGATGACGTCGACCGGGGCCAGCGTGAACTCGCTCGGATGGCGGGAGTGGGTTGCATGACCGGCGATGCGGGCCAGCGGCGTCGCCCCGTTCAAGGTGTCCTCGCTCGCGATCAGCAGCGCGGACGCGCCGTCGGAGATGGAGCTGGAGTTGGCAGCGGTGATGGTGCCGTCCCGTTTGAACGCGGGTTTGAGCGAGGGGATGCGCTCGAGCTTCGCGCGCTGCGGTGGCTCGTCGTCGGCGATGGTGCTGCCGCCCACCTCGACAGGCGCGATCTCCCGGGCGAGGGCTCCGGAGCCCATCGCAGCGCGGGCGCGCTCCACGGACCGGACTGCGAAGTCGTCCATGGCTTGCCGGGTCAGCTGATAGGCGTCCGCCGTGGCCTGGGCGAACGTACCCATGGCGGCGCCGGTCTCGGCGTCCTCCAGACCGTCCAGGAACATCGCGTCCTTCAGATCGCCGTGACCCATGCGCAGCCCACTCCTGGCCTTGCCGATCAGGTAGGGTGCGTTGCTCATGCTCTCCATGCCCCCGGATACCACCAGGCTGGCGCTGCCAGCTCGGATCAGGTCGCTGGCCAGCATGGTTGCCTTCATGCCGGAGCCGCACACCTTGTTCACCGTGGTGGCGCCGCAGCCGTCCGGAAGCCCCGCTTTGCGCATCGCCTGGCGGGCGGGCGCCTGCTTCAGCCCGGCGCTGATCACGTTGCCCATGATGACCTCGTCGACCTTCTCGGCGGCGACGCCGGCCCGCACGACCGCAGCGCTGATCGCGTGCGCTCCGAGCTCCGGTGCGGTTAGGGAGGACAACGCGCCCTGGAAGCTGCCGATGGGGGTGCGGGCAGCGCTGAGAATGTAGGCATTGCGGCTCATGGCTCGGGCATCCGTGCGTGGCGTCGGCGCATTCTACCCGCGCCGGCGGGTTCAGCAGAACCGCTCAGGCCTCCCGAAATCGGGGAATCAGCTCCACCAGATTGCAGGGCCGGAACGTGGAGTCCAGCTGGTGGCGGAGGATCTTCTCCCAGCCGGTGCGTACCGCATTGCTCGATCCGGGCAAGGCAAACACCAGGGTGGCGTTGGCGATGCCGGCGACCGCCCGGGACTGGATGGTCGAAGCGCCGATCTCTTCATAGGACACCTGTCTGAACAGCTCGCCGAAGCCGACGATGGTCTTGTCGAACAGCGGTGTGAGAGCTTCCGGCGTGCTGTCCCGGCCGGTAAAGCCGGTGCCGCCGGTGGTGATGACGGCGTTCACGGCTTCGTCGGCGATCCAGCGCGAGACCACGCTGCGGATCTGGTAGACGTCGTCGCGCACCAGCGCGCGGTCCACCAGCCGGTGGCCGGCATCCTCAAGCATCTCCACCAGCAGATCACCAGAACCGTCGTCGGCGCTGCTGCGCGTATCGGAGATGGTCAGCACGGCGCAGGGAAGGGAGATCATTCTGGCGCACCAGGCGATATGGTTTTCTGAGCAAAATCGGCCACTTACGGATATGTGTGTTTGCGCATCCGAGGTTAACCGACTAAAGTACCCGGCATCTTACACCGGGTTGCCTCGAGCGTGGAAAAACAACTCGTCGAAGGGGATCGTCTTTATTTGATCGCGGAGAGCCTGGCCAAGGATTTCTCCCTGTTCCCGACGGCGAACATCGAGGAGCCTTTGCCCGGCCTGCTCGGCGAGCGCGAGATCCTGCGGCAGCGCGACCGGCTCGCCAAGCTCGACGTGGATTCCTACATCGAAGCCGTGGTGGCCCGGGCCGAGGATCCGGGCCGGATGTCCGCCCCGGAGGTCATTCGCGAGCTCGGCCGGGTGCTCGAGGAGGAGTCGGACGGGCCGTTCTACGCCGCCACCCTGGAAATGGACTTCGACGGCGAGCCACGCGCGGTGGGGTTCATCGCCCAGAACCGCTCCGCCAAAAACGGGGTGTGGATGCCCGAGCACCATCTCGCGGCTGCTCGTCGCATTCAGACCTGCTCTCAGCGTGCGATGCCCATCGTCACCCTGATGGACACTCCCGGCGCCGACGCCGGCGAAGAGGCGAACCGCAACAATCAGGCGCACAGCATCTCGCGGCTGATCGCTGAGGCGAGCAACGTGGATGTGCCCAACCTCGGCATCATCTTCGGCCTCGGTTACTCCGGCGGCGCGATTCCGCTCGCAGCCAGCAACATGATCCTCTCGGTGCGGGACGGCGTGTTCAGCACGATCCAGCCCAAGGGCCTGGCCAACATCGCGCGTCGCCTCAACCTGTCGTGGCAGGAGTGCGCCAAGTACGTCGGCCTGTCGCCGTTCGAGCTCTACAGTCAGGGCAACATCGATGGGGTCATCGACTACGCCCCCGGCGAGACCGGCGACAAGCTGGAGAACTTCCGCAGCGCGATCGTGGCGAGCCTGATGCGGGTCGAAGACAAGGTAAAGGAGTTCGTCGCCGAGAACCCGTACATCCTCGACCACTATCGGCAGAGCCTGCAGCGCTACCTGAACCCGTCCGAGCAGCTGATCCGCATGCAGGCCACCGCCTCGATGAAGGTGACGCGCACGCCGACGGAGTATCTCAACGTGTTCGGGGTGGCCTACCGCTATCTTCGCTACCTGAAGGTGCGCCAGCGGATCAAGGCCACCACCAAGTCTCAGTACGGCCGGTTGGCCGACCAGGAGCTGCCCAAGGGCGAGCTCGACGTTCGCGCGGACCTGGAACGCAGGCAGACCTTTCTGCGCTGGATGCAGGACCCCGACCGCGTCGTCTACGACGATGCGCTGTCGCGGTCGTGGAAGAACTACAACGAGAAGAAGCAGGCCGTGCACGACGAGCGCGGTCGCATCGCCCAGCTCATCTTCGGTGAGCCGAAGAAGAACTACGAAGACGCCCGCGCCAGCCTGATCACCACGGTGGGGGTGTTTCTCTACAACCGCTGGAAGGCCGACGCGGTGGGCAACCTGCGCGCGCTGAAGGAGTTCCTGCAGCATCACGAGGACGTGCGCCAGATTCTCCGGGTGGCGGATCTGACCGATCCCAAGGGGCTCGCCCAGGCGCTCGGCGAGGACAGGAAGCTGCTGCCCCGGCTGCGTCGCTGCTTCACCCACGAAGGCCGCAAGCTGTTGCGCAAGGCCGGCGTGGAGGAGAAGTCGGAGGTCTACCTGTCGAACCAGCTCACCAACGAGCTGAATCTGGCGATCACAGGGGGCTCGCTGGCGTCGCTGGTCGAGGACGACACCGGCGCGAACGCCCGGGCGCAGATCTCGGCCGGCGCCTCGGATGTGGCCGTCAACCGCGCCATCCTGGTGGACCGGTTCGGCGACTTCGTGGCGCCGCCGCGCACCGAGGCAACGCCCGTGCCGTTCAGCGACATGACCGTGCTCGACGTGCTCGTGGCCGATGACCTGCGCCGGGAGTTCCTCACCGAGTGCGAGAACCTGCTTCTCTTCGACTCCGTCTACGATCAGATCATCGCCAACCTCGACAGCATTGCCGAAGAAGCTCAGGCGAAGCAGTCCCTGTCGAAGCAGTCGCTGGGGCGGCTGCTCAACACGACGCTGTCGCTGGCCGCGCAGGGGGTCACCCTCGGCCGGGTGGCGGAAGGGCTGTCTTCGGAGGATCTTGCCGCACGGCTGCGCAGCCAGTTCAACAACTGGTACCTGCGGGTGATGCGGCTGCCGAAGAACACGGATTTCTTCCGTTCCGTGGAGGAGTGGAAGAAGACCAGCTTTCCCCATCTGTCCGACACGCTGTTCGTGGTGGTGACCCATCTGTTTGACGTGCTGCTGGTCTCCTACATCCAGTCCGAGCGGGACGGCAAGGCCTATCAAGGCAGAATCGCGCCCAAGAACATCGGCCGGCGCAAGGACTTCTGGAACCGGCTCAACATTGCGTACCGTGACCTGCTCATTCAGAACGTTCTGCGGCGGTTCAAGAACACCCGGTCCACCTCGCACGACCGTTTCATCGAGACCTTCTTCGACCGCTTCGACGAGAAGTTCGAGGAGCTCATCAGCTCGGATCCCTGTGAGTTCCCCGGCTTTCGCCTGGCGATCGAGAGTGCCCTGAAGAAAGACGTGTCGCCGTGCGGCATCATCACCGGAATCGGCGAGTTCAAGGGCGTTAACGGGGGTGCCCGGGTCGGGGTGGTCATCTCCAACGTCGATTTCCAGGCGGGCTCCTTCGACATGGCCAGTGCCGAGAAATTCTGCCGGCTGCTGGTGGAATGCGCAGAGCAGCATGTGCCGGTGGTCTGCTTCATCTCTTCCGGTGGCATGCAGACCAAGGAAGGGGCGGGCGCGTTGTTCTCCATGGCGGCGGTGAACGACCGCATCACCAGGTTCGTGCGCGACCACGACCTGCCGGTGATCATGTTCGGGTTCGGTGATTGCACCGGCGGTGCCCAGGCCAGTTTCGTTACCCATCCGCTCGCCCAGACCTACTACTTCTCCGGCACCTCGATGCCTTTCGCGGGCCAGATTGTGGTGCCGTCGAACCTGCCGCTGACATCGATCCTTTCGAACTACCTGTCGCTGGTTCCAGGGTCCATGCAGGGCCTGGTGATGCATCCGTTCCAGTCGCAGCTGGACGAGGAGCTGCGGCGCATCGATCCGGAGATCCCGGTGCCCCAGGAGTCCGTGCAGGACGTGGTGCAGCGCGTGCTCTCGGGGATTCTCAGCCAGCAGCGCCCGGTGGTGGTGGCACACCGGCCCAAATACACGGACCGGGATCTGATCCGGCCGGTCAAACGCACGCTGATCCACGCGAGAGGCTGCACCGCGGCCAAGCTGATCCGGATTGCCCAGAAGAACGACATCGAGGTGGTGCTGGTGCAGTCCGACCCGGACATGGAGTCGGCGGCAGTGGATATGCTCACGCGTCGCGACACCCTGGTCTGCATCGGTGGCAACACGCCGGACGAAAGCTACCTCAACGCTCAGAGCGTGCTTCGGGTGGCGGAGCACGAGGGCGTGGACTCCCTGCACCCCGGTATCGGTTTCCTGTCCGAGAACGCGCAGTTCGCCGAGCTGTGCCGTTCCCACGGCATCAACTTCATCGGCCCGCCGGTGTCGAGCATGGACACCATGGGCAACAAGTCCAATGCCATCAACACCGCGATCCGCCTGGGCGTGCCCGTGGTGCCCGGCAGTCACGGCATTCTCACCGATGTGGAGCGGGCGGCTCAGGTGGCCGAGGGCATCGGCTATCCGGTGCTAATCAAAGCGGTGCACGGCGGCGGCGGCAAAGGCATTCAGGTTGTCGAGGATCCGTCGCAGTTTCATGAGCTGTTTCACCGGGTGACCGCCGAGGCCCGCAGCGCGTTCGGCAACGGCGACGTCTACCTGGAGAAATACGTCACCTCGCTGCGCCATATCGAGGCGCAACTGCTCCGCGACACCCACGGCAATACCCGGGTGCTCGGCTTGCGTGACTGCAGCGTCCAACGCAACAAGCAGAAGGTGTTCGAGGAATCCGACTGCACCATGCTGCCGGACCAGCTGCGCGAGCAGGTGATGCGACACACCGCGGCGCTGGCAGAGGAGGTGGGATACGTCGGCGCCGGCACGGTCGAGTTCATCTACGACGTGGCCAACGAGGCCGTGTACTTCATGGAGATGAACACGCGGCTGCAGGTGGAGCACCCGGTCACCGAATGGGTCTCCGGCGTGGATATCGTCGGTCAGCAATTCCTCATCGCGTCCGGCGCGTCCATCGCCGATCTGGAAATTTCCAACAACGGCTACGCCATCGAGGCCAGGGTCACCGCGGAGCGGGTTCAGCTCAGCGGCTCGGGCGACCTGCTGTTCAAACCCCACCCTGGCGAGATCCGCGAGTGCGAGTTTCCCGAGGAAGCCGGCGTGGAGGTGATCGCGGCGGCGGCACCCGGCAAGTTCGTGTCGCCCTATTACGACAGCATGGTCGCTCAGGTGATCGTGCACGCGCCGGATCGAGCCAGCGGCATCGCCAAGCTGCGCCATTACCTCGATCGAATCAGAATCACCGGCATCTGCACCAACATTCCGCTGCTGCGTCGGGTGCTGGCCGACGAGACGTTCCACAAAGGTATCTACGATACCGGCTACCTGCCGGAGTTCCTGAAGCGGACCGACATCCAGAGCCTGATCCACGAAATCGAGGCGTCCGCGGGGGAGATGTCGGCCGGCATCGACAAGGACACCATCAGCATCGACGGCAGCGACGAGCTGAAGGTGCTGGCGCCGGCCACGGCCATCTTCTACTCGGCGCCGGCCCCGACGGAACCCGACTACGTGGCGGTGGGCGATCGCATCTCCGTTCGCCATACCGTCGGTCAGCTCGAGGCCATGAAGATCTTCACGCCGCTGAAGCTCGCCGACTACAACGGCGAGTTCGAGCTCTACGACGAGGGCCGGGAGTACGAAGTGACCCGGGTCAACATGAGCTCCGGACAGCAGGTCAACGCTGGCGACCTGCTGTTCGTCGTGAAACCGGTCTGAAAGTGCCGGGCATTAACCTTTAACCTTTTGTGCCGAAAGGTTAAAAGGTTAAAGGTTAATGCCCGGCACCAGCGTTCGTGCGCCCTGGATGACGCAGGCGCCGGCAATGCCCAGGATGACCCAGCCGCTGACCCGCCGGAAGGTGTGATCCGCAAGCCGGTCCAGCAGCCGCGTACCCACTCTCGTGCCCGCGACCGCAGCCGCCATGGCGGCCAGGTACAGCCACGGCGGCAGCGTCTCCGCGGCGCCGACCAGCACGCCGTAGTAGAGGAGCTTCAGCAGGTGACCGATGGTCTGGGTGATGGCCTTGCTGGCCACCACCTGATGCCGGCTCAGCTTGGAGTTCAGGTAGAACATGTCGAGCAGCGGCCCGGACGCACCGGCCAGCAGCTGGGCGGCGGTGACCACCACGCCGCAGCCGACCGCCGTGGGCCAGTGCGCCATATCGAGGGCGTTCAGCCGCGGAGTAAACCGGGCCAGGAACGGCATCAGGCCCACCAGCAGCAGAACCACCCCAGCATCGGGTACCAGGCTGATCGCGGCGAATCCGCCCAGGGCCAAGGTCGCGCCCAGCAGGTAGGGGGGCAGGATCTGCCACTGCACGTGCTCACGCAGGAACAGCGTACGCGATCCGTTGGACATCGCCTGCACGACACCGTGCAGCATCATCGCCGCGGACACGGACACCGTGGACACCAGGATCGCCATCAGGATCATGCCGCCGGCCATGCCGAGAATGCCGGACAGGATGGCGGTGCAGAAGACGCTGACCAGGATGACGCCGGGGAGCAGCATGGCGCGCAGCATGGGCCAGGTGCTTACATGAAAAAAGCGAATAGCAGGAATATGATTCATACTTGTCTGGAATCAAAAGATCTGGAGCTGAATCGCGGCCCATGCTGGAGAACCTCGAGACCCTGGTGACCCTGTCGAAGACCGGCACCATGATGGAAACCGCCACCGTGCTGAAGATCTCCCAGTCGGCGGTCAGCAAGCGAATCGCTGCGCTGGAACGCTTCTACGATCGCGCGCTCATCGAACGTCACGGTCGGCGGGTGGTGCTGACCCATCACGGCACCCGGCTGGTGGAGAAAGTGACGCCCCTGATCTCGGAGCTGCGCAGCGTGTTCCTCGAGGACAACGCGCTGCGCCGCGGCAAGATCATCATGGGCGTGTCGGAAGCCATCCTCGCCAGCTGGGGACCGCGCCTGTTCGCCCGCGTGCAGGAACGCATGCCGGAGGTCGAGTTCACGTTTCACGCGCAGCGTTCTCCGGTGGTGCTGGACCGGATCCGCTCCGGCGAGTACATGCTCGGCATCTGCACCGGATCCCCGGATGCGGACACCGATCTGCAGAGCGAGGTGATCCGCCGGGAGTCGATGGTGATCCTGCCGTCGGGCCTGGCGCCGCTGCGTTACCGGCTGGGCGACGAGTTGGACGTGATCACCATCGAGTCCCGCTCCGGGGCCTGGCGTTCCATCGAAGAGGACATGCGCCGTTGGTCGCTGAAGCGCCGGGTCTCGCTGGAGTCGTTCTTTTCCGTGGCGCAGATGGCGCTGGCGGGTTTCGGTCACGGGCTGGTACCCGAGGGCGTGGCGCGGACCCTGGGTGTCGGCAGCGAGCAGTGGATCAGCTTGCGCAAGGCGGGCCTGCATCGGCCGGTGCGGTTCGTGGCCCGCAAGTCGATGTTTTCTCAGCCGCTGGTTCAGAACTTCTACGAAGCCGTGTCAGAATTGGCGGAAACCGTCTGACTACCTGGAGCGTTCATGGAGATCTACCTGCATCACTACCCGGCGTCGCTGTTCTCGGAAAAGGTCCGGCTGCTGCTCGGTTATCTGGGCGCGTCGTGGAAGTCGGTGGAGATCCCGAGCATCATGCCGCGGCCGCTGCTGATGCCGCTTTCCGGGGGCTACCGCAAGACGCCGGTGCTGCAGATCGACGCCAACGTATTCTGCGACACCCGCGTCATCGCTCGCGCGCTTGCCCGCCAGTTCGGTAACAGCGAGCTCTACGCCCACGGCTTCACCGCTGATCGCGTCGCGGACTGGGCAGACACCGAGCTGTTCCGCATCACGGTGGCGCTCAACTTCGCTCCGGCTGCCGTGGGCGCGATGATGGAGCGGCTTCCGCCGGAGGACGTGGCCGCGTTCCAAAAGGACCGTGCGGAACTCGCGGCGGGGGCGAGCATCGTCAGCTACACCCCGGAAGCCGCCGGCGGCTATCTGCGCCAGGCGCTGTCCGAGCTGGAGGCATCGGTGCCAGAAGGTTTTCTGTTCGGCGCGAAGCCCAGCATTGCCGACTTCTCCGTCTACCACTGCCTCTGGTTTCTCGAAAACAACCCGGTGAATGCGTCCCGGCTCGATCGCTACGGCAACGTGCGGGGCTGGATGAGTCGGATGGCCGGGTTCGGCCACGGTCGGGTCGAGGAGAGCACCGGTGAAGCCGCCCTGGGAGCAGCGAGAAAAACCGAACCGGCGCTTCCGGTGCTGGACAACGAGCTGCCGGACGGCTTCTCGCTGGGTCAGGAGGTGACCGTGACCCCCGTGGACTACGGCCGGATCCCGGTGCGCGGCCGGCTGGTGGCCTGGTCCGCAGACGAGGTCGTCATCGCCCGGGACACGGACGAAACCGGACCGGTGATGGTGCACTTCCCGTCAGCGGGCTTCGAGGTCCAGGTGAGCTGAAGGAGGTCCGCGGCTCAGGCGGGCAGCGCGCAGCCGGCGGAGAGCGCTTCTCGACACCAGCCGCTGAGGGCGGCGATCCAGTCTGGCCGATCGTTCAGGCACGGGATGAGGGTGTAGTTCTCGCCACCGGCTTCCAGGAACGTCTCCCGTCCCTGAAGGCCGATCTCCTCCAGGGTTTCGAGGTTGTCGGCGACGAAGGCCGGACAGGCCACTGCCAGCCGCGTCACCCCCCGGGCCGGCAGCGATGCCAGGGTCTGATCCGTGTACGGCTGGAGCCAGGGCAAGCGGCCGAGGCGCGACTGGAAGCTCACCGTGTAGTGCGGCGCGTCCAGTCCGAGCGCTTGCGCCAGCAGCTCAGAGGTGCGCAGGCACTGGTGGCGGTAGCAGGTCGCATGGGCCGGGGACGGGGTCCGGCAGCAGTCGGCGTGCTGCAGGCAGTGGTTGCCGGTAGGGTCGGCCCGGGTGATGTGCCGCTCCGGCAGGCCGTGATAGCTCAGCAGCAGATGGTCCCAGCCCTGCTGTTGATGTTCCCGTACCGTTGCGGCGAGGGCGCCTATGTAGTCCGGGCGCGCGTAGAAGGGCGGCAGAACCTGCAGCCGCATGCGCGACCCGATGATCTTCTGCACCGCATCGATGGTGGTGGTGCAGGTGGAGTCTGCGTACTGCGGGTACAGCGGCACCAGCAGCAGGTCGGAAACCCCCTGGGCGGCCAGGGCATCGATGCCGGCCTCGAGGCCCGGCTCGCCGTAGCGCATGGCGAGCTCGCACGGCATGTTCAGCTGCAGGCGCGCGGCAGTTTCCAGGTTGCGGCTGTAGTGCAGGAGCGGTGATCCCGTGCCCGCTCCCGCCTGATCCCAGATGGCGGCGTAGGCCTCCGCGCTGCGCTTCGGGCGGAACGGCAGGATGAAGCCGGAGACGATCAGCCGCCTCAGCGCCCACGGCACGTCCAGCACGTACGGATCCATGAGGAACTCGTTGAGATAGCGGCGCACATCGGCCGTTGTGCAGGACGCGGGCGTGCCGAGATTGACCAGAAGGATGCCTCGAGACATGCAATCGGATAGTATCCGCGCTCCTTCAAGATGTCATTGGAAAACGCCGTGGCGGTCATCGTCGACTACGATGCCGGCAATCTTCGCAGCGTGCAGCGGGCCTGTCGGGAAGTCGGTCTGACGGCAGAGATCTCTGCCGATCCGGAGCGTCTGCGGCGCGCCCAGCGGGTGATCTTTCCCGGCGTTGGTGCCGCCGGCAGCGCCATGAAGAGTCTGAGGGCCCGCGGGCTCGACCGCGCTCTGGTCGACGTCATCGGCGCCGGCACGCCGGTGCTCGGCATCTGCCTCGGCCTGCAGATCTCGTTGGAGTCCTCCGAGGAGAACGACACCACCACGCTGGGGATCATTCCCGGTCGCGTGCGTCGATTCGCCTTCGATCGGCCGGAGCTGAAGATCCCGCACATGGGCTGGAACGAGGTTCGGGTCGTCAAGCCCCACCCGCTGCTCGACGGCGTCAGCCCCGGGGACGAATTCTACTTCGTGCACGGCTACTACCCGGAACCATCTTCCCGGGACGACGTTTACGCCGTCACCGACTACGAAATCGAGTTCGCCTGCGCCCTGGGGCGCGGCAACTTCTTCGGCATGCAGTGCCACCCCGAGAAGAGTGGCCGCGTGGGTCTGGGCATCCTCGAACGGTTCGCGAGCTGGGACGGCACATGCTGAGCAAGCGCCTCATCGCCTGTCTGGACGTGCGCGACGGCCGGCTCGCGAAGAGCGTGAGGTTCGTCGATACCAGGGACATCGGTGACCCGGTGGAAAAAGCGCGCGAGTACTACCTCGATGGTCTGGACGAGCTGGTGTTCTACGACATCACGGCATCCAGCGACAAGCGCAACATCATGCTGCACGTCGTGGAGGCGGTGGCGGAGCAGGTGTTCATCCCGCTGTCGGTGGGGGGCGGGGTTCGTTCCGTTGCCGATGCGACCGACCTGAGGCTGGCGGGAGCGGAAAAAATCAACGTCAACTCGGCTGCCGTGCAGCGTCCGGCGCTGATCGCGGAATGCGCAGAGGCCATCGGCAATCAGAACGTGGTGCTGTCGATGGACATCCGTGCCGTCACGGTCAGCAAAGACTGCCCGTCCGGGTACGAGATCGTCATCAACGGCGGCCGCACCGCGGTGGGTCTCGACGCGCTGGCCTGGGCCCTCGAGGGCGAGCGGCTCGGTGCCGGCGAGCTGGTGGTGAATTCCATCGACGCCGACGGCACCCGCGAGGGTTACGAGCTCGCCCTGACGGCCATGCTCTCCGAAGCCGTGCGGATTCCGGTCATTGCCAGCGGCGGCGCCGGCAAACCGGAGCATCTGTACGACGCGCTCACCACCGGCAAAGCGGACGCGGCGCTGGTGGCGTCGATGGTTCACTTCGGGGACTATCGAGTCAGTGAGCTGAAGCGCTATCTCCACGACCGCGGTGTGAAGATGCGGATGCACTGGTAACCGGATCGGCTCTCCTGCAGGATGAAACCATGCGCCACGCAACCATGAAAGCGATACGGGTGGAGAACGACGCGCTCGTTTGGGTGGACGCGCCGGCACCGCCGCTCGGCGCCGGGGCGGTGCGCATTGCTGTTCGGGCCACGGCCGTGAACCGGGCCGACCTGGTGCAGCGTGCCGGCGGCTACCCGCCGCCCCCCGGGGCAAGCGACATTCTCGGCCTCGAGTGCGCGGGCGAGGTCATCGAGGTGGGCGAGGGCGTTACCCGCGTGCGTGCCGGGGATCAGGTCTGCGCGCTGCTCGCCGGCGGCGGCTACGCCGAGCAGGTGGTCGTCCCGGCGGGTCAGGTGCTCAGGGTCCCTGCGGGTTTCGACCCTGTCAGGGCGGCGGCGATTCCCGAGGTGTTCGCCACCGCGTACCTGAACCTGTACATGGAAGCAGCGCTGGCCAAGCGGGAACGGGTGCTGGTGCACGCCGGCGCAAGCGGCGTTGGAACCGCGGCCGTGCAGCTGTGCCGGTCATTCCACAATCCCTGCCTGGTTACCGCGGGTGGTCAGGAGAAGGTCGAGCGCTGTGTTGCGCTCGGCGCCGACGGTGGCACGGACCGACACGCCGGGGACTTCGAAGACACCGTCAAAGCCTGGACCGGTGGCGCGGGGGTGGACGTCATTCTCGATCCCGTGGGAGCGGCCTACCTGGAACAGAACCTGCGGTGCCTGAATACCGGTGGTCGGCTGGTGCTCATCGGCCTGATGGGTGGCGCCCAGAGCGACAAGATCGG
>JBFISC010000028.1:0-21948 GCA_041608775.1 Pseudomonadales bacterium | reverse complement strand
TGGCTGCTGGAGCTCGACGGTCATGCCTGGATGCCGGTGTCGCTGCCGTACCTGGAGGGTGAGCAGAAGCTCAGCCTGCGGGTGGCGGGACAGTGGAGTGACAGCCTGTTGCCGGCAACCCGACGGTTTGCGCTCGGCGGCGCGGAGCGGGCCCGGGCCTTCGATCGCAGCGCCTTCCTCGGCGACCGCGGTCTGCTGCTCGGCGTCGACGTGCGGGTGCCGGTGACGCTCGGCGAGCTGCTGGTGTTCGCGGAGGCCGGTTACGGAGACGGCCGCAGCGACGCCGGTCGGACCTGGGCGGCGATCTCGGATCTCGGCGTCGGCTGGCGCGCGGACCTGGCGCCGGGACTGTCGACCCGGCTCAGCTGGGCGACGCCGCTGATGGCCCGGGGCACAGGAGACCTCGATGATGATGGCTCGCGTTGGTACTGGTCGCTGCGCTATGAGCACTGAGCGCCGTCACCTGCGCCTCTGGCGCTCCCTGGCGAGCGGGGCCGCGCTGGTGGTGCTGCCCGTGCTCGCCGCCGAGGCGCCGGAACCGCCTGCCCCCGCGCAGGCCAGCTACCAGGTGCTGCAACCCGAAGGGCTGGCGGCGCGCCTGCTCGGCGAACGTGCCTCGCCGGTGCGGGAGCTGGATCCGGCGATCTTCACGGAGCTATCGCCGGTCACCGCCTCGGAGCCGGCTCTGCGACTGCCGGAAGATCAGCAGGACGACCACTGAGCGCCCGGCGACCGAGCGCCGCTTAGGAAAACCGTTATCCTGAGGGGCGCGGTGAAATCTTGTCACCGTCTTGTTATCTGCAGCGTGACGCGATGCATCATGTGAGCAGGCACTAACGACCTGTCCGTGACCGTTATGCACAGGGCCCGGGATAGCGCCCTCGATCGCGCCGATTGCCGCCGTTCCTTCAACGGCTCACGCATGAAAGACTGGCAACCTCTTGTTTTGATTGTAATTACCGTCGCCATGAGCAAAATTTGATTAGTCCGCCCGGGCCCTGCGCTGCGGGCGCCCGCTGCCCATACCCAGAACTTATCCTCAGAGTTATCCACAGTACCATCGGAAAACTTTCCCGGCCCGGACCGGGTCCGGTGGTTCAGCCGGGTACAGCCAGCCCGCATAATCCCAGCCTCCCCAACGCGAGGATCCGACCATGGCTGCCGCCAATGATCCACCCGTCGGTGGTGAGGCCGACGATGGCCTCACCCGCAAGCTCGACGACTACCGTCAGCGGGGCGTGCGCCGGGCGAAGATCGGTTTGACCGACATCGACGGCGTGATCCGCGGCAAGTACGTGAGCCTCGGGAAACTGGAGGGCCTGCTGCGCAAAGGCGGCGGCTTCTGTGATTGCGTGCTCGGCTGGGACGTCGACGACCGGCTCTACGATCGCGGCACCTTCACCGGCTGGCACAGCGGCTTCCCGGACGCCGAGATCCGCCTGCTGGTGGACTCGGAGCGGTGGCTGGCGGACGAGGGCTGTCCCTTTTTCATCGGTGAGTTCGTCGGCCGTGACGGTGGCCCGCACCCGCTGTGCCCGCGGACCCGGCTCGGCGCGGTGCTCGACCGGCTCGGCGCGGCGGGCCTGTCGCTGCTGTCCGGGTTCGAGTACGAGTTCTTCGTGTTCCACGAATCGCCCCACAGCATTCGCGACAAGCGGTTTGCCGATCTCCGGCCGTTGACGCCGGGCAACTTCGGTTACTCGGTGCTGCGGGCGTCCGCGGAAGCGGATCTGTTCACCGGGCTGATGGATTACTGCGCGGATCTGGCGTGCCCGCTGGAGGGGTTGCATTGTGAGACCGGCCCCGGCGTCTGGGAGGCCGCGCTGCATGCGTGTCCCGGCCTCGAGGCTGCCGATCAGGCAGCGTTGTTCAAGACTTTCTCCAAGGTGTTCTTCCAACGCCGGGACCTGATCGCCACGTTCATGGCGAAGTGGTCCATGCATTACCCCGGCCAGAGTGGTCATTACCACTTCAGCCTGCTGAGCCCGCAGGGGGAAAACCGATTTCACGATCCCGGGGCGGCCCATGGCATGAGTGATTGCCAGCGCTGGGCGGTGGCGGGCCTGATGCGCTACCTGCCGGAATTCCTGGCGCTGCTTGCCCCCACGATCAACAGCTACACGCGCCTGGTGCCGGGTGCCTGGGCCCCCACGGGCGCAACCTGGGGAATCGAGAACCGCACGGTTGCAGTGCGGGTGATTCCCGGGGGCGCCGGGCGCCAGCACATCGAGTGTCGGGTGCCCGGCGCGGACAGCAATCCCTACCTGGTCGCCGCAGCCGTCGCCGCAGCGGCGCTGGGCGGGATCGAGGCCCGGCTCGATCCGGGCGAGCCGCTGTCCGGCAACGCCTACGACGTGGAGGAGACCCTGGCGGATGCGTTACGGTTTCCCCGGACCCTGGAAGCGGCGGCCGCGGCGCTCGAGCGGTCCGACCGGGCCCGGGACCTGCTCGGCGACGAGTTCGTGGATCATTTCGTGATGTCGCGGCGCTTCGAGTGCGCCGAGTACGGCCGCAACGTTAACGCCTGGCAGCTGGAGCGTTACTTTGAAATCATCTGAGTCGGTTGGCGCCGGAAGCCCGCGCGCCGGGCAGGAGCAGCGCGCGTGCGCATCGGCATTCTGAGAGCGGACGCCGTGCTCGCGGACCTGGTGGTGCGGCACGGCGACTACCCGGACATGTTCCGGCGGCTGCTGGGCGATCCCGCCGCGCGGCCGGTCGGTCAGTCGGCTCCGGAGTTCCTCGACATCGATGCCCGTGCCGGTGCGTTTCCGGCGGGGTCCGCTTGCGATGCTTACCTAATCACCGGAAGCCGCCACAGCGTCTACGACGCGTTGCCCTGGATCGAGCCGCTGGCCGGGTTCGTGGAAGGAGCGCTGGGTCAGGGCCGGCCCGTGGTCGGTATCTGCTTTGGCCATCAGCTGATCGCCCAGTTCTTCGGGGGGGAGACCAGACGCGCCGAGTCCGGCTGGTGCGTGGGCGTGCACCGCGCCCGGATCTGCCGCCGGGAGCCTTGGATGGACCCGCCGGAAGATGAGGTGCGGCTTCTGGCCAGTCACCGGGATCAGGTGGTGCGGCTGCCGCCGGCCGCGCGTCCGTTCGCCACCGGGGAGACCTGCCGCCATGCGGGTTTCGTGCTCGCGGCCGCTGGCGAGCGGTCCGCCGAGGCGCTGACTTTTCAGGGCCATCCGGAATTCACCCCGGCATATGCCCGCGCGCTGCTCGCGCGCCGCGAAGCGACCCTCGGCGACGCCCTGTGCCGCGCGGGCATGGCGTCGGCGGCGGCCGGTGGCACCAACCACCAGGTGGTGGCGAGGTGGATGCTCGAGTTCATGGGAGGTGCCAGGCGATGACGGGAACCCGGCGACTGTGGCTGCTGCTGGGGGTGCTGGTGTGTTGTGCCGGCTGCAGCGTGCAGATGGCCTACAACAACCTCGATCGGCTGGCGCGCTGGTCGATCAGCGACTACATCGACATGACCGATGCACAGCGCGGCTATTTCGATGGCGCGCTGGCCGATGTCTGGTACTGGCACCGGACCCGACACCTGCCGGAGTACGCGAGTTTTCTGGAAGCCCTGGGTCCGCGGTTTCTCGATGGCACCAGCGAGACGGAGATGCAGTCTGTGGTGGATCAGGTGTTCCTTTGGGCCGAGGAGGTTCAGGCCCGGGGTTTGCCGGTTGCCGCCGAGCTGCTGGCGTCGTTGAGCGATGAGCAGGTGCTCGAGCTCGCCAGCAACCTGGCGGAGCGCAACGAGGAAATCGCCGAACCGGAAGAAGGCTTGTCCCGGGAGCAAGCGCAGGCGTTGTGGAGCGACGAGTTCGCCGACCGCTTCAGCCAGTTCTCCGGACGGCTGACGGCACTGCAGCGCGCGTACCTGAGGGAGCGCGCCGTCGACTATAAGCCGTATCTGGTGATGTGGGCCGAATACCGACGTCGCTGGCAGGGAGACTTCCTGACGCTGCTGGCTTTTCGCGACGAGCTGGCCGGATTCGAGGCGAGTCTCGGCGAGCTCGCCGCGAACCGCGAGCGATACTTCAGCCCCGAGCTCGCCGCGGCGGATGCCGCCAACGTCGAGCTTTACCGGGAGGCCAGCGTGTGGCTGATCAACAGCCTCACCGAACGACAGCAGCAGCGTTTCGTCGAACGGTTGAACGACCTGGCCGAGGATTTCCGCGAGCTGGCTCAGCAGGAACGCTACGGCCCCGAGCAGGCAGCGCAGTGTCTGCTGCGCTGCTAGCCGGCCGACGCCGCCGCGACGTCGTTACAGCAGGCTGCGCAGCATCCACGCAGCCTTCTCGTGAATCGCCATGCGGTCTGCGACCAGTCCTACGGTGGACTCGTCGTTGGCGTCCTGGGCCGCGGGAAGGATCTCGCGGCAGGTGCGCACGATGATTTCCTGGGCGATGACCAAATCGCTCACCATCTCCTCCGCCGCCGGCGCGCCGGGGATTTCCTCGATGGTGGCGAGCTCCAGATACTCGCGGAAGGTGCCCGGGGCCGGATAGCCGAGGGTGCGAATGCGCTCGGCGATGTCGTCTACCGCCGTCGCGAGTTCCGTGTACTGCTCCTCGAACAGCATGTGCAGGTCGCGGAACCGCGGCCCGGTCACGTTCCAGTGATAGCTGTGGGTCTTCAGGTAAAGGGTGTAGGTATCGGCCAGCAACCGGGTCAGCCCGCCGGCGATCTTTTCCCGATCCTTCTCCTCGATACCGATGTTGATGTCCTTTGCGGTCATTTGTCCTGCTCCGGTGTTGGGCAATGGTGAAACAACGCCGGCAGTCTGAATCAATCGCTTCGATCAGTGAAATTCTTTCTTTCTTGATTGGCGATAGACATTGTCTATGGTGCGTTCATGCCCGGCCAGCGTCGGGATCGCGCTCATCGAGCAGAATCCAAGCCACCAGGTAAAGCCCGATGGCGAGCTTGGGCAGGAACAGGCCGGCGAGGACGAAAGCAACACGCAGAAACGCCGGATCGGTGCCGAGGGTGCCGGCGGCGCCCGCGCAGACTCCGGCGATCCAGCCGTTGCGGCGGTCGAGGTAGAAGCGGCGGCGCAGCCGCTCCAGGGCGGACTCACTCATGTGGTTCTCCTACAGGCTCATCAACCAGTTGCTGAAGGTGAGCGCCGCCCGCTCCAGGTTCAGCGGTGTCGCTGCGGTCTGGTCCGGGGTCAGTGCCGAGATCGCCAGGCCGATGGTGATGAACACCACCGCCAGCAGCACGGCGGCGGTCAGGGTCCCTCGGGGCGCTCTGATGCGGGAAACTCTCAAGGCTTGGTGCATGGCTCGCGGTTCCGTTCCGGTGTCGAATGTTCCTGTTCTGCGTCATTCAGGATTCATGCCAGGCTGGCGCGGACCAGAAACCGGCCCCTCCAGCGGGAGATCGGCCGGGGTTCGCCCCGTGACCTGGCGAGTTTCGCCAACTGTTGGCGGTGCCCGTGGCGGCGGCCCCGGTTGCTCCCTGGGTTGGCGCCGGGGTACAAAGGACCGCCGGCCGCATGCAAGCAGGCGCGGGCAGCGAGCGAGGGAGAATACCCATGGCAGGTCCTCTGGCCGGCGTCAGGATCGTCGACCTCACCAGCATGATTTCCGGCCCCGTGGCCACCATGATGCTCGCCGACCAGGGCGCGGACGTGATCAAGGTGGAGCCCCTGGACGGCGACTTGGTGCGCCACCTCGGGCCGAGTCGCGAAGGCCTCACGGCGACCTTCATCTCCGCGAACCGCAGCAAGCGCAGCTTGTCGCTGGATCTCAAGCACGAGGCGGGGATGGCGGTGCTGAGGCGGTTGCTCGGCGGCGCCGACGTGTTCGTGCAGAACTTCCGTCCCGGCGCCATCGAGCGCATGGGGCTGGGCGAGTCGGCGGTGCGGTCGCTACGTCCCGATATCGTCTACGTGTCGATAAGCGGCTTTGGTGAGACCGGGCCGTACTCGCAGAAGCGGGTATACGATCCGGTCATTCAGGCCCTGTCCGGCCTGGCAGCGATCCAGAAGGACGGCGCCAGCGGGCGCCCGAAGATGGTGCGCACCATCATCCCCGACAAGACCACGGCGGTGACCGCCGCGCAGGCCATCACCGCGGCGCTGTTTTCCCGCGAGCGAACCGGCGAGGGACAGCACGTCAGGCTTGCCATGCTCGATACGATGATCGCCTACCTGTGGCCGGAAGGCATGACCGGGTACACGTTCGTCGGCCGCGAGGTGGCGGGCTCCCGTGCTCAGCTCGCTCAGGATCTGATTTTCCAGACCACAGACGGTTACATCACCACCGGCGCGGTGTCGGACGTCGAATGGGCGGGGATGTGTAGAGCCCTTGGGCACGAGGAATGGCTGGAGGACCCGCGCTTCCGCACCGCTCAGGATCGGGTGGTGAACGTCGAGGATCGTCTGGCGCTGATGGCGCAGGCGCTGCGCCAGCGGAGCAGCGCCGAGTGGCTCGCGGCCCTGGACGCCGAGAGCGTGCCCTGCGCTCCCGTGCTGGAGCGTCACGAGGTGTTCGAGCACGCCCAGGTCAAGGTCAACGAGACCGTCGCGGAGTACGATCATCCGGTGGCGGGACGCATTCGCCAGCCGCGGCCCGCGGCGCGGTTCGACCGCACGCCGGCGGGGATGACCCGGCCCGCGCCCGTGCTCGGCGAGCATTCCCGGGAGATCGTCAGCGAGCTGGGCCTGAACGCGGAGGAGCTGCTCGCTGCCGGCGTGCTGCGGGCGCCGGACGGATAGGGCCCGGTCGCAGCGCGCGGACCCGGGGCCGCGGACATTGTCGATTCGCAGATCTCAGCTAGATTTCAGGGGAGTCGTTCGGAAATCTGCGTTCATGACCTCACTCACGTTCGACGTATCCGTTGAGGAGTCGCATGCGGTCCTGAAGAAGGTGCTGCCGCTGATGAGCCAGCAGCAGGTACCGACCATTCCGCAGAATTACGCGGTCTGGTACGACTTTGTGTCGGAGGCGAACGCCGAGCTGGTGGACGAGCTTCGGCAGCGTATGGCGCAGGGGCTCCGGTTCTCGCCGGATGCCTGCCAGCAGCTGTTCGAAAAATACTTTCTGCAGGAGCTGCGGGCTCAGGTGGGCGAAATTCAGGTGGCCATGCGTCACGCCATGGACGCCACGCTGGACGAGCTGTTTGGCATGGATCAGAGCCTCAGCGGTTTCGGTGCGGTGCTGGATCGGGCCAGCACGACGCTGAGCGGCACGCCGGCGCCGGAGGCGCTGAACGCGCTGGTGTCCGAGCTTGCTCAGGAAACCCGGGCGACCCGCTCGCGGAGTGCGGCGGCGGGCGCCACGATCCGGGAGATGAAAGCCGAGCTGGACGACCTGCGGGTTCAGGTCGACGCCCTGGCCAGGGATTCGCGCCAGGATGCGATGACCGGCGTGGCGAACCGCCGCGCCTTCGATGACGGTCTGCGGCGGATGCTGCAGGACGTTGCTGAAGGGGACGAGCAACTGTGCCTGCTGCTGGTCGACGTGGATGGCTTCGCTGCATTCAACGAAGCCCATGGCCGGGCGGTGGCCGATCAGGCGCTGCGCTACCTGGCCCAGGAGCTGGACCAGTGCGTCAAGGGTCGAGACCTGCTGGCCCGCTACGAGGGCGCGCTGTTCGCAATCCTGCTGCCCTCGACCTCATACAACGGCGCGATGATGCTCGCGGAAAGCATTCGCGCCATCGTCGAGGCCCAGGTGGTGGAGACCGACGCGGGCCTGGACATCGATGAGCTCACGATCTCGCTCGGCGTGGCCCACTGCAGCAATGACGACACGGAGCAGACGCTGCTCGAGCGCGCGACGGCCTGTCTGCGGCAATCCAAGAACACCGGGCGCAATCGGGTTACCGGGGAGCGCGATCTGCGCGGCTAGCCAGTGCCTGCAGACCCGGTAGAATGCCGGGCTTTGCAGTTCGGAGCCCGTCCCTTCATGCGCCTCACCCAGGGCATTCACCGTGCGGTTCAGCTCTACGCCGATCGTCCGGCGCTGCTGGCCGCAGACGTTCGCCTGTCCTGGAAGGCGTTCGCCGAGCGGGTCGCCCGGGCTGCCGGCGTGCTGGTTGCGCACGGCATCAGGCCGGGCGATCGCGTCGCCATGCTGGCTGCCAACTCGCCCCGCTACGTGGAATTCTACTTCGCCACGCTGTGGGCCGGCGCCGTCATGGTCCCGGTGAACAGCCGCTGGGCGCTGCCGGAAAAGGTCCACTGCCTGACCGATGCCGGTGCCCGGATGCTGCTGGTGGACAGCGCCGCCCACGGCGATGCCGAAGCCCTGATCGGGCGCTGCCCTGATCTGCTGCAGGTGATTCACGCCGACGACGGAGACCCCGGCCCGTTCCCGGCCTACGAAGCGCTGCTGGCATCCCAGGATGCGGTGCCGGACGCGGAGCGCGGCGGCAGCGACCTGGCCGCGTTGTTCTACACCGGTGGGACTACCGGGCGGGCCAAAGGCGTGATGCTCAGCCACGACAACTTCATGACCAACGCCATGACGGCGCTGGTGAATCTGGGGATCCGCGAGCACAGCGTGCACCTGCATGTAGCCCCGCTGTTTCACGTTGCCGGCGGCTCGCGGGTGTTCACCACCACGGTTGCCGGCGGCACCCACGCGACTATTCCCCGCTTCGAGCCGGAGCTGTTCCTCGAAGCGGTGGAGCGCTTCGGGGTCACGGTCACCGTCGTGGTCCCAGCCATGCTCAACGCGCTGCTCGACTACCCGCACCTGGACCGCTACGACCTGTCGAGCCTCGAGCTGCTGACCTACGGCGCGTCCCCCATGCCGGAGGCGCTGCTGCGCCAGACTATGGCGCGGCTCCCCGGCATCCGCTTTCTGCAGTCCTACGGGATGACGGAGCTGTCGCCGGTGGCCACCAGTCTCGCGCCGCGCTACCACGTGTTCGAAGGGCCGGATGCGGGCCGGATCCGGTCCGCCGGCCAGGCGGTGTTCAACGCGGACGTCGCGATCATGAACCAGGCGGGCACCCGCCTGCCCGCGGGTGAGGTGGGGGAAGTCTGCGTGCGCGGTCCGATGGTGATGCAGGGCTACTGGGGGCAGCCGGAGCTCACGGCCGAGGCGCTGCGCGACGGCTGGATGCACACCGGAGATGCCGGCTATCTGGACGAGGACGGCTTTCTTTTTCTGGTGGATCGGGTCAAGGACATGATCATCAGCGGCGGCGAGAACGTGTACTCGGCGGCGGTGGAGAACGTGATCCATCAGTTCCCCGGAGTGCACGAGTGCGCCGTGATCGGCGTGCCCAGCGAGCGCTGGGGGGAAGCCGTGCATGCCATCGTCGTGCCCCGCGGCGGTGCCGCCATCGACGCGGACGCGCTGCTGGCCCACTGCCGCAGCCAGCTTGCGGGCTACGAGTGCCCGAAGACCATCGACGTGCGCGCCACGCCGCTGCCGCGCAGCGGCGCCGGCAAGGTTCTCAAGACCGAACTGCGCCAGCCGTTCTGGAAAGGCCAGGAGCGAGGCATCCATTGATGAAGTCGGGCGGCGCCGCCAGCAGGCCGGGAGCGGGCAGGTGGGCCGTGGTGCTGCTCGCTGCCGCCGCCCTGTCCTGGGTGGCGCTGGCGACAACGCCGGCCGCCGCTCTGGAAGGCTCGACCGCCGCGTCGATCCGCAGCGCCGTGCCCCTGCCCGTGCGCAATCTGACGCCGGTCACGCTGCTCTACGGGTTGCCGAGGTCGCTGGGCGCCCTGGCCATGCCGGGAGAGACCGAGCTGTCGTTGCGGCTCGAGCACGCCAACAACTTCACTGCCGGCGGCACGGCCGAATCCGGCACAGCAGTGTTCGACGGCACCACGACCGTTACCGGCGTGATCGTTCGCCGATCGTTGGGGTCGCGTCTGGAGTGGGGGCTGGAGCTGCCGTACGTACATCACGGCGGCGGCTTCACGGACGGTTTCATCGATGGCTTCCACGATCTATTCGGGCTCCCGGACGGCGGTCGTGATGCGGTGCCGCGCGATCGACTCGACTACCGGCTGGTCAACGGCGGGGAGACCCGGGTCCAGCTCGACGACGCCACCGGCGATGTGGGTGACGTGCGCGGCTGGCTCGGCTACCGGCTCCACGCGGGCGAGGGGCGGCAGGCGGTGCTGCGCGGCATGGTGAAGGCGCCCACCGGACGGGTCCCGGAGCTCTCGGGCTCGGAGGGTACCGACCTGGCGCTGACATTGGAGCTGGTCGATGGCCGTCTGCTCGAAGCGGCCGGCGTCACCCTCACGCTCATGGGCGGCGTGTCGGTGCTCGGCAAGGACGAGTTGCCCGGAACACCGCATGAGGATCTGGTGTGGTCCGGACACCTGGGCCTGCACTACCCGCTCACCGGCAACCTCGTGCTGCGTGCCCAGCTCGACGGCCACAGCGACGTGATCGACGTCGGCACGCGCCAGTTCGGGGGTGCAACCCTGCAGGGAACCCTCGGCGGAACCCTGGCGCTGGCGACCGGGCAGTGGCTCGATATCGGCGTCGTCGAGGACCTGTCCGGCGCGAGCGCGCCGGACGTGGTGTTTCTGCTGACGCTGGGTGTCCGCCTGTGAACGCCCGGGATCATCGCTTCGACACGACGGCCCGGCTCGGCAGCGACGATGCGGCGGGCCTCGCCGGCGAGCGGTTCGACGTGGTGGTGGTCGGCGGCGGGATCACCGGCGCCGGGGTGGCCCGACACGCGGCCCAATGTGGATTGCGCACGCTGCTGCTGGAAGGCGGCGATTTCGCCGCAGGCACGTCGAGCCGGTCGACCAAGCTGATTCACGGTGGGCTGCGCTATCTGGCCATGGGTGACTTCGCCCTGGTGCGGGAGAGCGCACTGGAGCGTAAGAGCCTGCTCGCCATGGCGCCCCATCTCACCGAGCCGCGCTGGATGCTGGTGCCGGCGCGACGCCGCTGGGACTACCTGAAGCTGCGCGTCGGCATCAGTCTGTATGAGTGGCTGGGTGCCGTGCCACGGAATGAGCACCACTACAACTGGAACCGCCAGGACCTCGAAGACGGCGAGCCGCTGCTCGACCGGGTGCGCCTGCCCTGGGCCTGCGTGTATCGGGAATACCTCACCGACGACGCCCGGCTGGTGCTGGGCACCCTGCGCAGCGCGGCTGCTCACGGCGCAACGATCTGCAACTACACGCGGGTGCTCGGGGTCGCCAGCGCAGAACCTGGGTGCCTGGTGACGGTCCGGGATGAACGCGCCGCCTGCGAGTTCCAGGTGAGCGGGGACTGTGTGGTCAACGCGGCCGGGCCGTGGGTGGAATCTCTGCTCCCCGGCGACACTGCGGGCCGGCCGCGTCCGCAACCGCGTCTACACCTGTCGAAAGGCGTGCATCTGGTGGTCGCCCGTGAGCGTCTGCCGGTGCGCCACATGGTGATGATGACGGCTGCCGACGGCAGGCCGGTGTTCGCCATCACCCGGGGCGGCGTGACCTACGTCGGTACCACGGATACGACCCACGAAGGCGGTCCGGAACACTGGCCGAAGGTTTTGGCGAGCGACATCGACTACCTGCTGGCCACGGTCAACGTGCACTTCACGAGCGTCGCCCTCTCCGATCGCGACGTGCTGGCCAGCTGGGCCGGACTCAGGCCGCTGATCAACCAGCCGGGCAAGGCCGCGAAAGAGATGTCGCGGCGCGACGAGATCTGGCGCCGGGACGCGCTGGTGACGGTAGCCGGCGGCAAGCTGACCGGATTCCGTCGGATGGCCGAGGACGCGATGGCCGTGGTCGCCGAGGTGCTCGGCCGTGATGTCACCATGCCGGCGCCGCTGGAAGCCGTGGCCGGCGGCGACATCGAAGACGTCGCGGTACTCATCGAGGAAGTTGCCCGGCAGTATCAGCTCGACGCCCGGGTCGCCACCCGGCTCACGCGCCTGTACGGCAGCGAGGTGGGACAGGTCCTCGGCCAGCGGCCGCAGCCGTTGTCGCCCTCGGTGTTCGTCGAAGAGGTGTACTGGGCCGTCGACGTGGAGGGTGCCCGGACTCTCGAAGACGTGGTTTACCGGCGGCTGCGCGCCGCCTGGTTCCTGCCGGAGGAGGTTGAGCAGGTGGTCGACCGCGTGGGCACGCTGCTGGCCGAGCACTTCGAGTGGAGCGAGCCGGAACGGCTGAGCCAGACCGCCGACGTGCGCCGGCGCCTCGAAGACGAGCTGGCGTTCCGCCAGGGCGCCGGCTGAGCGTGGCGTCGGCGGCTGGATCTCGATCTGGTTGCTATTCGGCGGTCAGCGGTGCGAGCAGGAAGTGGCCGTGGCTGACCCCGATGGGGCGGCTGCGTTCCTCCTGCCAAATCTCCGAGCGGACGTTGGCAACCCGGCGCCCGTGGCGGGTGACGATGGCGCGCCCGTAGGTGGGCTGGGGGCGTCCGGAACGCAGATAGTCCACGGACAGGTCGATGGTCTTCGGCAGCCGCTCGCAGGAGGTGTCGAAGAGCAGCTGGATCACCGCGGTGATTTCCAGGAACGCGCCGATCACGCCGCCGTGCAGCGCCGGCAGGTTCACGTTGCCAACCAGATCGTCTTTGAACGGCATCACCGTGGTCAGCTCGCTCCCCTTCAGATCTACCTCGATGCCGAGAAAGCGGGCGTAAGGCAGGTGCGCCAGGACCGCGGCCATGTCCCGCCCGCGGCCGCTGGCCCGCAGCTCCGCGAGCAGCTTCACGATCCGGAGTCCCGCGGCTGCGGCTGTGCCCGCGGCTGGTTCGGGGTGCCCATCATGAAGCTGGCCACGCAGGTGGCGATCGGGTCCGCGGGGTCGTCCTGATAGGCAATGGCGCGGACGAAGGCGATGTGCCGGGTACGCTTGAAGCAGACGGCTTCCGCGAAGATTTCCCGGCCCGGCTCGGCTGCGGCCAGGTAGTCGATACGCAGGTCCAAGGTGGCCATCGAGATCGGTTCCTCACCTGCTCCGGGGCGCACGGCCATGCCGCAGGTGTTGTCCAGGAGTGCCGTCAGGACGCCGCCGTGCACCACGCCGGTGTCCGGGTCGCCCACCAGGTGCTCGGCGTAAGGAACCCGCACCACACAGCCTTCGGCATCGTGGCGAACCAGTTGCATGCCGATGGCGCGGGCGTGGGGTATGGCGAGCAGATGGTCTTCGAGGACGTCGGCGTCGCGGATGGTACACTCCGGTATTCGCAATCGAACAAGCTTATTGGGAGGGCCTTGCGATGGCAATGCAGCACACGCCTCTGCTCATGTCCAATGTCCTGGACCGGGGCGCGAAGGTGGCGCCGAACGAGGAGATCGTCACGGCAACGGAAGACGGCGTGCGCCGTCAGACCTACCGCGAGACCCGGGACCGCGCCCACCAGCTTGCCCACGCGCTGGCGGATGCTGGGGTGAGGGTCGGGGATCGGGTGGGCACCTTCATGTGGAACGGTTCCCGGCACCTCGAGGCCTACCACGCGGTTGCCGGAATGGGCGCGGTGCTGCACACCCTGAACATCCGCCTGTCCGATCACGACCTCGAGTACATCATCGATCACGCTCAGGACAAGGTGATCATCGTCGATGCCGACGTGCTGCCGCTGCTGGAGAAGCTCAAGGGCCGTATGCCCAGCGTCGAACGGATCATCGTTGCGGTCGAATCAGGCTTCGAGGACTGGAGCACGGAGCTTCCGAACCCGGTGGACTACGAGTCGTTCATTGCCGGCAAGCCGACCAGCTACGAGTGGCCCCGGATCGACGAGAACTCACCGCTCGGCCTCTGCTACACCAGCGGCACCACGGGCAACCCCAAGGGCGTGGAGTACGAGCACCGTTCCCAGTATCTGCATACGATGACCCAGTGCATGACCGACTCGATGGGTCTTTCGGCGACGGACTGCCTGCTCGGCATCGTGCCCATGTTTCATGCCATGGGCTGGGGCCTGCCATGGTCCGCGCTCATGCTCGGCTGCAAGCAGGTGATGCCGCATCGGTTCATGGACCCGAAGCGTCTGATCCAGCTCATGGCGGACGAGGAGGTATCGGTATCCGCCGGCGTGCCGACCATCTGGCAGGGCGTCAAGGCCATCTTCGAGGCGGACCCCAAGCGCTACGATCTGTCGTCGCTGTCACGGCTTACCTGCGGCGGCTCGGCGCCTCCGGCGTCGCTGATCCGCTGGTACTGGGATCGCCTGGGCGTCGAGATGATTCAGGGCTGGGGCATGACCGAGACGTCGCCGCTGGCCACGCTTTCGCGCCGCGTCATGAAGCGCTCCCAGCGCAAGCTCAGCGAGGATCAGCAGTTTGCGAACGTCGCCAAAGCAGGTCAGGTCATGCCCGGCATCGAGGTGGAGATCTTCGACGATGAGTTCAACCGCCTGCCTCACGATGGCGAGACCGTGGGCGAGATCCTGATACGCGGGCCGTGGATCTGCTCCGAGTACTACAACGATCCGCAGCCGGAGAAGTTCCATGACGACTGGCTGATCACCGGTGACGTCGGCAAGATCGATCCGGAGGAGTACCTGATCATCAGCGACCGCTCCAAGGACCTGGTCAAGAGTGGCGGCGAGTGGATCTCGTCGGTGGATCTGGAGAACCACATCGTTGCTCTCGAGGGCGTTGCCCAGGCCTGTGTGGTTGCGCAGCCGCATCCGAAATGGGACGAGCGCCCGGTGGCGCTGGTGGTGCGGCAGCAGGGCGCAGAGGTGACCAAGGAAGCCATCCTCGAGCACGTGGGCCGCAATTTCGCGAAGTGGCAGCTGCCCGATGACGTGCTCTTCGTCGACACCATCCCGCTCACCTCGACCGGGAAGATGGACAAGAAGGTGGTTCGAGCCGATCTCGACGCCAAGGGTTACCGGCTGCCCGATCTCCGGGAGAAAGCGGGGTGAAACCGTGGGTCGGGTCCGGGCCTGGCTGAAAGGTCATCTCGGCGGCGCATCGAGGCGCGCGCGGCTCCGGACCCGCGCCTGGCTGCAGCGCCATCCGCGGACCCGAGGGTTTCTCCGCCGAACCGGCAGCCTCGAGGTCGACGAGTTCGCGCTGGCGCGTGGCGTCGCGGTCGGTCTGTGCATCGGCCTGACCCCGACCGTCGGGGTTCAGACGCCGCTGATGCTGGGCGCCTCGGTGATGCTGCGCGCCAATTTCCCCGCCGCCTTCATCGCCTCCTGCATCAACAACCCGCTGACCTTCGCCCCGCTCTACTTCGGCTTTCATCGCCTCGGCGAGTACCTGATGAGGTTCATCCCGATCCGTTTCGACTCGCTCACCGGGCTGGAGCAGGAGATCGCCGTGGAGACGTCGGCCCTGGTGGTCGGCAGCCTGGCTGTCGCCGTGCCGGCCGGCCTACTGGGTTACGCGGCGTTTCTGTACCTGTGGCGGCGTTTCGACCTGCACCTGCCGCTGCGGCGTGCGGATGCGCAGGCCCCGGACGCGGACCGGGCCGCAGGCTGAACCGCGGCGCCTTGTAATCGGTGCCGGTGGACGCCATCCTCAGGCCCTCAGCCAGGGGCCGCAGGGAACATGTCCATCTTCGTCATCGTCAATCTCTTGGCGTTCGCCGCGCTGGTTCTGCTGCTGGCCAGACTCCGCGACTTCTCGCTGTCGCAACGCATCCTGGCCGGGCTGGGCGCCGGTCTGGTATTCGGGCTGGCGCTGCAATTCGTCTATCCCTCCAGCCCGGAGGCCATCGCGGGCACGCTGGAGTGGACCAACGTGGTCGGCGGCGCCTACGTGAGCCTGCTGCGCATGATCATCATTCCGCTCGTGCTGGTGATGATGGTAGCGGCGGTCGTGCGCATGGAAGAGGTGGCGGCGCTCGGCAAGATCGGCGGCATGGTGGTCGGCATTCTGGTCGGCACCACCGTGATCGCTGCGCTGGTGGGCATCTTCATCAGCAACGCCTTCGGCCTGACCGCCGAGGGCCTGACTCAGGGAGCCCGGGAGCTGGAGCGCACCCAGTACCTGAGCGATCGTTATCAGAGCTTCGGCGAACTCGGCCTGGCGGACATGCTGGTGCGCTTCATTCCCTCCAACGTGTTTCTCGACATGACCGAGGCGCGGCCGACGTCGATCATCGGCGTGGTGATCTTCGGCATTCTGTTCGGCATCGCCGCGCTGGGCGTTGCCCGGGAGAACGCCGGGCGCGGCAAGGCGATCCGCGAGTTCATCGAAACCGCGCAGGCCATCGTCATGAAGCTGGTCCACATGATCATGGCCCTCACGCCCTACGGGATTCTTGCGCTGATCACGAAGGTCGTGGCGGGTTCCGATGCCGCCGACATCGTCAACCTGATCAGCTTCATCGGCGCGTCCTATCTGGCGATCCTGATCATGTTCGGCGTGCACGCCGCGCTCATCGCGGGCAGCGGCTTCAATGTGCTCGAGTATTTCCGCAGCGTCTGGCCGGTTCTGACGTTCGCGTTCACGTCGCGCAGCTCTGCCGCCACCATCCCGCTCAACGTCGAGACCCAGGTGGACGTGCTGAAGGTGCCCGTGCCCGTTGCCAACCTGTCCGCCAGCTTCGGTGCCACCATTGGTCAGAACGGCTGCGCCGGCATCTACCCGGCCATGCTGGCGGTCATGATTGCCCCGTCCATGGGCGTGGATCCCATGAGTTTGTCCTTCATTGCCGGGCTGGTCGGAATCATCGCGGTCGGCTCGTTCGGCGTCGCCGGCGTGGGCGGCGGCGCCACCATGGCGGCGTTCATCGTGCTCCCGGCCATGGGCTTCCCCGTGACCGTGGCAGCGCTCCTGATCTCCATCGAGCCGCTGATCGACATGGCGCGCACGGCGCTCAACGTGAACGGGGCGATGACGGCGGGATTGATCACCGGGCGGATTCTCGGTGACCCAGCCGTAGCGCCCGGCGACCGGGTGGCCGCTGCGGGCCCGGCGGACTGAGGCGATCACCGCAGCGCGCGGTGAGCCTCCCGCACGTGACCTTGCGAACGGGCCGTGGCGCGGGCCAGGTGTTCGGGCGAAACGCCGGTCCGAGAGCCCCGTTACGGGTACGGCGACCTGATCCTGCCGCTCAGTGGCGAGGCGGGCTGGGGTCCGTGGCAAGCTCCAGGGCGAGCTGAGGCAGGGACTCCCGCAGCTCTTCGAGGGTCCGTGTTTCCGCCTCGAGCACGGCCGTGCGAACCGCAATGCCACGACTTGCCTTCAGGGTTCTGGTTTCCGGGTCGAACTGCCAGGCGCAGTACTTGCGCCGGCTTGGCGTCAGCCAGACACCGGCGAGCTGGGCGTCGTCGTCCTGGGTGAATTTGTGAGGCATTTCCGTCTTCCAGTCTGTCGTTCCCATCAGGGTAGCCGGCTACGGTGGCGGCGATTGTGACCTTCGGCAAGAAACCGGGCTTTCGTCCGGGATGTCCTGGCGGGCAGTGCAAGCTCGCGTCAGGCACCCGGGCTGGGAGGCGGGGCTGCTTTGGCAGTGCCGCTCAGCGCGGCCTGTCGCCGGCGAGGGTGATCCGGTGCATCAGCCGACGATGACCGTGGTAGTCGTTGAGCGGATAGTGCAGCGTGCAGCGGTTGTCCCACAGGGCGAGCGAGCCGGGCTGCCAGTGGAACCGGCAGGTGAACTCCGGTCGTATCTGGTGCGCGAACAGCGCCTCCAGCAGCGGTGCGCTGTCCGCTTCGCTCATGCCACGAAACCGCACCGTGTGCGCGACGTTGACGTACAGCGACTTGCGGCCGGTCTCCGGATGGGTGCGTACCACCGGGTGCTCGGCGACGTGCTCACGGCCGGCGTCGCCCCGTCCGTCGCTGGCAATGCGATCCTCGCGGGTCCGGCTGACGTCGGCTTTGGCCGAGGAGTTGACGCCGACGAGCCCGGCGAGGTTGGCCCTGAGCGCATCGGAGAGGGCCTCGTAGGCGAGATACATGTTGGCGAACAGGGTATCGCCGCCGGTTGGCGGCACCTCCCGGGCCAACAGCATCGAGGCCATCGGCGGCTCCTCCAGATAAGCCGTGTCGGTGTGCCAGATGCCGCCGAAGTTGACGGTTTCGTGCGGGAGCTTCTTGACCTCGATGATTTCCGGGTAGCCGGGAATACCCCGCACGAACGGATACTCCACCGGACGTCCGATGGTCGCCGCGAAGCGCAGAAACTGGGCCGGGGTGAGGGGCTGATCGCGGAAAAACAGCACCAGGTGTTCGAGCCATGCGGCCCGGATGGCGCCCACCTGGGCCTCACTCAGCCCGGCGGCCAGATCCACCCCCGAGACCTCGGCTCCGAGCGCCGGGGCGATGGGATTGATCTGGATGGCCTCAGTCTGCGGCATCGACAGATCACCCGCCGGCCCGGCTGCGGGACTCGTTGGCGGCGAAACCGAAGATGCCTTTGGCCATCAGCGAGGTCTCACCGTCGCGCCGGCGCTGGTACACCTCGGCGCGGACCTCGTGGCAGTGCCGGTCATCGGGTTGCGCCAGCACCGCCATCTCCGCCAGGTGGCAGGCCAGGCGCGGGTCCTCTCCGGCGAGGGCCAGGGCGCGCTCGGCCAGTTTCCCTGCGCCCCCCGCCAGGGCGGCGATCTCGATCGCCAGGGCGGAATCCCGGGCCGGTTTCAGGTGCGCCGGGTTGCCGTCGTACCAGCCGCCGTAGAGGCGCCAGATGTTGCGCACGATGAACTCGGGCTCGTCGTACATCGGCCGGAGATAGGGCTTCTCGAGCTCCGCGGGGTCGATGGATACGCTGTGCACGATGTCGGTCAGGCGGGCGCCGTCGTTCATCATCGCCAGGGTTTCCCGCACCAGGTGTTCCAGGGCCTCGGCCACGTCTGTGAGCACGGTGCGGATGCGCGCGGCCCCGGCGATGGGCAGCCCGTGGGCCGGCAGAAACAGCTCGGCCTCCTGCGCAGCCATGGCGCGCATGGCGCGAGCCCATTCCGCCGGATAGCGCTGGACCTTCTGCGGGTTGCCGGCGTTGGGGAAATTCCAGATGAAGAAGTCGCCGGCACAGATCGCCTTGTGGGCCGGTATCCAGGCCCAGGTGTGGTCGTCGGTTTCGCCCTTGGCGTGACGCATGCGCAGCTCGAGACCGCCCACCGTGAGCTCCAGGGAATGCTCGTAGGTGAGGTCGGGCTTCGGCGAGGATCCCGGCAGGAAGCTGCTGGAGGCAGCCGCGGAGATGTCGTAGCCGCGGCGCCGGAACTGGCCGAACTGGCGTTCGTTGATGATCTGGTTGTAGCCGTTGGTCAGGTTGTAGCGGTCGAAGCGGTTCGGCACGTTGGCGTGACCGGCGACCCGGGGTCGCGGATGTCCAGCGCGCTCCGCATCGGCGATGAACGCGCCGCAGCCGCCCACGTGGTCGACGTGACCGTGAGTGTAGACGACAGTGTTGAATCGTTTCCCGCTCCAGCCCCGTACCGCCTCCACGACCCGGGGCCCACCGGCAGGGTTGGAGGTGTCGAACGCGACCAGACCGTCGTCGGTGTCGAAGACGATGCAGTGGGAGAACGCCTCCACCATGGCCACGCCGTCGGCAATCCCCGACAGCTGGTGGTTGATGCGGTTGATCGGCCCGACGTTTTCGGCGCTCTCGGTGCCGTCAATGATGCCGGAAGACATCTTCAGCAGGTCTGCCATAGCTCACCCGATGGGTTGGTCGAGGGTTTCATGATCGCGCGACAATCTCGTAGAGCGGCAGCATGCGCCCGTCGATGCTGTCTGACGGCCGCTGGCCGATCAGCGTGGCGCCTGCCGCCTCGTAGAAGGCCGCGGCGTTGGGGTCCGCCTGAATCACCAGCCGGGTGAGCCCGGACTGCTCGAATTGCGCCAGCGCGTGCGCCATCAGTGCCCGCCCGTAGCCGCGGCCGATGGCCTCGGGCTCCACGAACATGGCTTCCAGCTCCAGCGAGTCCGGCGATACCTTGGTGAGGCCGTAGAAGCCGCGCACCTCGCCCCCGTCCCGGAGCACCCAGAACCCGCCAGCAGCGAGCTGCTCCGGGGTGTAGCTGAGCTCGTCGCGGCAGCGGGCCATGAAGTCGTCGTCGTAGTCCCAGTAGGCCTTCGAGCGGAATGCCAGCGCGCTCAATCGCTCGCTGTCGCCGGCGCCGGCCGCCTGGATGTCCATGGCGCTGGCTCAGCGGCCCTTGTACTCGGGCTGGCGCTTTTCCATGAAGGCTCTCGGCCCCTCCCGGGCATCCTCGGTCTGAAACACCGGACCGGAGATACGGCTCTCGATCTTCAGGGCGTCGCGCTCCGGCTGGCCCAGGCACTCCTTCACCGACTGGCGGATGGCCTTTACGGCCAGCGGCCCGTTGGCTGCGATCTTGGCGGCGATCTCCAGCGCTTTTGCCAGCGGATCGTCGGTCACGTAGTTGAGGAAGCCCAGCGCCAGGGCCTCTTCGGCGCTGATCAGATCGCCGGTGAGCAGGAGCTCCATGGCCTTGGCGTAGGGCATCTGCACCGGCAGGCGCACGGTGGAGCCGCCGGCGGGGAAGATGGCCCACTTCACCTCCTGCACCCCGAGCTTCGCGGCCGGCACGGCCGCGCGGATGTCGGTACCCTGAACCAGCTCCATGCCACCGGCGATGGCATGGCCGTTGATGGCGGAGATGATGGGTTTCTCCGGGTCGAAGTTGCGCAGCAGCGCCCGCCCGGCTATACCCGGGTCGGCGGCGACCCTTTCGTCCCACTCGTTCTCCGGCTTGCGGGCACCGGACATCATCGGGATCAGCTGGCCGAGGTCGGCACCGGCGCAGAACGCGCTGCCGCTGCCGGTGATCACCGCCACCCGGACCTCCGGGTCCTCCTTCACCCGGGCCCAGGCGTCGGCCAGGCGGACGGCAACCTCGGGGTTGATGGCATTGCGGGCATCGGGGCGGTTCAGCGTGATCACGGCGACGTGGCCGCGGGTTTCAAACTCGACGAGTGGCATAACGGGCTCCGTTGACGTCGGGGGATCCGGTGTGCGGCGGCGGCCCGCCCAGTTCCGTGGCATCGCGGGCGTCCACGAGCGCCTCGATGCGATCGAACAGGACGAACAGCAGGAAGCAGGTCCCGCTGACCAGCGCGCCGGCGATCAGGAAGTAGTAGAACCAGCCGAGATGCTCGGCCAGCACCCCACCCACGGCCGTGGCCAGGCTGGCACCGGCCATCATGGTGACGATCTGGGTGGTGTAGTCCGTGGCCGCCTGGCTCCGGGACGCCCACTTCAGCCGGGCCGCCTGGAACGTCACGTCCATGAACGACGGCAGGGCGATCCCGTTCAGGGTTACCAGAAACACCACCACGACCGAGGGCTCCGGCAGCGAGCCCATCCAGGCGATGGGGATGACGGCGAACAGGATGCCGAAGGCGGCCAGCAGCATGGCGCTGCGGTAGCCGAAACGGCCGATGAACCAGCTGGTGGCGGAGGCGCCGATGACCGAGCCGATCAGAGTGGCGGGCGCCAGCACCAGGGCCAGCTGGCCGATGCTGAAACCCAGATCCGAGAGATAGGTGGGGTAGAGCACGGCGATCATGGCGCCGGTGAGCGCGATCAGGAAGCACATCGGATAAACGTAGAAGCTGTCGGGTCTCTGCAGCAGCCGCCTCAGGCTCGGCGGCTCACGGACCAGCGTTACCCGGCGCGGCGGCTCCGGGCGCAGAATGCCCGGAAGGGAGAACAGCACGAGCAGCAGCGAGGCGGTCACCACGGCCGCGCTCCAGCCGTAGATCGTGTAGATCCACGGGATGCCGATCATGGCGATGAAGCGCGAGACGTTGCGGCCGATGTCGAGCACGGCCGCGCCGACGGGTCGCTCCTCGACGTTGATGTTCTCGACCATGTAGCCGTCGATGGCGATGTCCTGGGTGGTCATGATCGTGCTCTTGATCACCAGCAGCGTGATGATCGGGGCCAGGTTGTCCAGGCTCGGGGCGAACAGCGCGAGGGAGAGGTAGGCGAGCGCGCCGAACAGCGTGCACGGGATGAACCAGGTCTTGCGCATGCCGAGCACCGGGCTGCCGGTACGATCCACCAGCGGCGCCCAGAGCGGCCGGATCCAGGTGGGAATCGCCGGCAGGGTGAAAACCCAGTACATGTCCAGCGACAGC
>JBFISC010000027.1:0-22216 GCA_041608775.1 Pseudomonadales bacterium | reverse complement strand
GGGGCAGCACGGCAGAAATCGTCCAGCTCGATTCGGGTGACTTCTACTCTCTGAACCTGAAGAAGAAGACCTTCACCCACACCACCCTGGAAGAGCAGCGTCAGGCAATCCAGGACTCGATCGCCCAGATGCGCGAGGCCCAGAGCTCGCAGCAGCAGGGTGCCGCCGGCGTGGATCAATCCGACTGCGAGTGGTCGGAGCCCGAGGCGACCGTAGCGCGCCCCGGCGACATCGAGACCATCGCCGGCTACCGGGCAGAGCGATCCGTGGTTACCGCCAGCCAGTCCTGCAGGGACCGCCGGACCGGCCAGATCTGCAGCTTCAACCTGGTGCTCGACCAGTGGCTGGCGGCGGACCTGGAAACCCGCCAGGAGGTGGTCGATTACTACCGCGGCTACGCGGAGAAGCTCGGGTTCGACGTGGCGGGCACGCCGGGGTTCACCCAGCGGCTGGAATCGATGTTCGGAAGCTACCAGGGCATCTGGAACGAGATCGCCGAAGAGATGGAAAGCGCCGAAGGCTACCCCGTTCGTACCACCGTATCCCTGGCCGTGGGCGGGCCTCAGTGCGAGGCCGACAGTCAGGCGCAGCCCGCCGGGGCGGCAGAGCGCCCCGGCATGAACGAGGTGGTTGGCGAGGCGATCGGGGGCGCGCTCGGCGGCCTGTTCGGGCGCCGCCGCGACCAGGCGAAAAAAGAGGCCGAGCCGGCGACGCCGCCACCCGCGCAGAACGACCTGCTGCCCGATGGAACGGTGCGGCTCATGTCGATCACCACCGAGCTACTGTCGCTCAGCGACGGCACCGTGCCTGCTTCGCACTTCGAGGTGCCGGCCGGCTTTCGGAAAGTCAGCCGCTAGTCACGGCTCCCCGCCCGGCGGGACCTCGTGTCGCGACCCGCATCGATGGCGCCGCTGTACGCCCTGAGCGCCCTGCTGATGGTTGCCTACGCGGCCATCTTCACGCTGCTGGCGCAGCTGCGCGCCGAGTTCGGGTTCTCCGAGACGGCCATCGGCGCCATCGTCGCCTCGGCGTTCATCGCCGGCTTCGTGGCCCAGCTCTGGCTCTCGCGGTTCGCCGACACCGGCCACGGCAACGCCCTGATGCGACTCGGTCTCGTCCTCACGTTCCTCGGCCTGATCTGGATGTGTTTCGCGGAATCGCTCTGGTCCTGGATCGCGGCGCGCACGATGCTCGGCTTCGGCGCCGGCTGCGTGCGCCCGGGCATCCGCCGGCTGGCGTTCGTGTACGAGCCGAAGCGGGCCGGCGAGGTGCTCGGCCGGCTGGCGGCGTGGGAGGTGGTCGGTTTCCTGGTCGGGCCGATCGCCGCCTCGGTGCTGTTCGAGCAGGGCGGACTGAGCGCGCCGTTCGCGTTCGTCGCGCTGCTGGCCGTGCCGCTGGCACCGTTCGTGTGGCGGGTGCCGGTCCCCGGTACCCAGCGGCCGCTGCAGCGCGCCATGTCCACCCTGTTGCGGCGGCCTGCCATGCAGAGCTGCATCGCCATGGGCGTCGCCTTCTATATCGCGGTCGGCGTGTTCGATGCGATCTGGGCCCTGTTCATGGCCGATCTCGGCGCGAGCCAGGTGTTCATCGGCGCGACCATGAGTCTGTTCGCCCTGCCGATGCTGGTGGTCGCCCCCTGGGCCGGCCGGCTCGCGGCGCGCCGCCACGTGCTGAATCTGATCTCGCTGACCATGACGGGCGCGATGCTGGCCATGCTCAGCTACGGCTTCATCGATTCCATCTGGTGGATCTGCCTGCCGGTAATGATCCACGCGATCATGGATGCCGTTACCATGCCGGCCGTTCAGCTCGCGGTGGGCTACGCCAGCGGCGAGGAAGCATTCGCCGCCGGGCAGGGGTTGTTCGGCGCAACCGGCCTGCTGGTCGCCGCGGCCGCGAGTCTGGGCAGCGGTGCCGTCTACCAGAGCTTCGGCGCCAGCGGTCTCTGGCTCGGCGCGGCGGCGGCCATGGCGGCCTGCATCGCGGTGGCCCGTTGGCGCGGGCGCAGCGGCCGCTGGCGGGACGACGCGCCGGGATCCGCCATGTCGCCTTGAATCAGACGGCACTGCGCCGGAAGGCGCGCCGGCTGTTGGTCACAACGATCCCGCCGAGCACCAGCACCAGCGCCACGAGCAGGTTCCACGGCAGGGGGTCATCGAAGATCATCCAGCCGGAGAATACGCCGACGATCGGCGCGAGCAGGCTGAAGGACGCCATGTTGGATGCCGGATAGACCGAAAGCAGCCAGAACCAGACGGCGAATCCGATCGCCACGACGACCAGCACCTGAAAGGCGAAGATGGCCAGAACGAACGGCGTGGGCTCGCGGATCGTGTCGCCGAACAGCGGAGCCAGCAGGAGCAGCAGCACGCTCGACACCGACAGCTGATAGAGCAGGTTCATCTCCGCCGACGAATGACTCAGCCGCGACAGTCGGGTGAGCAGCGCGATCGACGCCCAGCAGAGGGCGGCTGCAAGCGCGAGGCCATCGCCGAGCCAGGACGACGCGGTCGTCGAGGCCTCCCGGGAGGACAGCGCCAGCGCCACCCCGGACATCGCCATGGCCAGCCCCAGAACCTTCAGCGCGGTGAGGCGCTCACCGGGCAGCAGGAAGTGAGCGGCTACAGCAAGCCACAGCGGCATGGTGTAGAAGAACAGCGAAACCCGGGCGACCGTGGTGTAGTCGAGCGCGAGAAACAGCAGGCAGAACTCGGCAGAGAACAGCAGCCCGTTGAGCAGGCCGGGCGCCAGCGAGCCGTCCGTGATCGACAGGCGACGCCGCGCATAGAGCGCAAACGCCAGCACGGGAAGAATTGCGCACGCGGAGCGCAGACCGGCCTGAAACACCGGAGCGAAGCCGGCGTTGACGAGCTTGACCAGCGCCTGGTTCAGCCCCAGCAGCACATTGAAGACGATCAGCGTGGTCGCGGCGAGGGCGTCGATGTGATCCTTACGGGTGATGGTCTGCGGCTCCGGGGTCCGTCAGAGAGTCCGCGCCGTCCGGAAGTGCAGGTAGAAGGAATACGCCATGTACCAGGCGGGGTAGAGCAGCGACAGATAGAGCAGCCCGCGCGCCAGCGTCGGCTCCGGTTGCCGCCACACCAGCCACACACACAGCAACCCCCAGAGCGACCCGCCACCAAGGCTGATCAGCCGGGCGTGCCGGTTCCTGGTGGGATAGAGGTAACGGATGGGCCAGAACGTCATGGCCGTCAGCACTACCACCACCGCAACCGCGACCAGTTCCGGCGGCCGCAGAAAGTAGAGGTAGAAGGCCACCACGTTCCAGTACGACGGGAACCCGGTGAAATACCCGTCCTGGGTCTTCGCGCCTTCCGAGCAGAAGCCGTACGCCGACGCGACCAGCGTGAAGGCGAGCACGAACAGCCAGGGCTCCGCCAGCAGCCCCTGCTGGTAGATGAAGCACACCGGCACGAAGGTGTAGTTGAGGTAGTCGATGATGTCGTCGAGCCGGCGTCCTGAGAACTGCGGGGTGTGCAGGTCCACCCGCACCCGGCGTGCGAACACCCCATCGGTCGCGTCGATGACGAACGCGACCGCGAGCCACAGGAACACGTCCAGAGGGCGGTCATCACCGAGCGCCCGCAGCGCAAGCAGAGCGCAGATCAGGCCCAGGCTGGTGTAGAAATGCGCCAGCCAGGCGAGGGCGGCGGATGTGCTCACGTCGTCCGCATCCGACGCCTAGCGACGCCGGAACCGGCCGTCGTCCACCTGCAGCACGCGCTTCCCCCCGAGGTGATCACGCTCGAAATGTAAGGAAGTTCCCGGGGAATTGCCACGCGCGCCCGGGCGCCATCCAGCGTCCCGGCGTTGGCGCGGGCGGCCGCTACCGGAACTCTGGCTCCGGAATCGCGTAGCGGGGCCAGTATAACGCCGCACCGGCAAGGCGTGATACGGGTAACATCGGATGACGGCGCGTCCACGGCGGGTGTCAGATTGCACGTCGTGCAGGACGGCGGGAGGGCAGCTTTTGGCAACGGACAACCGGTCGACAGTGAACCACGAGATCGCCGAGTCTCTGCGGGAGATGGCGAAGCTCCTAGAGGAGCAGGACGCAAACCCGTTTCGGGTGAACGCGTATCGGCGGGCCGCGGAGACCGTGGCGGGTCTGAGGGAAGACGTGAGCGCGCTCTACCGCCGCGGTGGGCGGGAGGGCCTGGACGCGCTGCCCTTCATCGGCGAGGGGCTGGCGCGCGCCATCGAGAGCCTCCTGGAAACCGGCCGCCTGCCCCAGATGGACCGGCTGCGGGGCCAGGCCGAGCCGGAGACCCTGTTCGCGTCGATTCCCGGCATCGGCCCCGGCCTGGCAGCCGCCATCCACGATACCCTGCACGTCGACACCCTGGAGGAGCTGGAGCTGGCCGCCCACGACGGGCGCCTCGAGCAGGTGCCGGGAATCGGAGCGCGGCGGGCGGCCGCGGTCCGCGCGGTGCTGGCGGAGAAGCTGAAACGACCCCGATCGCGGACGGCACGCCGGGCACCCGCTCCGAGCGTGGCCGCGCTGCTCGAGGCCGATCGGGAGTATCGCGACAAGGCAGCGGCCGGAACGCTGAAGACCATCGCGCCACGGCGTTTCAACCCGTCGCAGCGACCCTGGCTACCGGTAATGCACACCGAGAAGGACGGCTGGCACATGACCCTGCTCTTCTCCAACACCGCACGTGCCCATGAGCTCGGCAAAACCCGGGACTGGGTGGTGATTTACTTCTACGACGGCGACCACAACGAGGGCCAGTGCACGGTGGTTACCGAGACGGCTGGCCCCCGCAAAGGCCATCGCGTGGTACGCGGCCGGGAGGCGGAGTCCGGCTGATCGGTCAGCGCCAGCGGATCGCGACTTCCGCAGCCCGAACTTCGCCGACTGCCGTCAGAGGCCGAACGGGTAGGTGTCCGGCAGGCCCTCCAGCACTCGGGGATGCAGCGGCGTCACCGCGCTGGTCTCGTCAATCCACACGTACTCGTCGAACTGACGGGCGAGCTCCGCCTCGAAGTAATGGCTGGCAAGCTCCGTCTCCGGCCGGTAGATCACCCCGATCGCCCGTTCCAGACGAGGTCTGTTCAGCCCGTCGACGAGCTCCGGGGACGCGTCCCGCAGCGCCAGGATGAGGCCTGGCGCGCCGGCCTGGTGGAACAGGTGCTCGTAGCTCTGCCGGTGGGCCGGCCGTACCTGTTTGACTTCCAGCGGGCCGTCCCAGTCGGACGCCGCAGCAACCGTGCCGTGATCGGTGCCGAAGCCGATCCGATACGACGCTCTGCCGAACGCTTTGGCCGTGAGCTCGCCGATGTTGTGCTCGCCTCGCAGCGACATCTCCGTCGCCCGCGCGTCACCGATGTGCGAGTTGTGCGCCCAGACCACCGCCTTGCAACCTTCGCCGCGGAAGGCTATCACCTGCCGCAGGGTATCGAACATGTGGCTGTCGCGCAGGTTCCACGACGCGCGTGAGCCGTAGTACATGACCCGGTAGTAGGCCTCGGCGTTGGCAACGATCCGGGCATTCTGGGCTGCATCCAGAAATCGTTCGCTGTCCTGCTCGGCAAACGCTATGCGCTGGTGCAGCAGCTCGGCGAGCACGTGGGCGACATCGTGCTCGCAGTGACGGTAAGCGCCCGTGATCGCGGCGCGGCCATAGGCGGCGGGATCGGTCTCCCAGGGGCTCAGGCAACCGTAACGCTGCCGAGCTACCGCTGCGAGCTCCGGGTCCACGCCCTCCAGATACTCGATCACCGCTCGGGCCGAGGCGTACAGGCTGTACAGATCGAGCCCGTAGAAGCCGGCCCTTCGCTGGTAAGGCAGAGACACGTTGTGCTCATGCAGCCAGTCGACGAACTCACGCGTCTCGGCGTTGCGCCACATCCAGGTCGGGAATCGGGCGAAGGCAGTCCACTCGGACGGCTCGACCTCACGGTGGCGCACGTAGTGGTCTATCCGCGCCGCGTCGGGCCAATCAGCCTCGGCCGCCACCACGTCGAACCCTTTTTCGGTGATCAGCCGTTGCGTGATTCTGGCCCGCATGCGGTAAAACTCGGACGTGCCGTGGCTGGCTTCGCCGATGAGTACGATGCGGGCATCTCCGATCCGCTCGAGCATCCTTTCCAGGCTCGCGTCGTCGATGTTCTCGAAGCGCTCTCCCGAGTCCGCGAGCTGCGCCGGCAGCAGCGCGCTCACCCGCGGCCTTGCCTGAACGATGCGGCCGCGTTTCGACTCCGGCGAGGGCGCCTCGAGCTCCCAGCCTTCCTCGCCGATCAGCGGCACGAAACGTACGTCTGCCAGGTCCTCGCGATCGTACTCCGCCTCGTCCGTGCGGGTGATCCGCACCAGCTCCTGGGCGCGCGGGTCGGTGCCGATGGGGATCACCAGCCGCCCGCCCACCTTGAGCTGGCGTTTCAGCGACTCCGGGACCATGGGACCCCCGGCGGAGACCAGAATGGCGTCGAAAGGCGCCTCCGTTTCCCAGCCCAGGGTCCCGTCGGCATGCTTCACGTGCACGCTCTCGTAGCCAGCCCCCGCCAGGCTTTCGGCGGCGCCCCGGGCGAGGGCCTCGATACGCTCGACGGTGAAGACCTCGGCGCCGATCTCCGCCATCACCGCCGCCGCGTATCCGGAACCGGCGCCAACCTCGAGAACCCGGTCACCCGGCTCGAGCACCAGAGCCTCCACCATGAAGGCCACGATGTAGGGCTGCGAGATGGTCTGCTCCGCCGCGATCGGCAGCGCCGTGTCTTCGTAGGCCAGCTCCCGCAGAGAGCTCGGCACGAACCGTTCTCGCGGCACGTTGGACATGGCCTGCAGTACCCTGGCATCGCGCACGCCGCGGGCGTAGATGTGATCCCGGACCATGCGCAGCCGGGCCTGCTCGAAATCGGCCATGGCAAAACCCCTGCCCTTCTTAGCTCACAACATAAGGGCCGCCCGACCTCCGTTGAATACGTAACAACCCCGATCCGCTCGGCCGCCGGCGCTGCGGTACCTTGCGCACAGGGAGGCCATGATGCACGAACCTCATGTCATCCAGAGCCGGGCGCTGATGACCGCTTTCGCCCTCGAGACCGGCTTGACGGGCGAGCGGCCGCCGCGCCGCTACCTGTGGACCGACGCCCATGCGGTGTGCAACTACCTCTCCCTCGGACGGGCGCTCGCGGACCGGGCTTTCGTCGATCTGGCCGCGGCGCTGGTGGAGCAGGTGCACCAGGTGCTCGGGAGACACCGGGCGGACGACGTCCGCTCCGGATGGATCAGCGGCCTCGCAGAGGCAGAAGGCGCAAGTCACCCCACCGCGGGCGGTCTGCGCATCGGGAAACCGAACCCCGAGCGAACACCGGAAGAGGCCTACGACCCGCACGCTGAATGGGATCAGGACGGGCAGTACTACCACTACCTGACCAAATGGATGCACGCGCTCAACGCGATGGCCAACGCAACCGAGGACGCGCGCTATCGGCGCTGGGCGGCGGAGCTCGCCGTCGCTGCCCATCGCGGGTTCCGCAGCAGCCTCGGGCCACCGCGCCTCTACTGGAAGATGAGCATCGATCTGAGCCGTCCGCTGGTGCCGTCATCCGGGCTGCACGACCCCCTCGACGGCCTGGTGACGGGTCTGGCGCTCCGTGCCCGCTCGCCCGAACCCGTGGACGAGACGCTTTCGGCGGTCATCGACGATCTCGCGGATCTATGCCGCGGTACCCGCTGGCCGACCGACGATCCCCTCGGCATCGGCGGCCTGCTCTTCGACGCCGGGCGCATCGTGCAGCTGCCCGCTGCGCTGGCGCCCAGGCCGGGCCTGCTGGAGCGCGTCCTCGAGGCGGCTTCAGCCGGGCTTGCTGCGTTCGCCGAATCCGACGCGCTGCGGGCACCCGCCAGCCATCGCCTGGCCTTCCGTGAGCTGGGCCTGGCCATCGGCATGGGCGCCATCGACGTCATCTACCAGCAGCATCCCACAGCGCCGGTGCTGGTGCTGCTCGATCGGCTGCAGGCCCAGCGAAGGCTGGGGAGCATCATCGAGACCTTCTGGCTCGAGCCCGCGCACCGGCAGAACCCGACCTGGACCGAGCATGGCGACATCAATTCCGTGATGCTGGCAACCCGGCTGCTGCCGGAAGCGTTTCTGGCAATCTGACAACCCGTTCGTGACCGCCCGGGCGATCCGGACGCTGGTGGCCACCTGAACATCCCGCAAGCCCGTTCGGTGCGGAGCTAGGCGCCGATCAGCCGATGCGGGTTCCCGCGCCGCCGGACAGCGCCGCCTCGATCTGCTCCAGACCACAGATGACCGCCTGCCGCCCTGTCGCGGCGGCAAACGCCGCGGCGCTCTCCACCTTGGGCGCCATGGCGCCGGCCGTGGCACGTCCGGCGGCAATCAGATCCCGGGCGGCGGTAACGGACAGCCGGGGAAGCGGCGGGCCCTGGAGCCGATGCGGATCGGCATAGACACCGGCGACATCGGTGGCGAATACCAGCCCGGCAGCATTCAGGTCGACGGCAAGCCGCGCCGCAACGGGATCCTTGTCCACGACGCCGGTGACCGGCCGGCCGGCCGAGTCGACCGGGACGCCACCGCCGCCAGCGGCGATGACGTGATGGGTCTCGAGCAGGCGGGCGACGACGTCGGCTTCCAGCACGGCAATCGGCCGGGGCGACGGCACAATCAGCCGCCAGCCGGAACCGGACCGGACCGCCGGCCGTTCCGGCCGCACCGCGCGCACGGGGCCGATGGGCTTGATCGGGGGCCCCGGATCGTCAGCCACCAGCACCCTGGTGAGCACGCAGGCGGCGGCCTGGTCGAGATTCGCGCAGAGCAGGTAGCCGAGCTCGCCCTGGGTCTGCGCGATGTGCAGGTCCAGGTTGCCGTGGGCCGGGTCCTGCCGTAGCAGCCGGCCCACCTGAGGCCCGTTGCCGTGCACGATCAGCAGGCGCTGTCCCGCTGCCGTCAGCCGGTTCAGGCGGGCGGCGGTGGCGGCGACGATGTCCCGCTCCGCCGCGTACCCGTCCCCGCTCGCCGCGGGCGGTGACAGGGCGTTGCCGCCCAGCGCGAGCACGAGCAGCGGACGACGCTCGAACGGCAGCCGGCCGGCGGATGGCTCAGACATGGCTGTGCGGATCAGCCATCTTGCTGCGCGAGGAACCGGTCGACCAGGTCCGTGAGGGCGGGCTCGGAAGCGGCCTGGTACTCGTAGCGGGCCCTTACCACCGGCACGCTCAGCTTGAGCGCCCGTGTCAGGTCGACCGGCGTCCCCGCGACCACCAGGTCCGCGCCGGAGGCCTCTATCGTGGCCCGCAGCGCCCGCAGCTGAGCTTCACCGTATCCCATGGCCGGCAGCACCGGGCCGATGTGGGGAAAACGTTCGAACACGTCCCGAATCTCCGCTGTGGCCGCGGCCCTGGGGTCGACGATCTCGCGCACCGCAAGCCCCTGCACGGCCCGATAGCCCGCCCCGTGCGGCATGCCGCCGTGGGTAATCGTCGGCCCGTCCTCGACGATGAGCACCCGCGCGCCGGACAGGGCGGCCGGGTCGTCCAGGGTCACCGGCGATGCCGCGTAGACCCGCTGCGTGTCAGGCACTAGCCGGTCCAGGCCCGCGTCGATCTCGGCGCGCTGCGCAGCGCTGGCGGCGTCCACCTTGTTGACAACGATGAGGTCCGCCATGGCTAGCACGGTCGCGCCGGGGTGGTGCGAGTCCAGCTGTTCGGGTCGCAGCGCGTCGACCACGGCGATGCTGAGATCCGGGCGCACGAAGGCGAAGTCGTTGTTACCGCCGTCCCAGAGAATGATGTCCGCCTCCTGCTCGGCGCGGGCGATCACGGCCCGGTAGTCGACGCCGGCGAACACCACCCCGCCGGCCTCGATGTGCGGCTCGTACTCCTCCCGCTCTTCCAGCGTGCAGCGGGCCGCGTCCAGATCGGCGGCGCTGGCGAATCGCTGCACCCGCTGCTGCGCCAGGTCGCCATACGGCATGGGATGACGTATCGCGCCCGGGCGCAGCCCGCGATCGGCCAGATGGCGGCACAGATAGCGGGCCACCTGAGACTTGCCGCAGCCGGTCCGCACGGCACAGACGGCAATCACCGGCACCCGGGCCGCGATCATGGTGCTGCGCGGCCCGAGCAGAGTGAAATCCGCTCCGGCGGCAAGCACTCGGGACGCCGTGCCCATCACCTGGGCGTGGCTCACGTCGCTGTAGGCGAACACCACCTCGTCCACCTCATGCTCGCGGATCAACGTCTCCAGGCGTTCCTCGGCGACCACCGGGATGCCGGCCGGATATAGCGACCCCGCCAGCGATCGAGGATAGGTACGCTCGTCGATTCCCGGGATCTGAGTCGCGGTGAAGGCCACGACCTCGACGGTCGGATCGTCGCGGAACACCACGTTGAAGTTGTGGAAGTCACGGCCGCCGGCGCCACAGATGACGGTACGACGCCGACGCGCCGGGCTGCCCGCTTCGCGAGAACGCTCGCTGCTCATCCCGCTGCGACTCACTTCGATTCGCCAGGCACCCAATATACGGACAACGCCGTTGCGGGCCACATACGCGCATTTCCTTACGTGCTTCCGCGCCGGGCGGCGATACCATGGGCAGCGGCCTGTTCGCAACCAGGGCGCCCGGACAATCCGCGACCGACCATGCAGAGCCGGAGCACAGGTGTGACAACCGAATTCGCGTTCGCCGACGATCTCGGACCGGAGAAGGTCATCGAGATCTACGATCCGGCAACCGGTCTGAAGGCCATCGTGGTGGTGGATAACGTGGCGGCGGGTCCGGCCATAGGCGGGGTGCGGATGGCGCCGGACGTCAGCGCCAGCGAGTGCTTCCGGCTGGCGCGGGCAATGACGCTGAAGAACGCCATGGCTAGCCTGGCTCACGGCGGCGGCAAGTCCGTGATTGCCGCTGACCCCGGCATGGCGGCCGCTGACAAGTCTCGCCTGGTGCGCGCCTTCGCCCGCGCCATCGTCGATCTGTGCGACTACATCCCCGGGCCGGACATGGGCACCGACGAGCAGTCCATGGCCGAGGTGAAGAACATCGCCGGCCGTGCGGTCGGCCTGCCGCGGGAAGTGGGCGGCATTCCGCTGGACGAGATCGGCGCCACCGGCTACGGCCTGGCCGTGGCGTTGCAGGCGGCGGAGCCCTTCTGCACGCTCGGTACCAAAGCGCCCCGGATCGTGGTGCAGGGCTTCGGCTCGGTGGGCCAGCACGCAGCCCGATTCCTCGGCGAGCGCGGTGCGCGTCTGGTCGGTGTTTCCGACAGCCGCGGGGCCCGGGTCTGCGAGGGCGGCTTCGACCTCGAGCGACTACTGGCACACAAATCGGCAGGACGCTCGGTGGCCGAATTCGAGGAGGGCACCGCGCTGGACGCGGACGACCTCATCGCCGTCCCCTGCGAGGTCTGGATCCCGGCGGCCCGGCCCGACGTCATCCGCGCGGACAACGCCGGGCGGATGCAGACCCGGCTGGTCATTCAGGGCGCCAACATACCCGCAACGCCAGAGGCAGAGGCGCTGCTGGCCGCGGCCGGGGTGCTGGTGATCCCGGACTTCGTCGCCAACGCGGGCGGCGTGATCTGCGGAGCGGTGGAGTACCACGGGGGCACCCAGTCCCAGGCCCTCGACACCATCGCGGAAAAGATCCACAACAACGTTACCGAAGTGCTGCAGCGGGCGGCCACGGAAGACCAGCTGCCACGGGCCGCGGCGCTCGCGATAGCGCGGGGCCGGGTACAGAAGGCCATGTCCTTCAGGTAGCCGCCTCGGCAAATGACTCCGTGCGATAGCGGTAGAGGCGAACGGCAGCGGACCAGAAGTCCTGCGGCAGCCCGGCCTTGCGCTTAAGCTCCCCGACGAAACGCTCGGGCGTGCCGAGATGCTCCCACACCTTGGGCAGGAACGTGGCGCTGTGCACGCCCGCCCGGAGGACCAGGCCGTCGACCCCGGGGGTGAGCCGGGCGTAGAGATCGCGCTGGTCCCGCACCGGCAGGTCCACCAGCGGCGACAGCACGGAAACCTCGATGACGATCCGCGCCAGCTCCGCCTGCCGCACCGGGGCGAAACGCGGGTCACGGAGCGCCGTGCGGCAGGCGCTTTCCGCCACGTCCACCGCCAGCGGTTGGGTGGCGTCCAGCGCGCCGGTACAGCCGCGCAGCTCGCCGTCCCGGGTCAGCGTGATGAAGGTGGCGCGATGTGCCGCCAGCTTGTCCGGGAGCTGCTCAGCATCGAGCGGCAGCGGTCGCCCGGCGGCAACGCCATGGGCCATGGAGGCGCGGGCGATGCCGAGCAACGCCTGCCGTTCTGCGCTCGAGTATTCAGTTGAGGGCATAGGCACCGTAGCCGACCACCTGGCGGCGATCACCGGCGGTGTCTCCCGAGTTGCGCACGTCCAGCTTCCGCACGGTGAGGCCGAAGTCACGCGCGGCGACCATCAGGCCGTTGATGGCATGGGCGCCGCAGGCCTCCTCGCCGCTCAGGCTGGTCTCGCGCGCCAGGATTCTCGCCGTCGTGCGCGCATCCAGCTTCCGGGCAGCGTCGTAGGGATGGTAGTGGGAGAGATCCGAGCTGACGACGATCAGCGTCTCCGCGCCACCCCAGAGAAGTTCCAGGACGCGGGCCACGCTGGCCGGCGCGCATCGGCCGACCACGATGGGCACGAGCTGAAACGCCCCGAGCAGCGCCTGCAGAAACGGCAGATGCACCTCGAGGCAGTGCTCCGCCGCGTGCGCCCGGTCGGACACCAGCGTGCCCGGCAGCGCCAGCGCAGCGTCGATGGCTTCTCGGTCGACCGGCACCTCGCCGAACGGCGTGGCGAAGCGGTCCACGGAGGGAAACGCCATCCCCTCCACGGGCACCCGGTGCGCCGGGCCGAGCAGAACTACCCGGGTGATCCCTGCAGCGGCCCCAGCTAGCGTCCGGTAGGCCGTGGCCGCGACGGCGCCGGAGTAGACGTAGCCTGCATGCGGCACGATCAGCGCTTTGGGTACCGCGCCGGCGTGAACCGCTGCGTGTTCGAGCAGATCACGTACTATGGCTTCGAGCCGTTCCCGGTCGTCCGGATAGAAGCTGCCCGCCACGGCTGCAGGTCGGGTGGTCATCTGGGTCGCTCCTCGTGCGCGTTGAGCCGAAACGCCGGAGAAATCCTGCCTGCCGGCAGCTTTCTCGATGAACGCCTTGTTATATGGGGTGCGGATCACCATATAGCAAGGATGGAGGACACTGTCGTCAGCACCCGCTACTGGCATCGTCGCGAAGACGGACGGCTCCAGTGCGATCTCTGTCCCCGACACTGCCGGCTCAACGAAGGCCAGCGCGGGCTCTGCTACGTGCGCCAGCGGCTGGACGATGAGATCAAGCTGGTCAGCTACGGCCGGTCTTCCGGGTTCTGCGTGGACCCGATCGAGAAGAAGCCGCTGAATCACTTCCACCCCGGCAGCAGCGTGCTTTCCTTCGGCACCGCCGGCTGCAATCTGGCCTGCAAGTTCTGTCAGAACTGGGATATGAGCAAGTCCCGGGAAATGGACACGCTGGCCGATCGGGCAACCCCCGCGCGGCTGGCGGACGCCGCGGTGGAATTGGCCTGCCGCAGCGTCGCGTTCACCTACAACGACCCGATCATCTTCATGGAGTACGCCGTCGACGTGGCAGAGGCCTGTCGCGCCGTGGGCGTGAAGACGGTCGCCGTGACCGCCGGCTACGTCGATCCCGCGCCGCGCGAGGTGTTCTTCCCTGCGATGGACGCCGCCAACGTGGATCTCAAGGCGTTCACGGAACGTTTCTATCACAAGATCTGCGGCGGTCACCTGGCGCCGGTGCTGGAAACCCTGGAGTACATCCGTCGGGAAACGGACACCTGGCTCGAGCTGACCACCCTGCTCATTCCCGGCGAAAACGATTCGGACCGGGAGCTCGACGAGATGACGGCCTGGGTGGTCGAGCACCTCGGGGCCGACGTGCCCATGCACTTCACCGCATTTCATCCCGACTGGAAGATGCGCGACATCGAGCGCACCCCGCTGGCGACGCTCGGCCGGGCACGGAGGATCGCCATGGGCAACGGTGTGCGCTATGCCTACACCGGCAACGCGCACGATGTCGAAGGCGGCAGCACCTGGTGCCCGGGCTGCGGCGCGATGCTGATCGAGCGGGACTGGTACCGGCTCGGCCACTGGGGGCTGGATGCCCGTGGTGCGTGCCGTGACTGCGGCGAGACGATCCCCGGCCGCTTCGACGCCGCGCCCGGTCAGTTCGGCGCCCGGCGGGTCCCGGTCCGCCTGCAGCACTGAATCCGCAACCAGCACTTCGCGTTGAGGAGCCGGTCGTTGTCCGATCGGCCGCAAAACCCGACAATACCAGGCAAGCCAGTCGAGGCTGACCTTTTCTCGTGTGGTTGCCATCCGCCCGGGCGCGGCCGAGATCAGCCTCCGGCATCGCGCCTGTCGGGCCAACGGAGTGAACATGAACGTATCTGCTGATCAGCAAGCGGCCGCCGACGCCACACCCCTGGAGGAGATCGACGTGAGTCGGCCCGAGCTCTTCGCCAACGACACCTGGCGCCCGTGGTTCGCGCGCCTGCGGCGGGAGGCACCCGTCCATTTTCTGGCCGACAGCGCCAACGGCGCCTTCTGGTCGGTGACCAGTCATCACCTCATCAAGGAAGTGGACACCAACCATCAGGTGTTTTCGTCCGAAGCCGGCGGCATCGCCATCGTCGATCCGCCACCCGCCGATTCCGGGCAGGTGCAGGGAGAAAGCTTCATCCAGCTCGATGAGCCCCGGCACGCGCCGCAACGTCAGACCGTCGCGCCCGCGGTGGCGCCGAAGAACCTCGCCGAGCTGGAGCCGCTGATCCGCGAACGGGCCATCGACATCCTCGAGAACCTCCCGGTGGGAGAGACCTTCAACTGGGTTCAGCACGTCTCTGTCGAGCTGACCGGGCGGATGCTGGCGACCCTGTTCGATTTCCCCTATGAGGACCGCCACAAGCTGATCTACTGGTCGGATCTCACGACCGCCGTGCCGGAGGTCACCGGCGACGACAGCATCGACATGGGCAAACGTTACGACGAGCTGATGCAGGCGGCCGGCGTGTTCTACCAGATCTGGGCCGAGCGCGCGGCCGCGCCACCCAAGTTCGACCTGATCTCCATGCTCGCGCACGGCGAGAACACGCGCACCATGAACGAGAACCCTGGCCTGTTCCTCGGCACGCTGCTGCTGCTGATCGTCGGTGGCAACGACACCACCCGCAACAGCATCAGCGGCGGCGTCGTCGCCTTGAACCAGTATCCGGACGAATACCGGAAGCTCTGCGACAACCCCGGATTGATCCCCAACATGGTGGCGGAGATCGTCCGCTGGCAGACGCCCGTCATCCACATGCGCCGCACCGCTCTGCAGGACGTCGAGCTCGGCGGGCAGAAGATCCGGGCGGGAGACAAGGTGGTGATGTGGTACCTGTCCGGCAACCGCGACGAGTCCGTGTTCGACGACGCCGACCGGCTGATCATCGACCGTCCCAACGCCCGATCCCACGTCGCCTTCGGGTTCGGCGTGCACCGCTGCATGGGAAACCGCCTCGCGGAGATGCAGCTGCGCATCCTCTGGGAAGAGATCCTCAAGCGTTTCCGGACCGTCGAGATCGTGGGCGACGTCGTCCGCCTGCCCAACAATTTCATCCGCGGCATAAAGGAAGTGCCGGTGCGGCTGCAACCGCTGTAGCGGCGGTCGAGGCGCGCCCGGCAAGCAACATGCCCGCTGCGGCCGGAAACCGAAGGGAGGAAGCGAGGTGACCGGGAACGCCGGGAAGCACATCTTCATCACGGGAGCCGCCGGAGGCATGGGGCTCGCCACGGCCGAGCGGTTCGCCGCCGCCGGCTGGTTCGTCGGGCTGTTCGATGTCGACGGGGAGCGGCTGGCGCGCTCGGCGGCGGCCTTCGACCCTGGCCGCTCGATGCACCGCGCGCTCGATGTCACCGACGAAACGGACTTCGCCAGCGCCATGGACGACTTCGCCGGCCGATCGGACGGCCGGCTCGACGTGATGTTCAACAACGCGGGCATTGCCCCCGGCGCCTGGTTCGACGAGATGCCCATGGCGACGATCCGCCAGATCATCGACATCAACGTGCTCGGCGTGATCATCGGCACCCGCGCGGCGCTGCCGCTGCTGAAGCGCACGGCGGGTTCCATCAGCGTCAGCACGTCATCCTCGGTAGCCACCTTCGGCCACGCCATGCGGGCCGTCTACTCCGCCTCGAAGAGCGCGGTGAAAGGCCTGACCGAAGCGCTCTCGCTCGAGTTCGAGCGCTTCGGCGTGCGCACCGCCGACGTGCTGCCAGGATGCATCGACACGCCGATGCTGCGCGGTGCCCTGGCGGCCCAGTCCGGGGGCGAATTCCGCGAGGCCCTCCTCGCATCGCTGCCGCCGGACGGGCCGTACCGCCTCATGCCGGTCTCCGCCATCGCCGACGCGGTCTGGGCCGCCTATCACGACGAGTCGGGTCGCCTGCACTGGTACGTGCCGGAGGAGGTCGGCGAGATCGACCGCATGAACACCGAGGAGGCGCGGTCGGCGACGCGGAAGTTCCTGTTCGACCGCTAGCTCTCGGCTACGGCGGCGTCGGGGGCGCCTTCATGATGATCTCCCGATGGGGGTACGGGATGTGCACGCCGTGGGTCTGGAAGGCATCCCAGACCGCCAGCAGAACCTGGCCGCGCACGTTGGTGAGGCCATTCTGCGGATCGCGGATCCAGAACCGCAGCAGGAAGTCGAGGGACGAGTCGCCGAACCCGGTGAGCCAGCAGACCGGGTTCCGGGCGGTGACCACCCTGGCAACGCTGGACGCCGCCTCGATCGCCAGAGCGCTGACCTGGTGCGGGTCCGAGTCGTAGGACACGCCGAAGGGCACGTCCAGCCGCACCAGCTCGTCGGAGAACGACCAGTTGATCACCTCCCGGGTGATGAAATCCTCGTTGGGAATCAGATACTCGCGGCCGTCCCGGGTCACCACCGAGACGAACCGCGCGCGCAGCTCGCGGATCCAGCCGAAGGTCTCGCCGAGGGAGATGGTGTCACCGGGTTTGATAGAGCGGTCGAGGAGAATGATGATCCCCGAGATGAAGTTCGACACCACCTTCTGCAGGCCGAAGCCGACGCCCACGCCCACGGCGCCGGAGAACACCGTGAACATGGTCAGGTCGAGGCCAAGGTCGGACAGGGCGATCATGGTGGCCAGCACCACCAGGGTGATCTTCAGCACCTTGCCGATGAGCACCCGCATGGACGGCGTCAGCTCGTCGGAGCGCTGGATGCGGTTGTCGAGGAAGTTGCCGAGGCCGAAGGCGATCCACAGCAGCACGCTCAACACGACCAGGGTCTTGATGATCAGCAGCAGCGAGATCCGGAAGTTGCCGACCGTGAATCCGGCGTCGTCCAGCAGCGCGGCAACCTCGCTGCCGATACCGAGCACCAGCAGCGCCACGTAGCTCCACACGCCGATGGCGATCACCCGGGACAGCGCCCGGCTGCGCACCGTGTGGGACAACACGGAGATCACCAGCCAGGCCAGCACGAGCAGCAGCGCCGTGTAGCTGAGCCCGGTGTTCTCCGGCCAGCCGAGACTGCGCAGCACCAGCAGCGCGACGCCCAGAAACACGACCAGAAACACCCACTCCAGGCGCCGCAGCAGCGCGATCACCAGCCGCAGCAGGCCCGCGTTGCCTTTGATCGCGCGGGCGCGCTCCTCGAACAGTGGCTCGAGGCGCCACGACAGAAACAGCGCGGCGACGTAGGCAACCGCCACGATCGCGACCTGCAGCAGGATGTCCATCTGGCCGGCGAAATCCACCACCAGCTGCCACAGGCTGCCCGCCTGATCCAGGAGTTGGTCGGTTTCGAACTCCACTAGAGCGGATCCACCATCAGTTCACCTGTCTGCGGGCCCAGCCAGCCCGGGCTTCCCACCTGCCTGATCATACGCGGGTGCAACTCGCGGGTGCAGCCGGCGCTGCGGCCCGCGATGGTCGCGCCGACCGCTACGGAATCGGGTATCGTCTCCCGTTCGAAACCGGAGGAGAGAGCCATGGCCATCACCGTCGCCGACGTCGAAGAAGCGCTGGCCCAGACCGCCGAGCCGCAGCCCGGCAGCTACAGCGACCGCGACAGCCTGCTCTATGCGGTCGCCATCGGCATGGGCCGGGACCCGCTGGACGCGAAGGAGCTGGAGTACGTGTGCGAGACGGTCGGAACGCGCGTGGTGCCTACCGCCGCCACCGTGCTGGCCCGCGCCAGACGCCCGGCGAACGCCGGCATGTCGCTGATGGCGAAGATGAACTTCGCGCTGATGCTGCACGGCGAGCAGCGCCTGACCGTGCACCAGCCGTTGCCGCCTGCAGCCGAGATCCTGGTCGGCGGCCGCACCACGGGCGTCTACGACAAGGGCGAAGGCAAAGGCGCGCTGCTGACCAACGAAACCAGCGTGACCCTGGCCGACGGAGCGCCTCTGTTCACCCTCGGATCCACCCTGTTCTTCCGCGGCGACGGCGGCTTCGGCGGCAGGTCCGCGGGCGCCCCGGTGCCGCATCCGCTCCCCGACCGGGACCCCGACGCGGTGTGCGAGATGCCCGGCCGCGCTGATCAAGCCATGGTCTATGCGCTCTGCGGCGATCGCAACCCGCTGCACCGGGACCCGGCGTTCGCCAAGCGCGCCGGCTTCGACCGGCCCATCCTGCACGGGCTGTGCTCCTACGGGATTGCCTGCCACGCGGTGCTCAAGACCCTGCTCGACTACGACCAGACCCGGATCACCGGCTTCGACGTGCGCTTCTCGTCGCCCGTCTACCCCGGCGAAACCCAGGTGGTCGAGATGTGGCAGGACGACGACGTCATCAGCTTCCGGGTCCGGATCAAGGAGCGCGATGTCGTGTCCATCAACAACGGCAGGTGCACGATTCGGTAGCCGTCACTTCGCGCTGGGGGTGTCGGCCGGATAGATGGCGACGGGGCGGCGCGCAGACCTGGTCCGCAGCGGGTACCGGGCCCCTCAAACGACTTCCAGCTGGTCCCGGTCGGGCAGCGCCGGAAACGGCCGGGTCGGCAGCTCCTGATACCAGAACGCGACCGAGGCCATGTCGTCCTGCAGCGGCAGGTACTGGCGGTCCCGGTGGGTGCGCCAGCCGAGCGCCTGGATGGTCACCCGCAGATCCTGCTCAAACCGCACCGGGTCCATGATGTGCCAGCGGTACAGGCCGAAGCGCTGCTGCGAGGCGTACAGGCCATCCGGGCGGATCACCTGGGGCATGCCGGCGTAGGGCGTGTTGAACTCGACGTAGCCCGGTGGCGGCGCCCCGGGCTGACGGCGTTCCATGCTGCCGGGGTCGAAGTTGTAGGCGCCGCAGAAGTAATCCTCGGTACCGGTGCCGCAGACCCCCGACCGCGGACGCCGTCGAGGATCGTGTACACCTGCTTGTACGGCAGCGGGTTGGTGCGCCGGAACTGGGCGTGAAGATACCCGACGTCCTCGGGCACGTCGGTCAGGGTGTAGTTGATCTGGTAGTAGACGTTGATCGGCTCGTCGCTGAGATTCTGCAGCGTCATCCGGGCATGGGCGCGGAACGGCATTTCCCAGTAGCAGTTGAATGCCCGGCCCGGGTTCACACACACGGCCAGCGACGAGACCTGGGCGTAGCGCTCCCAGCCGCAGGCGAAGAAGTCGCCGGCCGGGCACTCGATGGACGGCTGCGCCTGACCGTCCCAGTAGGCGCGGAGGACGGTGTGCCGCCACCGGCCGCCGGCCAGCGTCATCCAGATCTGCTGGATGGCGCCCGGGCCGTCGATGTCCGCCAGGGTGAAGGTCTGGCCCGGCTCGATGATCACGTAGGGAGAAACCTTCCAGCCCTGGCCCAGGCCCCTGGCCGCGTGAGCGGCGGGGCCGTCTGTGGACATGCCGCCCTGACCCTTCGCGCCGGTGAAGTTCTCCGGGCTGATGGACCGGCTCCGGGCGTCGGACAGCCGGCTCAGATTGCCGAGGTGCAGGCCCAGTCCCGAAAATCCGCTCATCGATCCATCCCCCGATCCCTTGATCGCGCCCGAGCCGCGCCGGTTCTGATATCTTCCTCGAAATCACCACCGGACCATAGCCGCGCCGGACGAGTTCGGTCTGAGAGACCGCAGAGCCCGGCGCGCGAGCACTGCCTGCCGGGAGAAGCGCCGAAGCAAATGCCGAGAGAAACCTTCCTGCTGCGAATCGAAGACTGGGCCGAAGTCCACGAGCTGCCCGGCAGCTGGCCGCCGGAGCGCCTGCGGGAGATCCTGCGGCGGGTCGAGTTCGATGATCCCGTGGCCGACGCCGACGTGCTCGAGATGGTGCAGATGGCGCTGCAGGATCTGCAGCCGCGGCCGGCCGCCGAGCTGGTGCTCGAGGTGGTGTTCGGTGACCGCATGAGCAGCGGGGTGCGGCAGAATCTGGTGGATGACCTGGAGGACGATCGTCCCTGGGAGCAGTTCGCCCGGGTCGACAAGCAGGCCGGCATCTTCGAGGCGATGGTACTGCTGCAGAAAGCGTTTCCGCGCCGCTACGGCATTCCGGACGCGGTGCGGGTGCATCTGCACCTCCAGGCGACCGATGCGGCCACCGGAGCCTGGCTGCGCGCCGGGCCTCCGGCGGCGCTGCTGGTCCGGCTGCTGGCCGGCGGCATGCCACAGGACGCGATGCTGAATCGGCTGTACGCCGAGGAGCTGAAGTCCGAGCATTTTCCGGATGCGACCCACATCCTGTGGCGGATCTCCGCCGTTGACGGCAGCGGGCCGGAGGAGGCGGCGACCCACACCTGCGACGTCTATTCATCGTGGCAGTGGCTGGCGCCGCTCGAGCACGTTTCCGCCTGGGAAGCGGCCGGGCATCCCGACGGCGATTCGGTCCCCGCCGACGACTGAGCGGGAGCCGGCTGCGCCCGTGTCAGGACAACCTGACCCGGTAGACCTCGGCCAGCGAGGTGTCGGCGGCCCGCGCGAGATCCAGCGCGTTGCTGGTCAGAGGCTGCATGCCTTCGGATTCGGCGAAGCGGCCGATGTCGGCGCTGCTGGCGCCGGCGGCGATGCGTTCCCGGAGGCCGGGCGTGACCATCAGCAGCTCGTAGACCGCCCGACGCCCCTGATACCCGGTGCCATGACACCGGGAACAGCCGGACCCCCGGAAGAACGTCTCGCGCTCGGGCACGCCGAGGGAGCGACGGACGGCCGGATCCACGGTCTCCTTCTCGATGCAGCCCCCGCAGTTGCGCCGGACCAGCCGCTGCGCCAGCACCGCCATGAGGCTGGTGTTCACCAGGTAAGGCTCGATGCCGATCTCCAGCAGCCGGGTCACGGCGCTGGCGGCATCGTTCGTGTGCAGGGTGGAGAGCACCAGGTGACCGGTCAGGGAGCTTTCCACCGCCATCTTCGCGGTTTCCAGGTCGCGGATCTCGCCGACCATGACCACATCCGGATCGTGCCTGAGGATGTGCCGCAGCGCCCGCGCGAAGGTCAGACCGGTGGCGTTGTTCACCTGAATCTGATTGATGCCGGCGAGCCGGTACTCCACCGGGTCTTCCACGGTGACGATGTTGAGGTCGTGCTGACGCACTTCCTGCAGCGCCGCATACAGCGTCGTCGACTTGCCGCAGCCGGTGGGTCCGGTTACCAGCACCATGCCGGAGGTCCGGGACAGCAGCTCGGCGAAGCGCTCGGCGTCTGCCGGAGACAGGCCCAGAGCGTCCAGGGACTTGAGGCCCGCGGCAGCATCGAGAATCCGGATGACCACGCTCTCGCCCTGGACCGTCGGAATGATCGACAGCCGCAGATCCACCACGCCCTCTTCCCGGGACATGCGGAATCGACCGTCCTGGGGCAGGCGATGCTCGGCGATGTCCATGTCGCCGATGATCTTGATGCGGCTCACGATCGAAGGCAGCATCGATTTCTCGAAGCTGCGCATCTTCACCAACGCGCCGTCGAGGCGGAACAGCAGGTCGACCCTGTCTTCCATCGGCCGCAGATGCACGTCTGACGCCCGTTGCTGGATCGCATCCATCAGCACGTTGTGGACGAGCCTGACCACTGGCTTTCCGCGACCAAGCTGATTGAGATCGAGAACGCCGTCCCGGCGCGTCTCGTCTTCGGCGTGAAGCAGGCGGATCTGCTCCAGCGCCTCCTGATCGTCCCGCGGCCCGTACCATCG
>JBFISC010000026.1:0-22362 GCA_041608775.1 Pseudomonadales bacterium | reverse complement strand
TCGATGGCGAGCGGGTGTTTGCTGCCGTCAACGACCCGGTGTTCCGGTATCCCGGCTACACGCCGCGGCCGGGGATCAGCGCGCTCGACATCGACACCGGCGAGGTGCTCTGGCAGCAGCCGCTCGCAGCGGACTGCGGGCCGGAACGCCGGGCCCGTTACGACCGCTGCCACGAGCGCTACGGATTCTCGGCCGCGCCGCTGGTGGTGGACCGCTCGGTCGTCGCCGCTACCGTCGACGGCCGGGTGTTCGTTTACGACGTGGCTACCGGGGCCAAGGTGTTCGGCTACGACACGCTGCGCGAATTCGACACCGTCAACGGCGTACCCGGGCACGGCGGCGCCATCGAGAGCCACAGCATCTTTGCCGGCGCCGGCATGCTGTTCGTCGCCTCCGGCTACGGCGGCTTCGGCCAGCCGGCGGGTAACGTGCTGCTGGCGTTCCGCCCGCGCGCGGAGTGAAGGTTCCGTCAACGATCCGACGGGTGATCTTTGACAGGCTGTTGAGGTCGGCGTGCCGGTCCTGCGCTAGCCTCGACCGCGTCGCGAGGCCGAGGCTAGGTCTGCATCGGGGCGGGTTCCACCACCCACTCCGCGTCTTCGAACTCTCCGATCACGGTAACGTCCACGAAATCGGCCTGCTCGTCGATGATCCGGCGCACTTGCTCGCCGGCGCTCGCTTCCATGGCGTCCCTGGCCGCCTTCGACTCCCAGGTCGCGATGGCGAGCAGCACGCGGGGGTCGCCTATCTTCCGGTGCAGACGGGTGCCCTTCGCGCCCGGTGAGCGCTGAATGATGCGGCTGGCGCGAACCCAGGCGTCCGCGTACTGTTCGGCGCTGTAGCCCTCGCGGATGCGAACCTCGAACACGAAATGCATGATTCACCCCGTTCCTGATCGATCAGGACGTTTGCATGGTTTGCCGGATTGAACCACTGAAGGAGGAGGAGACCCAATGATCGACGTGCACTACTGGCCCACGCCGAACGGCTGGAAGGTCACCATCATGCTGGAGGAGTGCGGCCTCGATTACCGCATCGTTCCGGTGGACATCGGCGGCGGCGACCAGTTCAAGCCGGAGTTCCTGCGCATCAGTCCGAACAACCGCATGCCGGCCATCGTCGACCACGAGCCGCTCGGCGGCGGCCCACCGCTGGCGCTGTTCGAATCCGGCGCCATTCTCGAGTACCTCGCCGACAAGAGCGGCAGGTTTCTGTCCAGGGAGCCGGCGAAGCGCTACCCGGCGCTGCAGTGGGTGCACTGGCAGATGGCCAACCTGGGGCCGATGATGGGCAACGCCAATCACTTCAAGAACTACGGCAGAAACATCGCGGACGATCCGCAGCAGCTGGAATACGGTACCAAACGCTTCGTCGGCGAGGTCGATCGCCTGTGCGGCGTCATGGACGCGCAGCTGTCGGCGAATCCCTATCTCGCCGGCAGCGAGTACACGATCGCCGACATCATCACCTGGCCGTGGGCCATGCTGGCCGGTCGGCTCATCGACGAGAGCGTCTGGGAGACCTTTCCCAACCTCAAGCGCTGGGTCGACGAGGTGGGCGCGCGGCCGGCGGTGGAGAAGGGCTGGCAGGTGCAGCGCGAGCTCGGCCAGCAGGAACGCACGGAAGCCGAGGAGAAGCGCCGCCGCGAGATCCTCTTCAATCAGACCAGCGACAAGGTCCGAAGGGCGCGCGAAGCCGCCGCCCTGGCAGCGAAGCAGTGAACGGGCGGTTGCCGGGGCCCGCCGCTGCGGCGCGCGGCGCCCGGGCGGCTCAGATGGCCAGCGGCTGCAGCTGAGCGACCCGCTGCGGGTCCGTCTTCCAGGCGTCCGACGCGTCGATGTAGAGCTCGACCATGTTGCCGTCGGGATCCTTGAAATACAGGGACTTTGTCACCTCGTGATCCACAGGATCCGGCTCGATGCCCGCGGACTCGAGATGTGCCTTCGCTTCGATCAGCTCCTCGAGGCGGGTGCCGATCCGGAACGCCACGTGGTGCAGACCCACGGCCTCCTCGCCGCCGGCGGGCTCGCTGCCGGAGACCTGGGCCAGGGCCAGATCGTGGTGATTGCCGAGGCTGAAGAACGTCATCTTCAGACCCTGCTCGTCGAACCGGGCGCACACCTCCATGCCGAGCACGCCGTGGTAGAACGCCTCCGATCGGGCCAGGTCGGTGACCTTGAGGACGACGTGGCCGAGGGACTGGACTTTCATGATTCTCTCCCGCTGCCTGCTGAGCTGAATATGCGCCAGCGACCGCTCCGGGGCAATCGCTGCTCACCGGCCGAAGGCATACCCGCCGCCGGTCCTCAGGCCAGCTCCACGCCCACGGGACAATGATCGGATCCGGTCACCTCGGGCCAGATGAACGCCCGGCGAACCCGTTGCGCCGCCGCCGGCGAGGCGAGCACGTAGTCGATACGCCAGCCCACGTTCCTGGCTCTCGCGCCGCCCCACTGGGCCCACCAGGTGTAGTGGCCGGCCTGGTCGGGATGCCGCGCGCGGAACGTGTCTTCCCAGCCGCGGGCGAGCCAGCGATCGAGCTCGGCGCGCTCTTCCGGCAGGAAGCCGCTGGTGCTGCGGTTCGAGGCCGGGCGGGCAAGATCGATCTCGCGGTGCGCGGTGTTGTAGTCACCCATCACCAGCACCGGCCCGGCGCGCTTGAGCCGTTGGATTCGCTCGAAGACGGCAGCGTAGAAGTCGAGCTTGTAGGGAACCCGGCTGTTGTCCCGCTCGCGTCCGCTGCCTTTGGGGAAGTAGACGCTGGCGATCCGCAGGCGGCCGAAGCGGGCGACGATGAAGCGGCCCTCGACGTCTAAGCGGGCATCGCCCAGGGTCGTCTCGACAGCGTCTGCCGGGCGCCTGGCGTAGATGGCGACGCCGCTGTAGCCGGCTCGATCGGCAGGCGCGAAGTAGCTGTGCCAGCCGGGCGGCTGGCGTACCGGCGGTTCGAGCTGGTCGGGGAAGGCCCGCACCTCCTGCAGCCCGACCACGTCGGCGTCCGCGTCATCGAGGAACTCGAGAAAGCCCTTGCGGGCACAGGCGCGCAGCCCGTTGACGTTCCAGCTCAACACCCGCACGTCGGGCTCAGGCTTGGATCTCGAAGTCCTGGAGCCCCGGGCTCGGCTCGACCTCGCGGACGTTGAAGGCATCGACGCTCGCGCCCGGCGGGCCGCGCCGGGCCCAGTCCAGCAGCTGCCGGACGCCGCGCGTTTCGCCCTGGGCGAGGAACTCCACGGCCCCGTCGGGCTGGTTCCGGACCCAGCCGCGCACCGCGCAGCGGCGCGCCTGGGCCTGCATGGAGGCACGGAACGCGACCCCCTGCACGCGGCCTTCGACACGCCCCCGATGCGCCTGGATTTCGGCGTTCGTCATGGCGCCGAGTCTAGCAGCTGCGCGACGCGGGAGTAGCGCGTCGGGCGGGCCGGTGACCGGCTCAGGCGGCCTCCGCCAGAATCCTGAACAGATCCCGCTGGGCGTGACTGCCGCCGATGCGGTGCAGATCGGCGCGGAAGCCGGCATATGCCTGCGCTGCGGCAGCCTGATCGCCGTGCTGCACGGTCGTGAGGAATCGGGCGACCTCGAGCGCCACCTGGCGGACGATGCGTCCCTGAGTGGTCTCGGAGCGCGACCAGTCCTCGAGGGTGGCCATCAGCTCGGCCGCCGCCGGGCTCCCGGTCTTCAGCAGCGCCATCAGGTAGTGGAGGCTGGCGAAGATTAGCTCGCGGTCGTGCACGTGCCCTTCTGCCAGCCCCGCGAGGCCGTGCCAGCGGTCCGCGACATCCACCCCGCGGGCCTCCAGACGCAGCAGCAGAGACGTCGCATTGCACATGTCCAGGTAGAAGTCGTCTGCCAGCGCTGGCGCCACGGCCTCATCGTAGAGGGCGAGCACCGCGTCGAACTCGTCCCGCGCCAGATGGTAGAGGGCCTGGTGCCAGTCGAGATGGCAACGGAAGTTGTTGGCCGCCTGCCAGTGTGGCCGCTGCTGCTCGATCCAGTCGATGCCCTCGGCGCTGCGCCCCTGCATCTCGAGAACGTGGGCCACCGCGTGGGCGGCCCAGATGTCGCGGGCATTGGTCGCCACCGCGGCTCGCCCCAGGCGCTCGGCCTCGGCGTAGTCGCCGGCCTCTTCGTGGCCGAAGGCCAGCATGCCACGCGCGTAGCCTTCCAGACGGTGGCCAGCGAGGTCGGGAAGACGTGCCGCCACCGAATCGCGCATGCGGGCCGCGTCGCCGTCGTAGAAATACAGGTAGTGCAGCATGCGCAGCGCCAGCACGTCGGTGGGATGGGTGTTCAGGAGCGACTCGAAGTGGGCCATCAGCGCGTGCAGCTGATCGTCGAGCCAGAGTCCGAGCGCAGTAATGTGGGCGCGCTCCCAGGCAGTGCCGGCGCCCTGCCGCACCCGGCTGGCCAGATCCTCATGCAGAGCCGCAGAGCGCGCCGCGTTGCCGCGATCGCCGGCAAGCCGGGTCAGGTACCCCATCATGCAGCGGGCCATCAGATCGTCCGGATCATCGGCCATGGCCTGCTTGAGCAGCACCGGCGTGTCGGTCCGGGATGCCAGATAGCTCTCGATGGCCTCGTCGAGGGACGCGCTGCTCGAGGGATCGGTCATGGCTCGCGTTCCTGGGATGGTCAGCGGGCGAGTTTACCGCGATGGCGCTGCCGGCGAACGCAGTTGCTCAGCCGCCGGCGCGTTTCACCGCGTAGCCTTCGGCCTGGAGCAGGGGCGCCAGCTTGTCGCGCTGATCGCCCTGCAGCTCGATCACGCCGTTCTTCACCGAGCCGCCGACCCCGCAGCGGGTCTTGAGCGTCCTGGCCAGCGCGTCCAGGTCCCGGTCGGCGAGGGGCAGGCCCGTGACCAGGGTGACGCCGGCGCCCTTGCGGCCTTTGGTTTCCCGGGACAGCCGCACCGTGGATCCACCGCCGGCGGCGCCGTCGCGGGGCCGCGACTGGTTCCGGCACACGCAGTCGGCGATGGGTCGTTGGCAGCCGGGACAGCGGCGGCCGCCGTCGGTGGAGTAGACGAGGCCACCCCGGCGTGAAGATCTGCTCATGTGCCAGCCCTGCTAGCATGCGCGTTCACTCTACGGGGAGGGCAGCGTTGAAGGCAACGCCCGGGACGGCCGATGGTCTGCGTCTGCCGGTGACGTTGCTGGTGCTCTGGTTCGCCGGGCTGTACCTGCGGCTGCCGATTCTGGTGGCCCCGCCGCTGGCGCCGTTGATCGGTGCCGAGCTCGATCTGAACCAGGCCGAGATCGGCGCGCTGACCACGCTGCCGGTGCTGATGCTGGCCCTCGGCGCGCTGCCGGGTTCCTTCGCCATATCCCGGCTGGGCGCCCGCGCGGCCGTGGTGCTGGCGTTGATCACGTTGGCGCTGGCGTCCGCGGCCCGGGGGCTGGCGCCGCCGCCGATCCTGCTGTTCGTCAGCACGGCGATCATGGGGCTCGGGATCGCCGTCATGCAGCCGGCACTGCCGGTGCTGGTGCGGCAGTGGTCGCCGGCGCACATGGCGCTGGGGTCCGCCGTGTACATGAACGGCCTGCTGATGGGGGAGTTCGTCGGTGCCGGGCTGACCCTGCCGGTGCTGATGCCCTGGCTCGATGACGACTGGCGGGCGACGCTGTGCGCGTGGTCGCTGCCGGCCCTGCTGGTGGCCGTAGCCGTGCTCCGTCACGGCCGCCGGGCAGGTTCCGAAGCCGCGCCGGTGCAGGCGAGCTGGAACCCGCCCTGGCGCGAGGCCAGGGTCTGGCGGCTCGGGCTGCTCCTGGCCGCTGCGTCTGCCGGCTTCTTCGGCACCAATGCCTACATGGGCTCGGTGCTGCAGGAGCGCGGGCGGGCCGACGAGCTCGCCGGCGTGCTGCTGGCCTTCAATGCCACCCAGGTGGTGGGCTCGCTGCTGATGATCGCGCTGGCCCGGGTGCTGGTGGGCCGCCGCTGGCCGGTGATCGTCGCCGCTTTCGGCCTGCCGCTCGGGCTGCTGGGGTTTGCCTTCGGCGGCGCGGGACTGTTCCTCGGAGCCGTGCTGCTGCTCGGGCTGTGCACCTGCGTCCAGCTCATCCTCATGGTGAGCCTGGTGCCGCAGATCGCCGACGAGCGCGATGCCGGCGCGCTGGCGGCCGGCATGTTCGCGGTGGGCTACCTGCTCGGCTTCCTGGTGCCGCTGGCCGGCGGGGTGCTGGCCGACTTCACCGGGGTCGCCCGCATGGCGCTGGCCCCGCTCGGGCTGCTGTCGCTGGTCTCGCTGGCGGTGGCTCTGGCGCCGGGATTCGGGCATGGTGCCGGCTCGACATCGACCGGACCTGCCCGTTGAGCAGACTCACGACAACCACAGGAGCCACCATGTTCGACGACCTGTTTTCCATCGCCGGCAAGGTAGCCGTGGTCACCGGCGGGTCCCGCGGCATCGGCGAGATGATCGCCGCCGGCTTTCTTGCCCACGGTGCCCGGGTGTACATCAGCTCGCGCAAGGCCGAGGTCTGCGACGCCACCGCCCGGCGGCTGGCCGAGCAGTTCGGTGGCGAGTGCGTCTCCATTCCCGCCAACCTGGCGGAGCTCGATGGCATTCAGGCGTTCGCCGACGAGCTGTCCAAGCGCGAGGAACGTCTGGACATTCTGGTCAACAACGCCGGCGTCTCCTGGGGTGCGCCGCTGGACGAGTTCCCTGAGGCCGGCTGGGACAAGGTGATGGACACCAACGTCAAGGGCGTGTTCTTTCTGACCCAGAAGCTGCTGCCGCTGCTGCGCAGATCGGCCAGCGCCGACGATCCCGCCCGGGTCATCAACGTCGGATCCATCGACGGCATCAAGACGCCGGTGTTCGATACCTTCTCCTACGGCCCCTCGAAGGCCGCCGTGCATCATCTGACCCGGGTCATGGCGGCCCATCTGGTGAAGGAGAACATCCTCGTCAACGCCATCGCCCCGGGGCCGTTCCCCACCTACATGCTCAGCACCGGGGTCGGCGGCCGGGGCGACGTGGACAACACGGATTGGGACGCCGTCGGCGGCGCGAACCCCCGGGGTCGGGTCGGCACCGCGCAGGACGTGGCCGGCATCGCCATTTTCCTGAGCTCCCGCGCCAGCGCCTTCACCGTGGGCGACGTCATCGTCTGCGACGGCGGTTCGGTGGTCAGCTCCTGACGATCGTGTAATCGTGTAAATGAACGCCGCGAGGCATACAATCGATCGGGTCAGAGCGCGGAGGACAGGGAACATGGCCGAGTCGATCTTTTCGGAGTCCCGGCGTCGCTTCATCCGCTACGGCGCCATGGTCACCGTGGGCTGCCAGGCCCTGCTCCGGTCCGGCAACGTGCGCGCCGCCCTTTTCGAGGCGAAAGAGGCGGATGCGCTGGCGACGTCGTGGCCCGAGATGAGCTACCGGAGCCTGGGGAGAACGGGGTTCCGCGCCAGCCGGCTGATCTTCGGCTGCGGCGCGTCGCTCTCCCGCCGGCGACGTGACGAGCTGCTGGAAGCCGCGTTCGATGCCGGCGTGAACGTGTTCGACGTGGGCTACAAGCACTACTACGGAGATGCCGAGCGCAATCTCGCACCGTTTCTGAAGCGGCGTCGGGACGACGTGTTCCTGATCTCCAAAGCCATCGTCCCCGGCGACTTCGGCCCCGACGACGGGATCTCCTCAAGCCAGGCCAGGGAAGCGGCCCGCGGCTGGGCGGCGCTGCTCGACGAGAGCCTGCGAGAGCTCGACGTCGACCATGTGGATGCCTACTACCTGATGGCGTCCAACAACCCGACTGTCATTGCCAGCGAGGAGCTGCATCGGGCGTTCGACCGGGCGCGGGATGCGGGCAAGGTCTCCTACCTCGGCCTCAGCACCCACCAGAACGCACAGCGCGTGCTCGAGACCGCCATCGATACCGGCCGATTCGATCTGGCGATGATCGCCATCACGCCAGGCGGCTGGTACGACTGGGAGACCCGGGAAGTGTTGCCCGGCTCGCCGCCGATGAAGGACCTGCGGCCGCTGCTGGATCGGGCCCGGGCTGCCGGCATCGGGCTCATCGGCATGAAGGCAGGCCGCTACCTGGCGGGACGGCAGTGGCTTGGCTGGGGCAACCCCGAGGCGTTCGATCGCTACTACGATCCCAAGCTGCTGCAGGCGCGGCTGTCGGAATTTCAGCGCAGCTACGCCTTCGTGCTCGAGCACGGTCTCGATGCCGTGAACGCCGACATCCAGGCGCTGACGCATCTGAAGGAGAACTTCGTCGCGGCGGCCACCTCCGGGCAGTACTTCGACGTAGCCTGACGGCGGATCGCCGGGGCTCGCTCACTGAGCCGTGGTCTGACCCGCCGCCATGGCGCGGCCGTTCGCCAGCGCCTTCACCTGTTCGCGCTCGTACCGCAGGGCTGCCCCCGCCACCGAGCCAGCCTTTCCGGTGGTCAGCCAGCGGCGCACCCGGCCGGCGTCGCCGAGCGGTGTCCGGGTGCCGAAGGAGTTGAGCAGCACCATGGCCACCGGACGTTCGTCGATCCGGCTCACCAGCACGAGACAGCGGCCCGCTTCCCGCAGGTAGCCGGTCTTGGTGAGCTCCAGGTCCCAGCGGCTGCTGGCCACCAGCGGGTTGGTGTTGCCGTAAGGCAGGGTGTAGCGCGGGCCGCGGAAGCTCGCCGTGTGCTGATAGTCGGTGGTGAGGGCGCGGATCCGGTCGTAACCGTAAGCGGCGACTACCATGGCACCGAGGTCGGCGGCGCTGGCGCGATTGTCGGGTGAGAGGCCGGCCGGGTCGACGAAGCGCGTGCTGGTCATGCCCAGGGCGCGAGCCTTCGCGTTCATGGCGGCGACGAAGCCATCGAAGCCGCCGGGGTAGTGGTGGGCCAGCACGTTGGTCGCCAGATTCTCCGAGGACATGAGCGCCAGCCGCAGCAGTTCGCCGCGCTTTGCCTCGGAACCGATGCGTATCCGCGAGTAGGCGTTCTTGCCGAGGCTGCGGTCCCAGCCGACGATGGTCAGCCACTCGTCGAGGGGCTGACCGCCGTCCAGAACCACCATGGCGGTCATGAGCTTCGTCACCGAGGCGATCGGCACCGCCACGTCCGCGTGCTTGCGATAGACCACCTCACCGGACTCGAGATCGACGACGACGGCATGAACGGAAGCCAGCTGCAGGCCCTCGCGCTTCGGATCGTTCGTAGCAGCGGCCGCCACCGCTGCGAGGACCCAGAGGAGTAGAGCGGATGTCGTGATTCGCATCGGTCGGAGAATGTAGCGGAAGTGAGCGCCGGAGTACACGGGGCGGGCGCCGAACCCCACCTCGGCGGATTCTTCGCCCTTGGTGAAGGAACAGCACACAGCCGAAGCCGGAAAACGCATCCGCTGACCGCTGACCCGGTTCAACGCAGCTGCACTGAGAACCTGCCTTCAGCGAGTTCAATGTCCGGGAGCGTCTTGTCCGTATGCGGGATGGAGGCGCGGTCGAACGAGCCGCTCAGCAACCCATCCTCGAACGATTCGAGTCGCAGGGCTCCTGGCCCCGCCCACTCGTTGCCCGCATCGTCGATGTAGCTGAAACCCACGCTGGCCATGGCCAGGCTCGCGGATATGGGCTGGCTGAGGTCCTTCGTCGGCGGCAGCGTCGCAGGATATTCGAGCTCGCCGAGATCAATGGAGAGGAAGGTGATTGATAGTATCTCCTTCGCCGAGGCCGAGGGTTTGGCAGTGACCGTGCTGCCGTAACGGCTGAAGGTGTTGCGGTCGCCGGGCAGATAGTCGAAGCGTCTGGGTTCGCCGGACAGCACGAAGGTCAGGTGGCCGGCAGCGCTCTCGGGCGAAACCTGTTCGGCGCGCTCTGCCCGCTCGGCCGGAGCCGCTGGCGGGCTTTCGCCTGTTCCGGGCTCGGCGCCGTTGCCGCAGCCGGCGAGGACCAGCAGAAAGATGGGCGCAAGCGGCACGGTTCCGCCATGAGGTAGTGCTCGTCTGCGCTGGCCGGCAGTGGCTCGGGTAGGGCCGAAATCTGATGTCATAGCGGCGCTCGCGGCGGTTCCCGTGACAATCCCAGAGTCGCAGGCGAGGTAGGCTTTGTCCACTTTGGCAGCGGGTCGGGTTCGCCCTGGCCGGCTTTCAGCCATGAGTTCGGTCGGGCCGTCGGCACTGCCACGGGCGTCGAGGGCAACCTGTTACGATAGAAGCTCGTCGTGCACAGTCAGGAGGTTCAATGGGTTTTGCCCTGTCCGACATGCAGCTCACGAGCCCCGCCTTCGCTGCGGGCGGTGCCATTCCACGCCGACACACCGGTGAGGGCGAAGACGTCTCGCCGGCATTTGCCTGGACCGGGGCCCCGACTGAGGCCAGGTCCTTCGCGCTGATCTGTCACGATCCCGATGCGCCGCTGGTGACGCCCGGCCACTACGGCTTTGTGCACTGGGTGCTCTACAACATCCCCGGCGAAGCCAGCCGGCTTGCCGAGGGCACCGAGGCTCATACCAGCGGCAGGAACGATTTCGGCAAGCCGGGCTATGGCGGCCCGATGCCGCCGGAGGGTCACGGTACCCACCACTACTTCTTCTGGCTGCTGGCGCTCGACCGGGAGACGGACTTCGCGCCCGGTCTCAGCCTGCCGGAGCTGCTGGAACAGGCGGAGCCGGCGGTGATCGCCATGAACCGGCTGGTGGGTACCTACGTTCGCGGATGACGCTGAGCGCGGTCAGCCGGGGTGGCGGACCATAGGCACGACCTCCGGTGAGCTTCCCACCTGAATCGTGCCGAGCGCTTCGAAACCGTGCCGCTCGTAGAGCGATATGTTGCGCGGATTCGAGGATTCCAGATACGCGATCGCGCCCTCGTCGTCGAAGCGTTCCGTGGCATGTCGCATCAGAGCCGCTCCCAGGCCGCGTCCCTGATGGGCCGGGTCTACGCCGATCAGCGGCAGGTACCAGTGCGGCGCGTCCGGATGATAGTGGCTCATCTGCTCGAACACGCCCTGCATGTCCGTCCGCACGGCGTCCGGCATGTGCCCGCCCATCAGCTGCGCCATGCGTTCGTCGTCCGGGTGCACGCCGGGCGGCAGCCACATCGCGGCTCCGGCGCCGTCATCGACGAGGTAGGTACTGCCGCAGGCCAGCCCACGGCCGCCGAAGGCGTCGGCGAAGTCCGGCATCACGCTCAGAAACAGGCCTGGATCCGCCAGCGCCCAGCGCGCCATTGGATCTGCGGAAAACGCCAGCGTGATCACGCTGGCGACAGCCTGACGCTCCGATTCCGTGGCAGCGCGGACGACGGGTAAGGTCATGTGGAACCTCCGTGTCGAACGTTCGATCAGCTCGCGAACAGCTTGCGCAAGTGGCCGTTGAGCATGTGGCCCTGCGGGTCGAGCTCCTGGCGCAGGCGCCGGAAGTCGTCGAACCGGGGGTACAGCTTTGCCAGCTCCGCCGCGGTCAGCGAGTGGACCTTGCCCCAGTGGGGCCGGCCGCCGTACTTCCAGAAGATCGGCTCGATCAGATCGAAGTAGGGCCGGTAGTCCTCGCTGGCGGTGCGATGGATGGAAATGGCGGCGTGGTCTTCGTCTCCCGAGCTCATGCTGAGCCAGGTGTCGTCGCGGCTGACGTAGCGATACTCCAGCGGGAACACCACGTCGACTTCCGCTTCGTGGATGGTGCGCAGGATCTCCCGCAGGCAGGGCGCGCCCGCCTCCAGCGGCACCGAGTACTCCATCTCGTTGAAGCGCGTGTTGCGGACGTTGCTCAGGATCCGGTAGGAAACGTCCACCGCCTCGGTGGGCTCGATCTGCTCGGCGAGCCCGTTCACCAGCGGCCGGCGTTCCCGGGGCGGGACCCGGGTCCAGCTCTCCATCGCGGCGGCGAAGGCCGCATCTTCCTCCGGCGTCGGCGGCGGGTTGTTGATGGGCTCGTCGGTCTCGTCGATGGCCAGCGTCAGCGCGTAGTCCGAGTGGGTGAGCGGAAACATCTCGAAGTGGCGATGGCGGGCCGCCGACTGGTCGAAATCCTCCAGCACTTCCTCGATGGGGGCCACCCAGTTCCTGGCCTTCAGCCGGTAGCTGTCGCGGTTCTGCAGGGTCATGCGGGTGATCACGCCGAGCGCCCCCAGGCTGACGCGGGCGGCGTCGAACAGGTCCCGGTTGCCGTCGGCGTCGACGTCGACGATGTCACCGGCGGGCGTGACCAGACGCAGCCCGGTGACGTAGCCCGACAGGCACGTGAACGCCATCCCGGTCCCGTGGGTGGCGGTGGCGGTGGCGCCGGCCAGCGTCTGGCGGTCGATGTCCGGGAGCACGAACATGCCCTGGCCCACGGCTTCCAGGGGTGGGCCCATGTCACTCAGCCGGGTTCCGGCAGCGAAGGTCGCCCGGCGCTGGGCGGGATCGTGGCCGAGCATGCCGGTAAGCCGATCGAGGACGATCAGCTGGCCGTCGGTGGGTACCAAAGGCGAGAACGAGTGACCGGAGCCCACGGGCCGCACCGGCCCGCGGTTTGCCGCGAGAAACGCGGCCAGCTCGTCTTCGCTGGCCGGGGAGAAGCGCCCGGCCGGATGCGCGACCAGGCCGCCGGACCAGTTCCGCCAGGGCACCGACCCGGAGCCGAGCGCTGAACGGGCGGCCCCGAACAGCGCGGCAAGCACGCTGCCGGCCAGCAGCCTGCGGCGGCTGACGCCGACCATCAGCGCGCCCCTGCCATGAAGTCGATGAGCGCGACGAAATCATCGCGCTCGCAGGACATGCAGTAACCGAGCGGCGGCATGTTGTTGAAGCCCTCCAGCGTGTGCTGCAGCAGGATGTCGCTGCCCTTCGCGAGCCGCGGCTGCCATTCCTCGGCGTTGCCGAGCCGCGGCGCGCCGCCGTTGCCGTCGACGTGGCAGAGCACGCAGCTGCGCGACCACTTCTGCATCAGGTTCCCGGCCAGCGGCACGGCTTCCGTGCCAGCCTGCGCGTTCGCGTTCGCGGCAGCCGTCGGGTCGCTGCGTTCATCCGCGACGGGGTCGCAGCCGGCCGCTGCCAGCAGCAACCCCAGAGCAATGAGCCTGCCGGTCGCACCCATCAGAAGTTGTAGGTCGCTTCCAGCCCGAACGCCCTCGGGGTGCCGATCATCTCCTCGTTGAAGCCGAAGAACGACAGATCGAAGGCGTAGACCATGTACTCCTCGTCTCCCAGGTTCCTCCCGAAGGCGGCCACGTCCCATTTCTCGTCCGCCGAGGTCCAGCTGACCCGGGCGTTCCACAGCCAGTAGTCTCCCTCTCTCAGCAGCGGGTTGTTCAGCGCGTCGAAGAACACCTCGTCCTGGTAGTTGAAGTCGGTCTGCAGGGTCACGGTGCCGTTGCCGTCGAGCGGAATGTCGTACTGGATCAGCCCGTTGGCGGTGAGTTCCGGCGACATGGTGATGTCGTTGCCGGAGAAGTCGCCCGACGGGATCACGAAGTCCTGATACTCGGTGGAGAGCAGGCCGAGTCCGAGGTTGACGAACAGGTTGTCGATCGGCAGCCACTGCAGCTCGAACTCGGCGCCGTAGATCTCGGCATCTGCGGCATTCGAGATGGTCGAGAACCCGACGCCGCCGACGATCACGAAGGCGAACACCTGCAGGTCGCTGTAGTCGTAGTAGAAGGCGGAGCCGTTGAACCGCACCCGGCCGTTCGCCAGCGTCGACTTGAAGCCCACTTCGTAGCTCACCAGCTCCTCTTCGTCGTAGGGCGCGATCCCGTCGCTGGTGGACTGGATCCCGCCGGCCTTGAAGCCGGTGGTGATGCCGCCGTACAGCAGCAGGTCTTCGCTGGCGGTGTAGTCGAGCACGATGCGGCCCGACACGTTGCTGAAGTCGTTCTTCGCCTTGGCCGGGTAGCCGGGCTGTGCCGGGTTGCCGGCGGCGGGCTCGTCGAAGAAGAAGAAGCTGTCGTGCTTGATCTCCTCGTCCGTGTAGCGGAGGCCGCCGGAGAGCTTCAGATCGTCGGTGAGCTGCACGGAGCCGTCGACGAACACAGCGTAGCTGGTGATGGTCTGCTCGGTGCCGGACTTGGTTTTGAACACGAACTGCTCCGGGCAGAAACCGGTCGGGTTGCCGGGCGGAGCGGAGCAGTTGACGTCGTCGCCGACGAACAGGCCCCGCAGGTCTCTGAGAATGTCGAACGCCGTCTGGTCGGTGGCCTCGTCGTCCAGGTAGTACGCGCCGGCGATCCACGAGCTGCGATCGCCTTCCCAGCTCAGCCGCAGTTCCTGAGAGAAGGTCTCCTGATCCACGGCCAGCTCGCCGGTGAGGATGTCGTTGGGCCCGACGTCGGTCTCCTCGGGGCGGAAGTCGTCCATGTCGTCCCAGGACGTGATGGAGGTGATCAGGTAGTCGCCCACGGTCCAGTCGACGGTGAGCGAAATCCCCCAGAAATCCGTGTCGTTGGTGTCCTCGAAGTCGAAGTTGCCTTCCTTGTAGCCGGGCACCGCGGGCACGTCGACACCGCTGAAGGTGGTGTAAGGCGCCTGTTCCGAGTATCCGAAGATGTCGACGCAGTTGCCGGCGAGAATGTCGGCGGTGGCGCACATGTTGCCGGTGGCGTCCCAGACCCCGAGGTGACGGTACTGGACCGCGTCTGATTCGGTCTTGCCGCCGTGCACGTTGAACAGCAGGTTGAGGCCCTCCGTGGGCTCCGTCTCCAGCAGCACCCGCCACGCCAGCTCGTCGATGCCCTGCTGGTCGTTGCCGGTGAAGCGGTTCTTCAGCCAGCCGTCGGAATCGGTCTTCAGGACCGCGGCGCGGAACGCCGTCTTCTCCCCCAGCGGCCCGCCGAACGCGCCCTCGAACTTGGTGGTGTCCCAGCTGCCGTAGCCGCCCCGGATCCAGCCGTCCCACTCCCGGGTCGGCTTGCGGGAAACGAAGTTGACCGCGCCGCCGGTGGCGTTGCGCCCGTACAGCGTGCCCTGGGGTCCGCGCAGCACCTCCACCCGCTCCACGTCCAGGAGCTGAAAGATCTGGGCGGCGTTGGAGGAGATGTAGGTTTCGTCCATGTAGGCGGCGATGGGCCCCTGGTTGAGCACGCCGAAATCGTTGAGCCCGACGCCGCGAATGAATGGGGCCGGCACGCCGGTGTCGCCGTTCGGGTAGCCGACGCTGAAGTTCGGGGTCTGTGCGGTGATGTCCACCGACTGGCGGAAGCCGAGGGCCTGAATGGCGTCCGCCGTGAACGCGGTCACGGATACCGGCGTCTCCTGGAGGCTCTCCTCCCGTTTCTGCGCGGTGACGATGATTTCCTCGATCATGCCCGATGAGCGCTCCTGGGCCTGTGCAGGCGCCGTCAACGCGGTGACGGTCGAGAGCACGGCGGCAAGCGCCAACCTGGGAACCGGATGCGGTGTTCGACCCATGGTTTCTCTCCCCCTCGATGAGGGCTCCATGGTACTGCGATCGACGTGGTGGTGTCGCCGTGGGCGTCGCTCGGCAGGTTCGGCTAGCCGGCGTGGCGCGCCAGCCGATGCTCCAGGTGGCGGCGCACGTCGGGCCACTCACCGACCAGCACGCTGTACATCACGGTGTCGCGCACGCTGCCGTCGGGGCGCGGCGCGTGGTGGCGGATCACGCCGTCTCGCTTCGCCCCCAGGGCTTCGATGGCCCGCTGGGAGCGGAAGTTGAAGTTGTCGGTGCGCAGGCCCACGACCTGACAGCCCAGATCCTCGAACGCATGGCGAAACAGCAGCAGCTTGCAGACGGTGTTCACGTGGCTGCGCTGGTGGCTCTGGGCGTACCAGGTGTAGCCGATTTCCACCCGCTCGGCGGCCGGCACCACGTCGTGGTAGCGGGTGCTGCCGATCACGGTGCCGGAGCCGAGGTCGCGGACCACCCAGGGCAGCATGGTGCCCGCATCCCGTCCGGCCAGCGCCTGGGCGACGTAGTCGGCGGTGCGGATCGGTCCGTCGCCGCCGGGCACCGACGTGTACCAGAGCTCCCACAGCCGGCCGTCGGCGGCCGCGCGCTCCAGGTCCCCGGTGTGCTCGACGCTCATCGGCTCCAGCCGGATGCCGCGGTCCTCGAGGGTGACGGGTCGCAGTGGTTGCATGGGTGACCCTTGCTGTCGGGGATGCGGTCGATTATCGGCGTGGGCGCGTGGTTTACAATGCCGGACCAGGTCACGGGAGGCGATTGCCATGCTGCAGGCCATGGACCGGGTGGTGCTGGCGGCGCCGAATGCGGCCGCCGGCCGGGCCTGGGAACAGCTGCTGGGCGCGGAGCCGGCCGGCACCCGGGCGCATCCCGCCCTGGGCGCCCGCGCGCACCGCTGGCGCATCGGTGACGGCTGGCTGGAGATTCTGACCCCGGAGGGCGACGGCATCGTCAGCTTCGCCCTGGAGGGCCGCGGTGCCCACCTGTTCGCCGGTGGGTTCACCACGCCGGATCCGGCCGCTTTTGCGCGGCATCTGGACGGGCTCGGCATCAGGCCGCTCTGGGACGGGGAGCGGCTGGTGCTCGACGAGGCCGTGACCGGCGTGACGGGACTGCGGATCGTCGTCGGAGCCCATGATCCGCAGCCGCCGGTGGGTCTCATCGACCGCTTCTACGAGCTCACCGACCTGGTGGCCGATGCGGACCGCGAGACGGCGCGGGCGGCCGCCGTGCTCGGCCTCGATGCCGGCGCGTTCGAGCCCATCGCCTCGGACACCTACGGCTATCGCGGATCGCTCACGTTGTTCCATCGCGACCGCCTGGATCGACTGGAGATCATCACCCCGGATAAGCCCGGCACCACCATGCGGCGCTTCTTCGAGCGCACCGGCGGCGGGCTGTACATGGCGTTCGCGGAAACCGGAGCGCTGGCCGAGATCGAGCGCCGGGCCCGCGAGGCGGGTGCCGGCCATACCCCGGATCCGCCCGAGGGGCAGCGGGATTCCCTGGGCGCGCACACGGTGTTCCTGCACCCTCCGGCGCTGGGCGGGATGATGCTGGGGCTATCCCGGCGCACCTACGCCTGGTCCTGGTCGGGCCATCCGGAGCGGGTTCAGCAGGCGCCCTGACGGTCGGCGCGCCGACCGTGCCGCGGGACGTGTACACTCGCCCCCTCAGTCACTCAGGGGAGCGAACATGTCCCAGAAGAAGATGCGTCAGATCAGATCCACCGTCCGCGACGACGCCAAGCTCGAGATCACGCTGGCGGAGCTGGACGTGCCGAAGCCGCGCGCCGACGAGGTGCTGGTGCGGGTGGAAGCCTCCCCGATCAACCCCTCCGACCTCGGGCTGCTGTTCGGCGGCGCGGACATGAGCGCTGCCCGTGCCACCGGGACCGCAGAGGCCCCGGCGGTGACCGCGCCGGTACCCGACGCGGCGATGCCGGCGATGAAGGCCCGCATCGGCCAGTCGCTGCCGGTGGGCAACGAGGGGGCCGGGGTGGTGGTGGAGGCCGGCGACGATCCGGCCGCGCAGGCCCTGCTCGGCAAGACCGTGGCCATTCTCGGCGGCGCCATGTACGCCGAGTATCGGGTGATCAAGGCCAATCAGTGCCTGGTGTTGCCGGAGGGCACCACGCCCAAGGAAGGGGCGTCCTGCTTCGTCAACCCGCTGACCGCCCTCGGCATGACCGAGACCATGAAGCTCGAGAACCACAAGGGCCTGGTGCACACCGCGGCGGCCTCGAACCTCGGCCAGATGCTGAACAAGCTCTGCCTCGAGGACGGCATCCCCCTGGTGAACGTGGTCCGGCGCGAGGAGCAGAAGGCGCTGCTCGAGGGGCAGGGCGCGAAGCACGTGGTGAACTCCTCGGCGGACTCGTTCCTGGACGACTTGACCGATGCCCTGGAGGCGACCGGCGCGACCCTCGGCTTCGATGCCACCGGCGGCGGCAAGCTGGCCGGGCAGCTTCTCGCGTGCATGGAGGCAGCCGCGGTGCGCTCCGCCAAGGAGTACAGCCGCTACGGCTCCGACGTGTACAAGCACGTGTACATCTACGGCGGTCTCGACCGCAGCCCGACGATTCTGAACCGCAACTTCGGCATGGCCTGGGGCCTCGGCGGCTGGCTGCTGCCGCCGTTCCTGGCGCGAATCGGTCCCGAGGCGGCGCAGAAGCTGCGCGAGCGGGTGGCGGCGGAAATCAAGACCACGTTCGCCAGCCACTACACCGCCGAGGTGGGCCTGGCAAAAGCGCTGTCGCTGGAGGCGATCGCCGTCTACGGCAAGCAGGCGACCGGCGAGAAGTACCTGATCACGCCGCAGAACTAGGGGCACGCGATGGCGTACTGGCTGGTCAAGTCGGAGCCGGAGGAGTTCAGCATCGACGACCTGTATCGGCGGCCGAAGCGCACCGAGCACTGGGACGGGGTGCGCAACTACCAGGCGCGCAACTTCATGCGTGACGGCATGAAGAAGGGGGACGAGGTCTTCTTCTACCACTCCAACTGCGAGACGCCGGGCATCGTCGGCATCGCCAGGGTGGTGCGGGAAGCCTATCCGGATCACACCGCCTTCGACCCGGACGATCCCCACTACGATCCGAAGAGCGACCCGGAGAATCCGCGCTGGCTGATGGTGGACGTCAAATACGTACGCAAGCTCAAACGCACCATCAGCCTGGCGGAGTTGAAGGACAACCCGAAACTCGCGGACATGGCCCTGGTGCGCAAAGGCAACCGCCTGTCGGTGCTGCCGGTAGCCGCCAGGGAGTGGCGCGCGATCCTGGACATGGAGTAGGCGCTCCGCGCCGGCGCCGAGGGAAGGCATTGCCTTCGAGCACGTCCCGATGATCGACGCCGTGGACGGAGGACGCAGCCGGCTGTAACTGATTGTTTTCTATCCGGATTTCCCAGGGGAGGTTTTCTGAAGGTTTTTTGGAAGTAATCGCGAGGACGTTTTTGCGCGCGATCCCGATGATGGGCTCCGTGGAATGAGCCACGACCAGAACATCAGGGACATCGATCATGAAAACGCCTTCTCGACAGCCTCATGCATTCTCCGTCTTCGTCCGAAGCACTCGCGCCCGCAGACTCGCTGGCATCACCATTGCCGCGCTGATCGGCACTGTCGCCGCGCCGGTCGCCAGCGCTGGACTTGCCGAAGACATCAAATCCAAGGTGAACAACATCAACACGCTCACCGGCAGGGTCAACACGCGAACGTCAAGTCTGGTCACAAAAGCCGACGAGCAGACACAGCGGCTCGACGAACTGGCCTCGACGCTCAACACGGTGATCGCGGAAACCGACATCATCAAAGCGTCGATGGCGCCCATCGCGGGCCTCGACGACACCTTCGAGAACTTCCGCGGCTTGAAAGACCGTTTCAGCGATATCCAGTTCGATCCGGCGGAGGTGCTGGAAGGGGATCAGATAAGCAGTGTAGTCGACCGATTCAAGGCTCAGAAGCAAGCAGCTGAAGAGCGCCTCAACGACCCTGATCTCGAGGTGTTCAGAGGAGAACTCGTGAGTACGTTGCGCCAGATTCGCCAACTCGTGAACGATGGTTCGCCGCTGGCTGACCTGCCTTCGCCTTTAGAGAACCTCGTCGAGGTCGCGCCGCCGCCGGTACTCGCCGTGCTGAAGTTCGCCACGGGGCCGGTACTGCCGGAGCTGAGCGCGAGCATCCAGGAACTGTGGGAAAACACCCAAAGATGGCGCGACCTGGGGATGAAAGGAAAAGAGTTCTATGACTACGTGCAATGCCTGGACGACAAAGCCACCAACGAAGCGAAGCTGGTCGTCGCCTACAAGTCGAGTCAGAACCTGATCGACACCATCGCCAGGCTCAAGCTGATGTACCAGAAGATCGAAGTGCAGGAGTGGGAACTGGGGATTCATGGGTATACGAGTGTCAAAGTCACGACCGGTGACGACGCCCGGGACCACACCATGTCCATGATCGTCAGATTCGAAGCGATGAAGGCTGAGATCGACCTGAAGCGGGAAAAGCTGAACTTCGAACGTATGAGCTGCGACTTCCCTGGGTAACGACTTGCGCACCAGAAAGCCCCCGCCAGCGCGGGGGTTTTTTTTGCAAGTGAGAACCGGGCACGACGAAGCTGTGTCGATCTTCAGCTCAGTTCGAAACGAAACACCACGCGACCGAGCTGAATCCTGTCGCCATTCTCCAGCGTCGTCTTCTCCACGTACGCGTCGTTCACCCGGACGCCATTGGTGGACCCCAGATCTTCGATCACCCACGAGTTGTCCAGATAGAATCGCGCATGGCGCTTGGAAACACTGTCGTGAGCGAACACCAGATCGTTGTCAGGTCCTCGACCGACCGATGACTGGCCACGCCGTAGTCTGATCGCACCAAGTTTGAGGAGGTCGGTCTCTTCGACCAGTAACGCATTGGCGCCGGCCACGGCATGGTAGACCGTCGTCTTGCCGGAGTCCGCCGTCCGCTGAGCGGGGTCGACGTCTGGTCTGGATTCAGTTTCGACTGGGGCAATGATTCGGTAGCCGCGCTTGGGTACCGTCTCGATGTATCGCGGAGCGCCCGGGTCATCTCCCAGAGCGCGTCTGATCTTGCTGATGGTGCGGTGTACCGTGCTGTGCTCGACGATCCTGCCCCGCCAGAACTGATCGAGCAGTTCATCGCCTGGAACCGTGCGCGGCGCATGACGTGCCAGGTACGCAAGCACGTCGACCATCCGCGCCTCGAGCTGTTTGGTCTGGTTATCGCTGACCAACGAATTGGTGGCGGGATCGAGCCGCCAGTCGCCAATGAGAATCGGTTCCAGCTTCATGGCGCTCAGAGGTATGAGCCAGAAACCAGCCTATACGCTTTGGTTTTGCGTATCGACCGCTATCGCGGCGACCGCTATCGTGGCGACCGCTGTCGCGGCGACCGCTATCGCGGCGCGCGATCCTGGACATGGCGTAGGCGAGCCCTGCGCGGGCGTCAGTCCGTGCGAAGGAACGCAATCAGGTCGGCATGAAAGCGTTCCGGTATTTCGAACGCCGGCGCGTGGCCGACGCCGGGGTAGAGAATCAGCTCGGCGTTCTGCAGGGACGCCGCCACGTGCCGGGCCCGGGCCGGGAAATCGTCGGTCAGGCGGTCTTCCTCGCCGCCGATCACCAGCGCGGGGGTGGCGATGTGCTGCCACTCGTAGACCACCGGGTCCTCGTAGAGGATCTGCAGCTGCGCCGCGCGCACCCGGGCCATCCGCGGCCAGTCCCCGCCGAGGGTAAGGCCATACTGGATCCGCACCCACGGCAGGTACTCGTCGCGCCAGCCGGCGGGGTAGTAGCGGCGGTGCCCGGCCAGCACGTCCTGGTAGTCCGTGGCGAGCACCTGTCGGTACACGGCTTCCGGGTCGGCCCACGGTCGCTGCTGGCGCAGATCGGTGAGACCGATCTGATTCACCAGCACCAGATGGGTGGCGGCATCGGGATAGGTCGCCGCGAAGCGGGTCGCCACCATGCCGCCCATGGAGTGGCCGACGATGGCCGCCCGCGGGATGCCGAGATGGTCGAGCAGGGCTTTGCTGTTGCGCGCCGGCATGTGCAGGTTGTAGTGCACGAGCGGCTTCGACGAGCGGCCGAACCCCAGCCGGTCGATGGCGAGCACGCGGAAGCCGGCGGTTCGCAGCGCCTCCATGGTGCCGTGGTAGGCGGCGGCGAAAAAGTTCATGCCGTGCATCAGCACCACGGTGCGGCCGTTGCCGGCGCCCGCGGGGGGCACGTCCATGTAGGCCAGGCGCAGGTCCTGGCCGAACAGCTCGAGGCTCAGGTAGGAAACCGGGTGCGGGTACGGCACGTTGCTGTAGTCGATGGCGGTCGCTCCCCAGTCGGAGGGGGGCTCTGCGGGCGGCTCCTCCGCGTCGGCGCCCGCGCCGGACAGCAGCAGCGACAGCATCAGGCAGACGGCGAGCCCGTGGCCCGGCAGGCGACGCGCGTTGGGCATGGGGTGTGGCTCCGGCGTTGTCCCGGTCACTATGCGACGTGACAATACGGGTCTGCAAGGATGCGGGTCTGCAAGCAAGGAGGGGTGCCGTGGGGGCAGATCGGATCATCATCGGGCTCGGCGTGGTGCTCGCAGCGCTGTCGGGTGCGGGTTGCAGCGAGCCAACCGCCGAGGGGGTGGTGTTCGAGGGCGTCACCGTCATCGATGCCGTGCACGGGGTGCGCGAGAATCAGCGGGTTCGGGTTTCGGGAGAGCGCATCGAGTCGGTGGCGCCCGTGTCGAGCGGATCCGCGGCCGCGGGGGAGGTGATCGACGGCCGCGGCCGCTTCCTGATCCCCGGGCTCTGGGACATGCACGTCCACTTCCTCTACGACCAGGCGCTGACCGACGGGATGGCGGCGCTGTTTCTGGCCCATGGCATCACCAGCGTGCGCGACACCGGCGGCGATCTGGCCCGGCTGCGTGCGGTGCGGGATCGGCTGCAGGCGGACGCGGGGCCGGCGCCGCGGGTGTTCGTTTCCGGGCCGCTGCTCGACGGCCGCCACGTGGTCTACGACGGCGGCG
>JBFISC010000025.1:0-22449 GCA_041608775.1 Pseudomonadales bacterium | reverse complement strand
TCGTCGAGAAGGACTGCTCGGACTCCGGCACCTTCGACAACGTGCTCGAATTCCTGCTGATGAGCGGCCGCAAGCTGCAGGAAGCCGTGCTCATGATGATTCCCGAGGCGTGGCAGAACGACACCAACATGGACGAGGCGAAGCGCGCCTTCTACGAGTTCCACTCCTGTCTCATGGAGCCCTGGGACGGTCCTGCCTCCATCGCTTTCACCGACGGCACGTACATCGGTGCGGTGCTGGATCGCAACGGGCTGCGTCCGAGCCGCTACTACATCACCGACGACGACCGCTGCATCATGGCCTCGGAAGTGGGCGTCGTGCACGTGGAACCGGAACGGGTGGTGGAGAAAGGCCGCCTGCAGCCCGGTCGGATGTTCCTGATCGACTTCGCCCAGGGCCGGATGATTCCGGATGCCGAGATCAAGGCGGAGTGGGCCAATGCCCGTCCCTATCGGCAGTGGCTCGACGAGCAGCGCATAGATCTGGAGCAGCTCGCGCCGAACCAGGAGCCCCACGGCTTCGAGCCGGAAACGCTGACCCCGCGCATGCAGGCGTTCGGCTACACCGTCGAGACCATGCAGATCATGCTGCAGCCGCTGGTCATGGAGCTGCGCGATCCGCTCGGCTCCATGGGCAACGATGCGGCGCTGGCGGTCATGTCGGAAAAGCCCCGCATGCTCTACGACTACTTCAAGCAGCGCTTCGCCCAGGTCACCAACCCCGCCATCGACTCCATCCGCGAGGAGGTGATCATGGCGTTGGAGTGCTACATCGGCCCGGAGCACAACCTGCTCGACGTCACGCCGCAACATGCGCACCGGCTGCGGGTGCCACATCCGATCCTCTCCAACGAGGAGCTGGCGGCGCTTAAGCACATGGACTACCGGGGCTGGCGCACCCGGAGCATCGACATCACCTTCCCGCCCCGGTCCGGGCGGGACGGGCTGGTTGCCGCCCTGGACCGGATCTGCGAGGAAGCCTCCCAGGCAATTGCCGAGGGCTACAGCCTGATCGTGCTGACGGACCGCGCCGTGGGGCAGGACCGGGTGCCCATCTCGTCGCTGCTGGCCGTGGGCACCGTGCACCACCACCTGGTCCGGACCCACGCCCGGACCCGCATCGGCCTGGTGCTGGAGAGCGGCGAGGCCCGCGAAGTGCACCATCACTGCCTGCTGATCGGCTACGGTGCCGATGCGATCAACCCGTACCTGGCGTTCGAGGCCCTGTGGGACGCCCGCCAGCACGGCTATCTCGAGGACGCACCCCACATCAACAACGACGACGACGTGGTCTACGCCTATCGCAAGGGCACGGCCAAGGGCATCTTCAAGGTGATGGCCAAAATGGGGATCTCGACCCTGCAGTCCTACAAGGGGGCGCAGATCTTCGAGGCTGTCGGTCTCGCCGAGGACGTGATCGAACGGGGGTTCACCGGCACCGCCAGCCGGGTCCAGGGGGTCAGCCTGGAGGTGCTGGCCGAGGAGATGCAGCGGCGCCACGACATCGGCTACCCGATCAGGGTGCAGACGGTGCGGGTACTGCCGAATCCGGGTGATTTCCACTGGCGGCGCACCGGTGACACCCACATGTGGGACCCCCAGACCATCGCCGACCTGCAGCTGGCGAGCCGCACCAACAGCGAGGACGCCTACTGGCGTTTCGCCGAGCACGTGAACCGGGAAACCACGCGCAGCGCGCAGCTGCGCGGGCTGCTCCGCTTCAAGCCCGGTGCCAACGGCGGCCCGGTGGCGCTCGAGGACGTCGAGGCGGAAAGCGAGATCGTGAAGCGGTTCGCCACCGGCGCCATGAGCTTCGGCTCCATCAGCGCCGAGGCCCACGAGACCCTGGCGCTAGCCATGAACCGGATCGGCGGAAAGTCCAACACCGGCGAAGGCGGCGAGGATCCAGAGCGTTTCGTTCCGCTCGCCAACGGCGACTCCAAGCGCAGCGCCATCAAGCAGGTCGCCAGCGGCCGCTTCGGCGTGACCATCAACTACCTGAGCAACGCCGACGAGCTGCAGATCAAGATCATCCAGGGCGCCAAGCCCGGCGAGGGCGGCGAGCTGCCCGGGCACAAGGTGGACGAGATCATCGCCAGCATCCGTCACTCCACGCCCGGCGTTGGCCTGATCAGCCCGCCGCCGCACCATGACATCTACTCCATCGAAGACATGGCGCAGCTGATCCACGACCTGAAGAACGCCAACCCCCAGGCGCGGATCAGCGTCAAGCTGGGCGCGGAGATCGGCGTCGGTACGGTCGCGGCCGGGGTAACCAAGGCGCGCGCCGATCACATCGTGATTGCTGGCGACACGGGGGGCACCGGCGCCTCGCCGCTCACCTCGATCAAGCACGCCGGCGTGCCGTGGGAACTCGGCATTGCCGAGACCCACCAGACCCTGGTCATGAACAACCTGCGCTCGCGCGTGGTGCTGCAGACCGACGGCCAGCTGAAGACCGGGCGCGACGTGGCCATCGCGGCTCTGCTCGGCGCCGAGGAGTTCGGCTTCGCCACCGCGCCGCTGATCGCGCTGGGCTGCATCATGATGCGCAAATGCCACCTGAACACCTGCCCCGTCGGCATCGCGACCCAGGATCCGACGCTGCGCCGCAAGTTCAGAGGCCAGCCCGAGCACGTGGTGAACTACCTGTTCATGATCGCCAGGGAGCTGCGCATGATCATGGCAGAACTGGGATTCCGGAACGTCAACGAGATGATCGGTCGCGTGGACGCGCTCGAGGCAGACAAGGCCGTAGACCACTGGAAGGCACGGGGGCTCGACCTGTCCGCCATTCTCGAGCCCGCGAAGGAGCCGCCGGAATTCCTCGGCAGCTATGCCATTCACAAGCAGGACCACGGTCTCGAGAAAGCGCTCGACAACCAGCTCATCGAGCTGGCGGAACCGGCGCTGAAGCGCGGCGAAAAGGTCTACGACGAGCAGATCATCGTCAACACCAACCGGGTGGTGGGCGGCATGCTGTCGAACCGCATCATCCGCGAGGTCGGCCCGGACATGCTGCCCCACGACACCATCCACTTCAAATTCCACGGCAGCGCCGGGCAGAGCTTCGGCGCCTGGCTGGCAAAAGGCGTGACGCTCGAGGTGGAAGGCGACGCCAACGACTATGTCGGCAAGGGCCTGTCCGGCGGGCGCATCGTGATCTACCCGCCGAAGGAGAGCGTCTTCAAGCCGGAAGACAACATCATCGTCGGCAACGTCGTGCTGTACGGCGCCACTTCCGGCGAATGCTTCTTCCGGGGCCAGGCGGCCGAACGTTTCTGCGTGCGCAACAGCGGCGCGCACGCGGTGGTGGAGGGCGTCGGCGACCACGGCTGCGAATACATGACCGGAGGCCGCGTGGTGATCCTCGGCCCGACCGGCCGCAACTTCGCCGCGGGCATGAGCGGCGGCATCGCCTACGTCTGGGACCCCGAGTCCAGGTTTGCACCCAACTGCAACATGGAGATGGTGGAGCTCGAGGCCCTCGACATCCCGGAGGAGCTCGACGAGGTCCGGTCGCTGATCCAGCGCCACGCGGACTACACCGGCTCCACCGTAGCGCAGGCGCTGCTGGCCGACTGGGGCCGCGCCGCGCGCCAGTTCGTCAAGGTGATGCCTACCGATTTCAAACGAGTGCTGGAAGAGCGCAGGGCCGCTGTGAGCGCCGGTTGACCGACAGCCACAGCCGCCGTGCAGTTTGCCAGCCGGCGAACTGCGGCCTCACGGACGCTCGGATCAGAACGAGAACGGATTGAGAGAATGGGAAAACCGACAGGGTTCATGGAGATCGCCCGCAACGCCGCGCCCTACCGGGATGCGACCCAGCGGCTGCTCGACTTCAAGGAGATCTACACCGATCACGACGTCGCCCGGCTCCAGGACCAGGGCGCCCGTTGCATGGACTGCGGTGTCCCGTTCTGCCAGTCGGACGACGGCTGCCCGGTCTACAACCTGATCCCGGAGTGGAACGATCTGGTCTACCGGCACCAGTGGCGCGAGGCCCTGGACCGCCTGCACAAGACCAACAACTTCCCGGAGTTCACCGGCCGGGTCTGCCCGGCGCCGTGCGAAGGCGCATGCGTGCTGGGCATCACGGATCCGCCAGTGACCATCAAGAACATCGAGATGGCGATCATCGATCGCGGCTTCGCCGAAGGCTGGGTGGTGCCGCGGATTCCCGCTCAGCGCACGGGAAACCGGATCGCCATCGTCGGCTCGGGACCGGCGGGCCTCGCCGCCGCCGATCAGCTGAATCAGGCCGGCCACGAAGCCACGGTCTTCGAGCGTGCCGATCGCATCGGCGGGCTGCTCATGTACGGCATTCCCAACATGAAGCTCGACAAGAACGCGGTCGTGGAACGGCGGCTCGCGCTGCTGCGCGACGAAGGCGTGATCTTCCGGCCGGGAACCGCCGTCGGCGACGGCAGCAACGGCAGCCTGGATGCCCGTGCCCTACTCGAAGAGTACGACGCCGTGCTGCTCGCGACCGGCGCGACGGTACCCCGCGACCTGCCCATCCCGGGCCGGGAGCTGAATGGCATTCACTTCGCCATGGAGTTCCTCACCGCCAACACCCGGAGCCTGCTCGACTCGTGCTTCGCCGACGGCAGGTTCATCTCCGCGAAGGACAAACACGTGGTCGTCATCGGCGGCGGCGACACCGGTACCGACTGCATCGGCACGAGCATGCGCCACGGCTGCCGGAGCCTGGTGAACTTCGAGCTGTTTCCGAGGCCGCCGGCAGAGCGGGCGCCCGACAACCCCTGGCCCACCTGGCCGCGCATCTACCGGACCGACTACGGCCATGAGGAAGCGGCCGCCGCCTTCGGCGACGACCCGCGCCAGTACAGCATCTCGTCCACGGAGTTCGTCGATGACGGCAACGGCAACGTGAGAGCCATCCGCACCGTCGACGTGGAGTTCAGCAACGGCAAGTTCGAGAACGTGCCGGGCAGCGAGCGGGAATGGCAGGCGGATCTGGTGTTTCTCGCCATGGGCTTCCTGGGCCCGGAGGGACCCGTCGCCGAGCGGTTGGGGGTGGAACTGGATGAGCGCTCGAACTACCAGGCCGACTACGGACGCTACCGGACCAGCGTCGACAAAGTGTTCTCGGCCGGCGACTGCCGCCGCGGCCAGAGCCTGGTGGTGCGGGCCATCAACGAGGGGCGCGAAGCCGCCCGGGAGATTGACCGCTACCTGACCGGATCGACGCGCCTGCCTTGATCCGGCAGCGGCTAACCGCTGCCTGCGAACGTTCCGACCGCTTCCTGGACCTGGGCGAAAGTACGCACCCACGGATCGACCCTGCCCACGCTGGCCGGCAGCCGGGTGGCCGCCTGCTCCGCAGCAGCCCGCGACTCGAAGTTCCCGAACACCACGACGTGAAGCACCCGGCCGTTGCGCCGCAGCCGGTAGCGGGCGAATCGCTCCGGCGACGACTGCCGCGCCAGGAAGGCATCCGCCCGCTCGGCGGTCGAAAAGGACGCCAGCTGCAGCGTCCAGGCGGACGCCGGCTGGGCCATGATCCAATCGCTGTCGCGCACGCGGGGAGCCGATTGCCGAGGCTCTGGCGGCGTCACCGCCGGCGGCTCGGATGACGCCGCCTCTTCGGCCGGGGCCGGCTGCGCCTCAGCGGGTTGCGCCGGCTCGGCTTCGCCGCCGGCGGGCAGAGGGCTGACGGCATCCGCGGCGGCCGGCACTGCGGCGGCGGCTCCGGCGACGGTCGGGTCCGCGGCGGCCGGTACCAGCGGCTTCACGGATTCCCCCAGCGAAGCGGCAGCGGTATCCGCGGGCTCCGGCGCGATCTCAGCGGAGGCCGTGGCTGCTGGTGGGGTCGCGGCCGCAGGATCCGGGTCCGCGCTCTGCGGCGGCAGCGCCAGCGGCTCGGCCCGGGTCAGCTGCTCGGGCTCCGATGGCGCTTCGGGCTGCCACACCAGGTAAGCGAGCGCCAGCGCCACCACCAGCACCGCCACCAGCGCCTTGTGCAGGGCAGGAAAGCGGCGCCCGGGAGGACCGTCCCCGGCGCTCTGAATCCTCGCCAGCAGCACGTTGGCCATCTGATCGATACGGCCCGGCAGGCCCTCCGCCAGGCGCGTGAGCTCACGAATCTGGGTGTCGCTGAACGGTACCGCCTCCGTGCTGCCCTGCTCGTTGAGTCGCCACTGCAGGTAGGCGCGCGTCTCCTCGACCCCGAACGCGCTCAGCCGGATCTCGTGCCAGCCCAGCCCGCGGGGTTCGGCAAGGCGTTCCACCGCCGGCACCAGGCGGACCTCGCCGAACAGCACCGCCCTCAGGGGTGAGCCCGCCGTCAGCTCCAGCAGATGCTCCAGGGCCTTCGGCTCCAGCAGCTCGGCATCGTCCACCAGCACGACGCAGAAGCGCTCGGAGCGCTCCTGGGCGCGGGCGTGCTCGCGGATCAGCTGGCGCAGCACCTGGGTATCCGCCTCCGCGGGCGCCGCCAGACCGAAGCCATGCACCGTGGCGCTCAGCACCTCCCGGGCGCCGTTGATCAGGCTGCCGCTGATCCGCGCAGCCTTGGCCCGGGGCTCCAGGCTGGCGGACAGCTGACGGTAGAGCATGCTCTTGCCGATACCGCGCGGACCGGTGACCAGCAGCACCCGGCGGGACCACTGGGACAGGTGGCGCAGCTGCTCGAGATGGCTGCGACGATCGCCGCCATCGAAGAAGCCGGTTCCCGGCGCGGCGAAGCTCACCTGCCCGGCCTCGGTCGCTGCTTCCTGCTCTTCAGTCATCGCACAGCCTGGGCTCCGGCCTCCAGCGTCGCGACGAGCGCGTCCTCGTCGATGTCCTCGGTCACCACGACATGTCCGAGCGCAGTCACCAGCACCAGCCGGAGGCGACCGTTGCGAACCTTCTTGTCCATGCCCATGGCGCTGCGCATGCTCTCCGCGGACAGCGGCGGAGGCACCACCGGCAAGCCGAGACCGGCCAGCAGCGCTCTGATGCGGCGGGCCACCGGCAAGGGAATCATGCCCTGGCGCACCGACAGATCCGCTGCCATCACCATGCCGATGGCGACCGCCTCGCCGTGCAGCAGCTCCCCGTACCCGGTGAGCGTCTCGATGGCGTGCCCGAACGTGTGGCCGTAGTTGAGAATCGCCCGCAACCCGCCCTCGCGCTCGTCCGCGGCGACCACGGCGGCCTTAATCTCACAGGAGCGACGCACCGCCTGGGCCAGCGCTTCGGGATCACGCGCGTTCAGGGCCGCGGCAGAGGATTCCAGCCAGTCGAAGAAGGCCGCATCGCTGATCACCCCGTACTTCACCACTTCCGCCATACCGGCCCGGAACTCGCGCTCCGGCAGAGTCTCGAACAGCGACGTGTCGGCGAGCACGCAGCGCGGCTGATAGAAGGCGCCGATCATGTTCTTGCCGCGCGGATGGTTCACCGCGGTCTTGCCTCCCACCGACGAGTCGACCTGCGCCAGCAGCGTGGTCGGCACCTGAATGAAGTCCACGCCGCGCTGAAAGGTCGCCGCGGCAAACCCGGTCAGGTCCCCCACCACGCCACCGCCCAGGGCAATGAGGGTGGTGGTGCGGTTGTGCCGATGCTCGAGCAGGAAATCCATGAGCAGACCATAGCATTCGAGGGTTTTGTGCCGCTCGCCGTCCGGCATCAGAAAGACGTCGACCGAGTAGGCGTCGCCGAGCGCATCCCGGAGCGTGTCGAGGTACAGCGGGGCCACCACGTCGTTGCTGACCACGGCGACCTGGCTGCCGCGGATGTGCGCCCGCAGCAGCTCGCCGCGGCGCAGCAGGCCATGGCCGATCAGAATCGGGTAGCTCCGGTCGCCCAGCTCCACCTGGACGCGATGCAGCACTGCGTCGGTCATATCACGCCATCCTGCCTCAACCGCTTCTCGATCTCCCGGGCGAGAACTCGTGGTCCCTGCCGATCGGTGACGAAACGGTAGTCGGCGATCTCCCGGTAGAGCGGCTCGCGCTCCCGCTGCAGCCGGGCAAGCGTGGTCTCCGGGTCGCCCTGCTGCAGCAGCGGCCGCTTGCGATCCCGGCGGGTGCGCTCCACCAGCCGTTCCAGCGGGCTGTCCAGATGGATCACCACCCCGCGCGCCGCCAGTATGGTGCGATTGCACGAGTCGAGCACCGCACCGCCCCCGGTGGCCAGCACCACGCCCTGACGGCGGGTGAGCTCGTCGAGCACCTGGTGTTCCCGTTCTCTGAATCCCCGCTCGCCCTCCACGTCGAAGATCCAGGAAACCGGCGCGCCGGCCCGGGCCTCGATCTCGTGATCCGAATCGACGAACTCCAGGCCCAGAGCCTGAGCCAGCATGCGTCCGACCGTGCTCTTACCCACCGCCATGAGGCCCACGAGAATGATGTTCGGTTTGCTCATACGAAGACGGCGCCATCATGGCGCCGCCTTAGTGTACTTCACACCAGTACCCGTGTGCCGCGTCCGCGGCATCTGCCGACGTCTCAGCGGGTCAGCGAATCCTGAATGATCCGCGGGGTGATGAAGATGAGGAGCTCCTGCTTGTCATCGCGCTCGACGGTGCGCTTGAACAGGCGCCCGACGTACGGCAGATCGCCCAGGAACGGCGTCTTCGACGTGGAGAAGTTGCGGTCCGTCGTGAAGATGCCACCGAGCACGATGGTCTGGGAGTTGTCCACCAGCACCTCGGTCTGGATCTCGTTGGTGTTGATGGAGGGCACCCCTTCGAAAACCTGACCGACGGTATCCTGCTTCACGGTCAGCTTCATGATGATCCGATCGTCCGGGGTGATCTGAGGGGTCACCTCGAGCGAAAGCACCGCGTCCTTGAAGGAGGTCGAGGTGGCGCCGCTGGAAGAGGCTTCCTGGTAGGGAATCTCCACGCCGGATTCGATCAGCGCCGACGACTTGTCCGCGGTGATCACCTTCGGCCGCGCCACCACCTCGGCGTGCCCGTCCGACGCCAGCGCGGAGAGCTCCAGATCGAGCAGCAGGCCCTCGTTGGTGAAGCCGATGCCGAAGCTCGAGGCCCCCGCGCCGGTGACACCGAGGTCGACCACCAGGTCAGCCGGAGAGGTGATTTCACCCTGTCCGTCGACGATCACGTTCTGCAGCTCGCCAAGGGTATCCAGGGAGCCGCCGACGCGCAGGTCACCAGCGCCGAATTGGTCGATCGAACCGCCGCCCCAGCGGATGCCCAGCTCCTCGGAGTAGTTGGCGTTGGCAGTGACTATCCGCGCCTCGATCAGCACCTGGCGCACCGGGATGTCCAGCTGCTGGATGACGCGACGGAACTCCTCGATCTTGTCCGCGGTATCCGTGAGGATGATGGAGTTGGTCCGCTCGTCGACGATCACGCTGCCGCGATCCGAGAGCATGGAACGCTGACCTTCACCCGCCGCGGTGTTGAACAGCTCGAACAGCTCGTTGGCGCTGGCGTAGCGGATCTGGATGAACTCGGTGCGCAACGGCGCCAGCTCCGAGATCTGCTTCTGGTTCTCGAGCTCGAGCTTCTCCCGGGCGGCGATTTCGGCTGCCGGCGCCACCAGCAGCACGTTGCCCACCTGGCGCTTGTCCAGGCCCTTGGTCTTGAGGATCAGCTCGAGAGCCTGATCCCAGGGCACGTTCTTGAGGCGCAGGGTGATCCGGCCCGAGACCGTGTCGCTCGCCACCAGGTTGAGATCGGTGAAGTCGGCGATGAGCTGCAGCACCGATCGTACCTCGATGTCCTGGAAGTTCAGGGACAGCTTCTCGCCCGTGTACTTGAACTGGTCCTCGCGCCGCTCCAGCTCTTCCTCGGTGACCGGATTGACGTCGATGGACAGGGTGTTGTCCGCCTGATAGGCGAGATAGTCGTAGTTGCCGGTGGCATCCACGGTGAAGATGGTGTGCGGTCCCTGCTGTACCGCGTCGACGACCTGGACCGGGGTCGCGAAATCCGTCACGTCCAGACGGCGACGGAGACTCTGCGGAAGCTCGGTGTTGCGCACCTCGACCACGATCTTGCCGGCCTCGGTGGAGACGTTGACCGGCGCCTTCGGGTTGGAAAGCTTGACGATCACCCGGCCTTCGCCCTGGCTGCCGCGACGGAAATCGACGTCGTCGATCTGCGAGCCGGTCACCGCCCGGCTGCCACCGGAGGGCGCCTGGGAAGAGAACTGAGGCTCCGCGGAGGCGGTGCTGGCCGCGCCGGCGCCACCGTCGGCACCCACGAGGACGTACAGCGTATTGCCTTCCACGCTGGTCTCGTAACCCACCAGCCGGGTCAGGTTGACGATCGCCCGGGTCCTGTCCTTGGTGGAGATGATGGACACCCGGCGGGCATTGCCGATGCCGAGGTCGTGGTGCTTCTCCTCGAGCGCACTTTCCACGCCCGGCATGTCCAGCACGATGCGCGCCGGACGCTCGATGGTGTAACCGTTGGGCTGGGGCGGCGTGCCGTCGAACTGCATGCGGATCTCGGTCTTGTCGCCTGGCAGAGACGAGAACTCCACATTCTGGATCGTGGCGCTCCACGCCGGCAGCGCGAGCAGGCAGACGGACAACCCGGAGATAAGGCGACCGAGCGCCCTCGCCATGGGGCCGCGCGTATTCTTGTTCAGCATGATCTTCATCCTCTATCTCCACCTCCCAGCGATACCGTGCGGGCGCGTTCGACCCAGCCTCCGGTACCGTCCGGGACAATCTCGATCAGCTCGATCGCGGACTCTTCGATGCCGAGAATCCGGCCGTGGTCCGTTCCCATGTAGTCGCCTCTCTGCACCCGGTGCACGCCACCGTCGCCATCCTGAACCAGGGCGTAGGTTCGCGGTCCCTGGGCCAGCGTGCCCACCATGGTCAGGCTGCCGATGGTGTACTGCTCCAGGTACTGCTTCGGCCGGTTCGGGTCGGGCTTCACCTGCGGCCCGCTCGGACGATTGGGCGCACGCACTTCCACCGGCGGCTCGAACGGGCTGCGCATGGTGCTCGCCTGGTAGGCGAACGGCGCTACCTGCTCGAACGGCGGCAGCGGTTCGATCCGGCCCGGCGGCTTGGCCTGCACCTGTTCCATGAATGCCCGCAGATCCGCGTGATCCCCACCGCCGCTGCACCCGGCAAGCGCCGCGACGACCGCGATCGCAAGCAGAGCCCTGGTGCATCGCACGGGTACGGTGCTTCGCTCCGCGGCGCGTCGATGCATCGCTGCACCCTTACCCAGTATCTGCATCACTGTTCCTCCAGATACCTGTAAGTCTTCGCCAGAATCGACATTTTCAGATTCAGCGGAGAGTTCTGGGGCTCGATCTGGAAGTCGTGGAGGGTCACGATCCGCGACAGGTTGGCGACGCTGCTCACGAACGAACCGATCTTGTGGTAGTTGCCCTCCACCACGATCTGGATCGGCAGCTCAACGTAGAATTCCGTCTGAACCTCGTCCTTGAGATCGATGCTCTCGATGGTCAGCTCGTTGTCGAGCGCGGCGCGGGTGATGTCCTCGATCAGCCCCGGCACCTCCGTGTCGCTCGGCAGCTGCCGCAGCAGCGACTCGAAGGTGGTCTCCATTTCCGCCATCTGTGCCCGATAGGCTTCCAGGTTCGCGGCCTTGAAGCTCTTGGCTTCGAAATCCTGGCGCAGGTCCTGCTCCTGGCGCGCGGCGCGCTCCAGCGTCGTCTGCTTGTCCGTCAGGTACACGTAGTAGCCGCCGCCGATCACCAGCAGGAACACCAGCGCCATGACGATGGCTTTGACCGCCGCCGGCCACGACCCGATGTTGTTCACATCGAGGTCGGCCAGGTCGAAGTTCTGCAGCTGCTCGAGGGAGTCTTTCAAGGCCATGTTACTGCACCCCCCCGGCTACCTCTTCCACCGGCTTGTTCGGGTTGGTCTGCACGAAGGTCAGGTTGAACGTGCTGGCCTGGGCGCCGTAGTTGATGTTCTTCGGATCTTCCTTGATCGTCTTGAGGTTCGGGCTCGCAAACCAGTCCGAGTTGTCGAGATTGCGCATCAGCGACGAGATCCGGTTGTTCGATTCTGCCTCTCCCTCCACGGTGAGCCGGTTGCCCTTCATGTCCAGCTTGCGGAAGTGGACGCCCTTCGCCAGGGTCCGGACGAGCTCGTCGAAGACCCGCACGATCACCGGACGGTTGCCCTGCAGCTCCTGGATCACCCGCATGCGTGCCAGCAGCTCGTCGCGGGTCTTCTGCAGGTTCTCGATCTCGGCGATCTTGCGATCGAGCTCTTCGATCTCGCGCTCGAGGAACGCGTTGCGGGACTGCTGATCCTCCAGCCGACCGTCCAGATACCAGCCGGCGGCAAGCACCAGCACGATGGCGCCGATCAGCACTCCGGCAAGGTTGCCGAAGAATTCCTTGCGCTTGCGCTCGCGTTCCCACTCTCGCCACGGCAGCAGGTTGATACGTGCCATCAGTCGAAGCTCCTCATCGCCAGGCCGCAGGCAATCATCATCGCCGGCGCGTCGTTCGCCAGCGCATCCGCGTCCACCTTGCTGGCGAGCGACATGTCCACAAACGGGTTGGCGATCAGCGTGGGGGTACCGAGCTTGTTCTCGATCATGTCGGCAAGCCCGTCGATGGACGCGGTGCCTCCGGCGAGTACGATGTAGTCCACATCGTCGTACTGGCTGGATGAGAAGAAGAACTGCAGCGATCGAGTCACCTGCTGAAGCACGGCCTCTTTGAAAGGCTGCAGAACCTCCTCCTCATAATCGTCCGGCAGGCCGCCCTGCTTCTTGGCGAGCCCGGCCTCCTCGAAAGAGAGGCTGTACCGGCGCTGAATCTCTTCGGTGAGCTGCTTGCCGCCGAACAGCTGCTCCCGGGTATAGATGGAACGGTCGTCGGCGAGCACCGACAGCGTGGTCATGGTGGCGCCGATGTCGATGATTGCCACCACCAGCTCCTGAGGGTTGGCGCCGAGCTGCGGTTTGATCAGGTCGAACGCGCGCTTCATGGCGTGCGCTTCGATATCCACCACCGCCGGCTTCACGCCGCCGAGCTGAAGCGCGGCTTCCCGCATCTCCACGTTCTCCCGCCTGCAGGCGGCCAGCAGCACTTCCACCTGCTCGGGGTTGCGATCAGACAATCCCTGCACCTCGAAGTCGATGGCGACCTCATCCAGCGGGTAGGGAATGTACTGGTCGGCCTCCACCGTGATCTGATTTTCCATCTCCTCGTCGGAGAGCGCGGAGTCCATCTCGATGGTTTTGGTGATCACGGCGGAGCCGGCCACCGCGACCGCCGCCTGCTTGGCCTGCGCCTTCGAGCGGCCGATCACCCGCTTGATCGCTTCACCTACGCCTTCCACGTCGCTAATATTCTTCTCCACCACCGCATTCGGCGGCAGCGGCTCCACGGCGTAAGCCTCCACCCGATACCGGCCATTGTTGTTTCTCGACAGTTCGAGAAGCTTGACCGACGTGGAACTGATATCTAGACCAAGCAGGACGTTGGACTTTTTCTTAAACAGGCCGGACACGGTGAAATTTCCTTATTAACGCGGGCACTTACGTCCTATATATGCAGTACAACATTAAACACCGGGATTGCCGTCGTCGCAATCGCTTCCCTGTATTCCGTTTCCTGCTGCCACGATGCTCATGAGCACAAGATCGAGACAGGTTCTGGGCCGCATTATGTGGCTGGCCCTGGCGGCTGTATGTGCCGCAGTCCTCAGTCTTGCCGGCGCTTTTCTCTACCTCGACCCGCAGATTCCTAAAGCTGCGACGTACCGCCAAGTTCGGCTCGAGACGCCGTTACGGGTCTATACAGCGGATCGCAGGCTGGTTGCCGAATTCGGCGAACGGCGCCTCATACCCATCACTCTAGACCAAGTTCCTGCCCTTTTCGTGAGCGCGGTTCTCGACACCGAGGACAAACGCTTTTACGAGCACAGCGGGGTGGATCTGATCACATTGACTACGGCGGCCGTGGAGCTGGTGCTGAACCGGGGCGAGATCACCCGCGGCGGATCCACCATCACCATGCAGCTGCCGCGCAATCTCGGCACGTTCTCGCTCGATCAGCTGTTCATCCGCAAATTCAAAGAGATCCTGCTGGCGCTGAAGATCGAGCGGGAGCTGACGAAGGACGAGATTCTCGAGCTGTACATAAACGCCGTGCCGTTCGGGAAGCGCGCCTACGGTGCTCAGGCGGCGGCCTACACCTACTATGGCCGGCCGCTGGCGGAGCTGACCCTGCCCCAGCTCGCCATGCTCGCCGGCATCCCCCAGGCGCCCACCGCGGGCAATCCCATCAACGACCCGCGGCGCGCCCTCGCCCGGCGCAACGTGGTGCTGTCGAGAATGCTGGAGCAGCGCTCCATCACCCGGGAGCAGTACCACGCGGCCATCGCCGCACCCATCACCGCCAGGCTCTACGAGCGCGACATGGAGGTCACCGCCCCCTATCCAGCGGAGTGGGTGCGCCAGCAGCTGCTCGGGCAGATTCCGGACCTCTACAGCGGCGGCTACGAAGTGATCACGACCCTGGACGCCGGTCTCCAGCGCACGGCTCGAGACGCGGTCCGCGCCGGCCTTTCCAGCTACGACCGGCGCCACGGCTACCGAGGGCCGGAAGCCCGGGTGGAAGGTGATGGTCCCGACGCCTGGCTTGCTGCCCTGCAGGAAACCCGCGACTACCGCGGCCTGGAGCCCGCCGTGGTGAGCGCCGTGGCCGACGACCACGCGATGGCCCTGAGATCGGACGGCCGCGAGATCCGGCTCGATATGGACGGGATCGCCTGGGCCCGCCCCTACCTCACCGTGGACAGCCGCGGTGCCACCCCGCGGGTCCCCGGCGACGTGCTCGCCGTGGGCGATCTTATCCGGGTGCGGCGGGAGGTCGTCGCGACGCCGGCGGCCGAGCCCGATACCGCGACCGGCGCAGATGCGGACGCCCCGGCGGACAGCGCGCCGGCGGACGCCGCGCAGCGCTGGGTGCTGACCCAGATTCCGGACATCCAGGGAGCGCTGGTGTCGCTGGATGCCAACACCGGGGCGGTCCGCGCCATGGTCGGCGGCTACGATTTCGCCATCAACCAGTACAACCACGCGCTCCAGGCCGCCCGCCAGCCGGGGTCCGGGTTCAAGCCGTTCGTCTACTCCGCGGCTCTGGCCCACGGGGTGACGCCCGCGAGCATCTTCATGGATGCGCCTCTGGTGTTCGACGACCAGAACCTGGAGACCGAGTACCGGCCGGACAACGACGACAACCGCTACAACGGGCCGACCCGGCTACGCGAGGCCCTGTACCGCTCCATCAATCTCGTCACCATGCGGGTGCTGCTCGAGGTCGGTGCCAACAACGTGCTGGACTTCTCCCGGCGGTTCGGCTTCGACACCGGCAGCTTCCCGCGGAACACCCAGCTCGCCGTCGGCGGCGGCACCATGGCCGTGACCCCGATGCAGATGGCCGTGGCCTACGCCACCTTCGCCAACGGCGGCCACCGCATCGAGCCCCACGTGATCGACGAGGTCTACGACATCGACGGTGCCCGCATCCTCAAGGCCCGCCATCCGGTGGTCTGCCGCGATTGCCCCACCGCCCTGGAGCCCATCGACCCGGCCGCCCTGACGCCGCCCAGAGCGCAAGGACCGGCGGACAAACCGGTGGACGAGCCGGGGACCCTGGCGGAGCTGCTCGCGGGGCAAACTCCCGGTGCCGCGGATACCGCCGAGGGCGCGCCGCCGTCATCCTCCGAGCCGGCCCAGGTGCCCGCCCAGCGGGTGCTGGACGAGCGAATCGCCTACCTGATGAACTCCATGCTCAAGGACGTGATCCGGCGGGGCACCGGTCGCCGGGCGAGGACCCTGGAACGCAGCGACATCGCCGGCAAGACCGGCACCACCAACGAGGCGGCCGATACCTGGTTCAACGGCTACACCCCGGACGTGGTCACCACCGTGTGGGTCGGCTTCCCGAACCACACGCCCCTCGGTACCCGGGAATACGGCTCGAACACGCCGCTGCCGATCTGGATCGACTACATGCGCGAGGCCCTGGCCGACCTGCCGGAGCGGACCCCGCCCCAGCCCGCCGGGATGGTGACCATGAAGATCGACCCAGGCACCGGCAAGGTAGCCAGCGCAGCGGACCCGGACGCGATCTTCGAGATTTTCCTCGCCGAGTTCGCCCCCAGGATCGAACGACGTTCGCGGCTGGGGCCGGCGGATCCGGACGACGAGGACATCCGGCCGGTGGAGATCTTCTGACGTCCGGTCGACGAACCTGGTAGAGGGGCGGCCGCCTCGACCCCCTTCCACGCCCATACCGGCGGATGCTCCACCACCCTCCACACCGCGCACGACTCGCCCGCCACCAGCCCCAGCAAACCGCAGTGCCGATTACTCGAATTGCGTAGTCGGCCAGCAGACCGGCGGTTCAGGCGAACGCGTTGAGCGCGGAGGTCCCCGGAGAACAGCTTTTTGAATGTTCAGGCTCCCAACGCCATCCGAGCCCGCCCGGCTGCAATCACGCCCGCTTTCGGAAAGCTGCTTCTCCGGGGACCTACGCGGACCAATGACCGGGAATGAACCACCACAAGCGCTGCCGCCGGCTACTGAATCACCTTGATGAAGTCCCCGGCCCGCGGCTCCCCGATCGGATGCTGGCCGTTGATCACCCGCAGCGTCTGCTCGGGAAAGCTCTTGATCGACGCCTGCTTGGCGAGCTCGGCGTAGGTGTCCTCGGGCCGCGCGACGATCACCTTGATGCGCTGGTTGTTCGCCACCTGCAGGTCCGCGGCGGTCATGGCGCGGAATGAATCCAGCGTCTCCTGCCACTGCGCCTCGAACTCGGCCACGTTGCCCACCGGGCCGACCTCGCCCTTGAACAGATAGACGCTGGAATCCTTGTAGATCACGGCGATCTTGCGCGCCTGGGCGGAGCCGCCGGCCACCTCTATGTCGCCGATGAAGGCAGGATAGCCGTTGATCTCCCGGCTCTCCCCGTTGCTCACATCCTCCCGCTTGAGGGTCTTCTCGACGAACTCCGCCGGGCTCTGCTCCTCGGTGGGCGCGTTCAGCCGCTGCACGGCGATGGAGGCATAGGTCGCGCCCTGGGGCGGGCGGCCGAGCACCTCCGCGGCCGTGTTGGCCACGTCCCAGCCGTCGGGAAAGTCGATGACCACCCGCAGCTGCCCGTGATAATAGCTGCCGTCCTTGATCAGCCCGGTGGCGGCCTCGTTGCCGTAGACCAGGCCGTCCATCATCTCCCAGAAGTCACGCTCGGGCTCGCGCAGGGCCATCGGCACCAGCCCCTGGGATTTCTGCACGGCGTCGTGCAGGCGCTTGTCGTTACGGGGGTGCGAGGAGAACAGCCCGTGGTAGACGCTGGGCTCGCCCTTGACGTTCTTGCTGAACAGCTGATGGTCCTTCAGCACGTGCAGCACATCGATCATGGCGAGGGGGTTGTAGCCGGCTCTGGCGAGAAACTCGCCCCCGTACTCGTCTGCTTCGAGCTCGAACTCGCGACCGTAGCCGGATCGCAGGGTGGCGGTGGCGGTGTTGGTCAGGTCGGCAATGGCGCCGGTGCCGGTCATGATCGAACCGATGAACCCGAGCACGTTGCCGAACGCCCCCAGGGTATTGCTGCGCCGCGCGTGCTTGCCTACCACATGGCCGATCTCGTGGCCGATCACCCCGGCCAGCTCGTCCTCCGAGCGCAGGTACGCGATCAACCCGCGGTTGATGAAGATGTAGCCGTCCGGCAGCGCCATGGCGTTCACGGCCGGGTTGTCGAGCACGTAGAAATGGTATTCCTCACCCGCATCCGGGGTCACCGCCAGCAGCCGCTCGCCGATCTCCTGCACGTACTGCTGCCAGCGCTCGTCCTGGTAGAGCTGCTCCTTTTCCACCATCTCGCGATAGACTTTTTCGCCCGGGCCCGCCGCAGCAGCCGAGGAGGCAACCAACGCCAGGCACACGGCCAGCGCCACGCGAATGGTCATCCGGATCAGGGCAGCCCCTGGGTGAGTAAGCTCGATCTGCACCGAATCAGTTCCTCGGTCCCGCCTGGCGCGTGAGCGCCATAGTACAGCCTCGGTAAGTTAGACCGGGGAAACTGGTGAGGTTCCGAGGGTGCGCGCCGGGGCCGGGCGCCGGCGCGGTCGGGTCAACTGCTGCGGGAGCGGTTGCCGAACCGGCGGCGGAAACGCTCGACGCGGCCGCCGGTGTCCATCATCTTCTGCTTGCCGGTATAGAAAGGATGACACGCGGAGCAGACGTCCAGCTGCATCTCCCCGGTGTGGGTCGAGCGCGTCTCGATGACGTTGCCGCAGCTGCACACCGCTTTGACTTCGGCGTATTCGGGGTGAATGTCTGCTTTCATGGGTTCCGCCACGGCTGGCTGAATCGAAGGGCGCGCAGTGTAGTCAGATGCCGGTAACATCGCAAGTGACCGCGCCCGGGGCGCCAGCCCGGAGCGGACCGACAGGCGCCGCGGAGGCCGTCCCCGCGGCCACGGACCCACGGCCAGACAGGAAGCATCATTGACCGCCCGTGATGTGGTGGTTCGGGTCGCCGTACCCAAGCCGCTGCCCCAGCTGTTCGACTATCTTGCCCCCGTCGGCACGGCGACGCCCGTGCCCGGGGCAAGGGTTCGAGTGCCGTTCGGCCGCCAGACGCTCACCGGCATCTGCACCGCCCTGGACCCGGCGGACCCGCACCCCGACCCCAGGCCTCTGCGCAGCGTGCTCGACCGCGACAACGTGCTCGGCGACGAGCTGTTCGCGCTGGCGCTGTGGTTGTCCGACTACTACCAGCACCCGCTGGGCGAGACCTTCGCCAGCCTGCTTCCCGCCGCCGCCCGCCGGGGCGAGGCGCTGGAAGTCCGCCGCGCGCCGGTGTGGCGGCTGAGCGACGTGCGCCCCGATCTCTCCCGGGCGCCGAAGCAGCGCGACCTGGTGACGCACCTCGAGCGCGCCGGCGGTAGCCAGTCCCCGGCGGATCTCAGCGCCGCAGGCTTCAGCGCCGCGGTGGTGCGCGGGCTTGCTGCCAAAGGGGTGCTGGTTCGGGACCGGGCGGCCCCGCCGGCCGCCTCCGGTCCGACCCCGGCTGCCAGGGACGGCTCCGCGCCCGAGCTCAACGCCGAGCAGCGCCAGGTCTGCGAGGCCCTGCTCGCGGGGCTCGGCGGCTTTACGCCGACCCTGCTCGAAGGCGTGACCGGCAGCGGCAAGACGGAAATCTACCTGCGCACCATCGACCGGGTGCGCCAGGCCGGCCGTCAGGTGCTGGTGCTGGTGCCGGAGATCGCGCTCACGCCGCAGACCGTGCGCCGCTTCGAACGCCGCTTCGGCGCGGCCGCCAGGCTGCACTCGAACATGACGGATGCCCAGCGTCTGGACGTGTGGCTGCGCTGCCGGGCCGGCGAGGTCGGCATCCTCATCGGCACCCGCTCGGCGGTGCTGACGCCTTTTCGCAACCTCGGCCTGATCGTGGTGGACGAGGAGCACGACGGCTCTTTCAAGCAGCAGGACGGGCTGCGCTACTCGGCCCGGGACGTGGCGGTGAAACGGGCCAAGGACCTTGCCATCCCGCTGCTGCTGGGCAGCGCCACGCCGTCGCTGGAATCCCTGCACAATGCCGCCACCGGTCGCTACCGGCACCTGCAGCTGCGCGGCCGCGCCGGTGGCGCGCAGATGCCGTCGTTCCAGCTCCTCGACATTCGTGGCCACAGCCTCGACGACGGCATCAGCGACCCGCTGCGGCAGATCATCCGCCGCCATCTCGATGCCGGCGGCCAGGCCCTGGTGTTCCTCAACCGACGTGGCTTTGCCCCCGCCTACCTGTGCGGCGGCTGCGGCTGGCAGGCGCAGTGTCCCGACTGCGAGATGCGCATGACCCTGCACCTGAAGCCGGAGGCGCTGATCTGCCACCACTGCGGCCGCCGCGAGCGCCTGCCGCGCGATTGCCCGGGCTGCGGGCGGCCGGAGCTGATCGCGGTCGGGCTCGGCACCCAGCGCACCGAGGAGGGGCTGGCGCGGCTCTTTCCCGACGTGACCTGCTACCGCATCGACCGCGACACCACCCGCAGCCACCGACGCCTCGAAGCCCAGCTCGCTGCTATCCGCCGCGGCCAGCCGGCGCTGCTGGTCGGCACCCAGATGCTGGCTAAGGGCCATCACTTTCCCAATGTCACCCTAGTGGCGGTGATCAACGCCGACGGCGGGTTTCTGTCCGCCGATTTCCGGGCCCCCGAGCGCACCGCCCAGCTGATCATCCAGGTGGCCGGGCGCGCCGGCCGCGCCGAGCGCCCGGGCGAGGTCTGGATTCAAACCTACCAGCCGGAGAACCCGACCCTGCAATCGCTGATCGACGAGGGCTACCCCGGGTTCGCCCGCCGCGAGCTCGCGCACCGCGAAGCCGCCGGCCTGCCGCCGTTCCGGCCGATGGCGCTGATCCGCGCCGAGGCCGCAGCCGCCGAGCCGGCCCAGCAGTTCCTGCAGACCCTGAAGGCCCGGCTGCGGGAAGCCGGCCCCGGCCGCCCCGGCGCTCTCGAGGTGCTCGGCCCGGCGGCAGCGCCGGTTCCCCGGGTGGCGAACCGGTTGCGCTTTCAGCTGCTGGTGCTGGCGGACAGCCGGGCAATCCTGCACCGCGCCCTGCGCCCCCTGAGCATCGAGCCGCCCGGGCAGCGGGCGGTGCGCTGGTCCGTGGACGTGGATCCCTACGACACGTTCTGAGCGAATTGCCCTATCATGGCCGCCAGCATGCAGTACCCCCGACCCCGAACCGCCAGCGGCTACGGCCGCCAAAGCCGCTCCGCGCCGCATCGACGCAGCGGCCGGCGCGGCGGCAAGCGCGGCGACACCCGGCCGCGGGCTAGCTCGCCGGTGCGGCGCACCCTGTTTCACGCGCCGAGCTTCTCCGCCGGGGTGGTGCTGGGCGCCGTGGTGGTGCTCGGCGCCGCCTATCTGCCGGAGCTGCTGCCGGCAGACGGCCCCGCGCCCACCCCCGCCCCGGAGGTCCGGCCCCGGCTCACCTTCGAGTTCGACGAGCTGCTGCGCAACAGCCAGGTGACCGCGGACCCGGAACCCTACGCCAGCGTGCCCGCCACGGAGGGCGCCGCCAGCGATGAGCTGATCCTGCTCCAGGCCGCGTCGTTCCGCTCCCGGGAGGATGCCGAGCGGCTGCGGGCCGCACTGCTGCTGATGGATCTGCCGGCGGCCACCAGCGGCATCACCCTGGCCAGCGGCCACTGGTACCGGGTCACGGTGGGTCCCTTCGACAGCAGGCTGCAGGCCCAGCGGGCCCTGACCCGGCTGCGGGAGCAGGACATCGCCGCCATCTGGACCAAGACCCCGGCCCGTTAGCCGGAGCACTGCGCGCCATCGGCCGGCGTCGACCCGGATTGCATTAGCCCGGACCCGTCCCCACTATCCCCGTCTACCGCCAGCGACCCATCAGGAGCCTCATGGAGCAACCCCACGCCACCACCATCCTCTGCGTGCACCGGGGCGGCCGGGTCGCGCTGGGCGGCGACGGTCAGGTGTCCCTGGGCGAGACGGTGATGAAAGGCAATGCGCGCAAGGTGCGCCGCCTGCATGACGACAAGGTGCTTGCAGGGTTCGCCGGCGGCACCGCTGATGCCTTCACCCTGTTCGAGCGCTTCGAGGCAGCGCTGGGCAAGTTTCAGGGCAACCTCACCCGTGCGGCGGTGGAGCTGGCCAAGGACTGGCGCTCGGACCGGGCGCTACGGCGGCTCGAGGCCATGCTGATCGTCGCCGACCCCTCGACCGCCCTGCTGATCAGCGGCACCGGCGACGTGATCGAGCCGGAGTCCGGCGTCATCGCCATCGGCTCCGGCGGCCCCTACGCCCAGGCGGCCGCCCGGGCCCTGGTGGAGAACACCGAGCTGGATGCCCCCACCATCGTCGAGCGGGCGCTCGCCATCGCCGCCGACATCTGCATCTACACCAATCACAACCGCACCATCGAGGTACTCGACCCGTCATGACGTTGATGACGCCCCGGGAGATCGTCCACGAGCTGGACAAGCACATCATCGGCCAGCAGGACGCCAAGCGCGCCGTGGCCATCGCCCTGCGCAACCGCTGGCGGCGCATGCAGCTGCCGGCGGAGCTGGCCGAGGAGGTGACGCCGAAGAACATCCTCATGATCGGTCCCACCGGCGTCGGCAAGACCGAGATCGCCCGGCGCCTGGCAAAGCTCGCCGGGGCCCCGTTCATCAAGGTGGAGGCCACCAAGTTCACCGAGGTCGGCTACGTGGGCCGGGACGTGGAGTCCATCGTCCGCGACCTCGCCGACGCTGCGGTGAAGATGGAGCGCGAGAAGCAGATGGAGCAGGTCCGGCACCGGGCCGACGACGAGGCCGAGGAACGCATCATCGACGCCCTACTGCCCGAGCCGCGCGCGGCAGGCTTCAACCAGGCGGAGAAAGGCGGCGACTCGGGGACCCGCCAGCTGTTCCGCAAACGGCTGCGTGAGGGTGAGCTGGACGACAAGGAAGTCGACATCGAAATCCAG
>JBFISC010000024.1:0-22572 GCA_041608775.1 Pseudomonadales bacterium | reverse complement strand
TGCCCGGATGCGGCAACTCGGAGGTGACGAAGGCGAAGCCCGACAATCAACCACGACAACTTCTCGGAGGCGGCCGCTCTCTCAAGATTGAAACTTGGATTCCGCCATCGCCGCCGCTCGGAATATCGCCCGCCCCTTGTTCATGGACTCCTTCCACTCCAACCGCGCGACGCTGTCCGCCACCACGCCGCCGCCGGCTTCGATGTACAGGGTGCCGTCCTTGACCACGGCGGTGCGGATGGCGATGGCCGTGTCCATGTTGCCATTCCAGGCCAGGTAGCCGACGGCGCCCCCGTAGATGCCGCGCTTGACGGGCTCGAGCTCGTCGATGATCTCCATGGCGCGGATCTTCGGCGCGCCGGACAGAGTTCCCACCGGCAGGGTGGCGCGCAGCACGTCCATGGCATTCTTGCCGGCCTTGAGCCGTCCGGTCACGTTGCTGGAGATGTGCATGACGTGGGAGTAGCGCTCGACCACGAACTTTTCCGTGACGTCCACGGAACCGGTTTCCGCTACCCGGCCCACGTCGTTGCGGCCGAGATCGATCAGCATCAGGTGCTCTGCCAGCTCCTTCGGGTCCGCGAGCAGCTCCTTCTCCAGCGCCCGGTCCTCTTCCGGGGTGTGGCCGCGGCGACGGGTGCCGGCCAATGGGCGGTTGATGATCACGCCGTCCTCCAGCCGCGCCAGGATCTCCGGCGAAGAGCTGACGATCTGGAACTCGTCCAGGTCCATGAAGTACATGTAAGGCGACGGGTTCAGGCTGCGCAGGGCCCGGTACAGATTGATGGGGTCGGAGGCGAACGGAATCGACATCCGCTGTGCCAGCACCACCTGCATGACGTCTCCGGCCCGGATGTAGTCGCGGATCTTCTCCACCGCCTGCTTGAAGGGCTCCTCGCCGAACTCGGAGGCGAAGTCGCTCTCCTCGACCGGCTGGTTGGCCGTGGACTGCGGGATGGCCGGGACCGCCCTGGCCAGTGACCGGCTGAGCTGCTGCAGCCGTTCCAGCGTGCGCCGATAGATGCCGGGCTCTGCCGGGTCCACCAGGCTGATGAGCTGCATGCGGCCGCGGAGGTTGTCGAACACCACCACGTCCTCCGACACCATCAGAACCATGTCCGGCGTGCCCAGAGGATCGGGCGGGGTGCTGTGGGCGAGGCGCTTCTCCACGTAGCGAACGCAGTCGTAGCCGAAGTAGCCGACCAGGCCGCCGTAGAAACGCGGCAGCTCCGGCAGCTCGGCGACCCGGTAGCGCTGCTGGAAGGATTCGACGAAGGCGAGCGGATCGTCGCTGTCCAGGGCCTCGACCAGCTGGCCGTCGGTGCGCACCTCGATCTGCCGTCCGGTCACCGTGATCACGGTGCGACAGGGCAGGCCGATGATGGAGTAGCGGCCCCACTCCTCCCCGCCCTGGGCGGATTCCAGGAGATATGAGTAAGGCCCCTTGGCGAGCTTGAGATAGGTGGACAGCGGCGTGTCCAGATCCGCCAGCGTCTCGAACACCAGGGGAATCCGGTTGTAGCCCTGAGCCGCCAGCCGGGCGAAGCCTTCGGCGCTCAGTGTTTCCGGGCTCGAGTCCGAGAATTCGGCCATGGCTGCCTCAGCCACCGGGGCCGGAGCGCACCAGGGCGGCGAAAGATTCGATCACGGCATCGGCGCCGAGCTCGCCAGCGGGAGTACCATGGTTGTAGCCGTCAGGGACGCATACCACCGCGCAGCCGGCGGCGCGGGCACAGGCAACGTCGGCCTCGGAGTCGCCGACGAACAGCACCTCGGCCGGGCGCAGCTTCAGCATCCGGCAGGCGTGCAGCGCCGGGTCCGGCGCTGGCTTCGGGTGCGCCGCGGTGTCCCCGCACACGACGCAATGGAAGAGCCGGGTGAGGTCCAGCGCGTCGAGCAGCGGTTCGGTCAGCTGGGTGCGCTTGTTGGTCACCACGGCCAGCCGGGCCCCGCTCGCCCGCAGCGTCTGCAGGGTCTCCACCACCTCCGGGTACGGTTGGCTCAAGGCGGCGATGTTGGCCTCGTAGTAGTCGAGAAACACGTTCAGCAGCGCGTCTACCGCCTCGGGGTCGATGTCCCTGCCATCCAGCGCCTGCTCGATCAGAATCCGCGCGCCATGCCCGATCCAGTGCCGGGTGAGCGCCTCGTCCACGCCGGCGTAGCCCGCGCTGGTCAGGGCGTGGTTGAGCGCCGCGTTGATGTCCGAGGCGGTGTCGACCAGGGTCCCGTCGAGGTCGAACAGATAGCCGGCGTAGCGCTTCATCGGGGTGGTGGACTGGCGGCTCATGGGCCACTCAGGGCGGCGCGCATGGCCCGGATCGTGGCGGCGTAGTCGGTGCTGCCGAAAATGGCCGAGCCGGCGACGAAGGTGTCCGCGCCCGCATCGGCCACCCGGCGGATGTTGTCGACCTTGATGCCGCCGTCGATCTCGAGGCGCACGTCACGTCCGCAGGCCGTGATCCGCTCGCGGGCGGCGGCCAGCTTGCGCAGGCTCGACTCGATGAAAGACTGGCCGCCGAAGCCAGGGTTGACCGACATGATCAGCACCAGGTCGACCAGCTCGATCACCTCGTCGAGCACGCTCAGGGGCGTTGCCGGATTGAAGACGATACCCGCGCTCGCGCCGCCATCGCGGATCAGGCCCAGGGTCCGGTGCAGATGCTCGGTGGCCTCAGGATGCACGCTGACGATGCTGGCGCCGGCTTCGATGAAGTCACCGATCAGTCGATCGACGGGTTTGACCATCAGGTGCACGTCGATGACGCAGTCGAAACCGGCTTTGCGCAGGGATGCGAGCACCAGCGGCCCGATGGTCAGGTTAGGCACGTAGTGGTTGTCCATCACGTCGAAATGAATCACGTCGGCGCCGGCGTCGAGGACGTCGCGCACTTCCTCCCCGAGGCGGGAGAAGTCGGCGGAGAGAATCGATGGGGCTATCCACTGGTCCATGGCGGCATTCTAGCGGCCGTCACTCCCCGGAGCGATGCCTGTTCGCGGCGCGGCGGCCTCGGCTAGCTGGCGGTGGTTGCCAGCAGGGTGTCGAGAGCCTCGCGCAGCTGACACATGCGCTGCGCCGCCAGCGCCCGCTCTTCGTCCCCGGCGTCCGCTGCCAGCCGATCCGGATGCCAGCGGGACACGCGTCGGCGATAGGCCAGGCGAATGGTCTCGGCATTGTCGTCGGGCCTGACGCCCAGGGTGTCACGGGCCTGATCCAGGGCCGAACGTGCCGGCATCAATGCTGCCGCGGCCACCGCCCGGATTGCCAGCTGGTCGCGGCCGAATCCCACGCTTTCGCCCAGCGCCAGCAGCGCCTCGGTGGCGGCGGGCGTGTCGGCCAGCGCGGTCATGCGACTCAGCGCGTCCATGGCGAGATCACGCAGCACGGGGTGTGCGGCGAACTCGGGGCGGCACGCCTGGGCGGTCGCGTCGAAGGGAAACGCGCGGTCCTGGCCCGAGCGAAACCACATCAGCGCTTCCTGGCGTTGCTCGCAATCGAAGGCGAGCCGGGCCATGAGCCGCTCGGCGCAGCGCTGGTGCTCCGGGCCGGCCTGGCCGGAGGCAGCGGCGAGCCGCCCGAGCGCCGCGAACGTGAATCGCACCGTTGCGGCGGGCAAGCGCCCGGGCTGGTCGTCGGCGCCGTCCCCACCGGCAGCATCCTGTGCGTCGCCGTCGTCGCCGAATACCAGGCTGTCGACCAGGTGGCCGGAGAGAATACCGGCTGCGAGCCACCAGACCACGGCGGTCGGATCCGCGGGCGCGAAGATCAGCGCGGCGGCGGCCCCGAGGCCTTTGCCGGCCCAGCGCGTGACGGGAGTGTGTACGGCGGCCATCTTTCGAGGCTACGCCGTCTCCCGGCCACGGTGCGTGACGCCGGGCGATGAGGATTCGTGACGCCGTTCACAGCGATGAACGAACGTGGGCGTCTACCGCTGCGAGCTGCTCGGCGGTGCCGATGTCGCGCCAGTAGCCACGCCAGATCTGCGCGCTCAAGGCGCCGCGTTCGATGAGCTCGAAGAACACGTCGCGCAGCGAGAACGGCACCGCCGTGTGGCCGGCAAACGCGATCGGGTCGATGACGGCGATGCCGCAGTACACGTAGGCATCGCCCCGGGCGATTACCCGCCCGTTCTGGACGAGAAAGTCGCCGCGCGCCCGGAACGCCGGCCGTGGCGTCACCAGCAGGTGGGCCAGGGCGCCGGCGGCCGGCCTCGGCGGCATCCCGGCGAGGTCGAAGTCGGTGAAGATGTCGCCGTTGATCAGCAGGAACGGGTCCTGCCCAAGCAGCGGCAGGGCGTTGACGATGCCGCCGCCGGTTTCCAGCAGCTGCGCTTCCCGGCTGTAGCGGATCCGCACCCCGTACTCGCCGCCGTCGCCGAAGCGGTCGACGATCTGCTGGCCCAGGTGGTGCAGGTTGACCACGACCTCGCGGATCCCGGCGGCTGCCAGCCAGCGCAGATGATGGGCCAGCAACGGCTCGCCGCCGACCTCGGCGAGCACTTTCGGCACGTTGTCGGTGAGGGGCCGGAGACGCTCACCCCGGCCTGCGGCGAGCACCATGGCCTTCATGGCGCCTCCCCGAGTCGGCGTCGCGCGGCCGGCAGCACCCTGCCGACGTGCGCCGCCAGGGATTCGAGTTCCGGGTAATCGGCGGCCAGGGCGCCGATCCTGGACAGCACCGGCAGGATGTCACCGAGATGGCTGTCGCGGCCGTCGCGCAGGTGGAGACGGGCGAAGATACCGACGGCCTTGAGCTGGCGCTGCAGCGCGGTGAGATCCAGGTCTCTGGCGAAGCGCTCGCGATTTACCGGCAGCGTTGTCGCTGCCAGGTACGCCTCCCGCCAGCGGGCCACCGCGGGCTCGGGAAAGCGGTAGTAGCAGTCGCGCAGCAGCGAGGCGAGGTCGTAGGTGGCGGGACCGATCAGGGCATCCTGAAAGTCCACCACGCCGACCCCGGTCTCCGCCAAGCCGGTGCGCAGCAGGTTGCGGGAATGGAAGTCGCGATGCACGCAGCAGGTGGGCTGGGAGCCGGTGGCTTCGATCAGAGTCTGGAACGCACCCTCCAGCGCCGGCGCCGGGTCGCTGTCGAGCAGGGCGCCGAGGAACCAGTCCCGGTAGATGTCCAGCTCGTCGGCGAAGCGCCCGGCGGTGTATGGGGGTATGCGCGGGTCGGATACGGCCTGCAGCCGATGCAGAGTCGTCAGGGCGGCGGGCAGAACCGCGTCGGGTCCTTCGCGCTGGTAGACGTCGGCGAAGTGCTCGCTGCCTAGGTCGGTCATCAGGAACCAGCCGGCGGTCTCCTCCTCGGCGAGAAGATGGGGGACGCCAATCCCATTGGCCGCGAACACGCCTGCCAGAATGACGAACTGGGCGTTGTTCTCCAGCTCCGGCGGTGAGCTCATCACGATCCGGCTTGCCGGCCCGCCGCTGGCGCGCTCCCAGCCGATCCGGTAGAAGCGGCGGTGGCTCGCTTCCACGGCCAGCGGCTGCCACAGGGCCGTCGTGACGTAGTCCGTCTCGAGGCGTCGCAGCTGGGCCTCGGTCCATTCGCGCAGGGCTGGATCCATGGGCGCCGGTTCGGGAAAAGCCTTATGATGCCGGCGATGCGGAGGCGGTGGAACAGGCAGGGCCCGTACGGGCTGATCGTCGGGCTGTGCCTGCTCTGGCCGGCGGCTCCGCTGCCGGCCGCGACGGTTGAGCCTGTGATCCCGCCGGAGCCGGTGGCCGTCGAGCGCCAGCGCCCGCCATCGGACCGCGCCGGGACCCCGGAACCCGCGCCGACGCCGTCTTCCGGCGGTGGTGGCCTGGCGCGCAGCCTGTGGGTCCCCCGATCGGCGCTGCCCGTCGCGCGCGCGGCCGAGATGCCGGAGTTCTGTGCCGGCGGCTACCGGGCATTGCGTTTTCCCCACCCGGTTGCCAGCGATCCCGACGACTTTCCCATCCTCACCACCAGCAACCGGGCATCCTACGAGGTCGACGGTGACATCGAGCTGGTCGGCAAGGTGCGAATCGATCAGGGCAACCGGACCGTGGAAGCGGCGAAAGCCAGACTGCACCATCGCACCAGGCTGGGCGAAGCCGAGGGCGGGGTGCGGCTGCAGGAGCCGGGGGTGGTGATGCAGGGCGAGCGCGCCGAGGTGGATCTGAACTCCGGTGCGGCGACGCTCCAGGCCGTGGAGTTCGTGCTCCTCGATGCCGAGCTCCGGGGGGAGGCCCGAACCGTGGGCCACGACGACGTCGGCACGCTGATCATGACCGATGGAGCCTTCACCCGCTGCGAGCCCGGCAACGACAGCTGGCGGATCGGTGCCTCCGCGGTCCGGGTGGAGGAGGGCGAGGTGTTCGGCCGTGCCCGCAACGCCGTGCTTAGGCTCGGGCCGGTGCCGGTGTTCTACACCCCCTACATCCGCTTCCCGGTAACCGACGATCGTCAGTCGGGCTGGCTGTTTCCGAACCTGGCCTACTCGAGCGAAGACGGCGCCGATGTGTCGCTGCCGTATTACCTGAACCTGGCGCCGAACTACGACGCGACCCTGATTCCGCGCTACGTGTCCGACCGCGGCGAGGGTATCGAGGGCGAGTTCCGGCACCTCTCCGGCTGGCAGGAGACCACCCTGGCCGGTGCGTTCCTCTACCGGGACGATCGCTACAACGGTGAGGTGGAGCGGGACGACTTCGAGGCGCTTGCCGCCCAGGGTCTGGTCAGCGGTGAGTTCGACCCGGCCGATCGCTGGCTCTACGCCATGGACCACAGCGGCGGCTTCGGCAACTTCACCACCCGTGTGGATTACACCGCCGTCAGCGACCGGGATTACTTCCGCGATCTGGGCAGCGATCTCGGCGTCTCCAGCCGCATCGAGCTGGAACGCCGCGGCGAGCTGCAGTACGCGGCCGGCGGGCTCCTCATGCGGGTCTGGGCGCAGCGCTTTCAGCGCCTGGACGAAGGCCAGATCGACCCGTACCAGCGGCTGCCGGAGGTGGACCTGAGCTACAACCGGCAGCTGTGGGGGCCGTTGGAGTGGTCGCTGGGCGCGTCCTACGTGTCCTTCACCCGGGACAACGACGCCCTGAGCGGCATCAATGCCGCGGTCGGCGACCGCGCTCACCTGGAACCGCGGCTGCGGCTGCCGCTGTCGGCGCCCTGGGGCTTTCTCACCCTGACCGGCGGGTTCCGTTACACCAGCTACGATCTGCGCGACGTCCCGGACACCGTGGACGCCGAGCCGGACCGCAGCATCGGCCTCGGCAGCGTCGGCGCCGGGCTGTTCTTCGAGCGCGACCTGACCCTGTTCGGCACGTCGCTGGTGCAGACCCTCGAACCCCAGCTCTACTACCTTTATCAGGAGTACGTGGATCAGCGCGAGCTGCCGCAGTTCGACGCCTCCCTGCTCACCTTCGGCTACAGCCAGCTGTTCCGTGACAACCGCTTCTCCGGGGTCGACCGGATCGGCGACGCCAATCAGCTCAGCGTGGGGCTCACCACCCGCTTCGTGAATCAGCGCAGCGGTCGCGAGTACCTGCGCGCGAGCCTGGGCGAGATAGTCTACTTCGAGGACCGGAGGGTCACCCTGTCCGGTGTCGCTGGAAACGACGAACGCCAGTCCACGTCGGCTCTGGCCGGGGAGCTCGCGGCCAGCGTTGCCGGCGGCTGGAGCCTGAACGGCACGGTGATCTGGGATCCCCATGACGACGAGGTCGACGAGATCGGTGCCGGCATCCAGTACCGGCGGGACAATCGTCACATCGTCAACCTCGGCTACCGGAAGCGGCTGGAGAACGACATCGATCAGACCGACCTGTCGCTGTACTGGCCGATAAGCCGCCACTTTGCGGTGATGGGCCGATGGAACTACGACGTGGTGAGCGGTCGAACCATTGAGGGTTTCGGCGGCATCGAGTACAACGACTGCTGCTGGCGCATCCGCGTCATGGCCCGACGCTTCCTCGACAGCCCCACCGGACGCAACCTCGACACCGTGGAAGCGGACGAAGGCGTGTTTCTGCAGATCGTTTTCAAGGGGCTGGCCGGGTTCGGCAGCAAGATGGAGTCGGTGCTGGAGCGAGGTATTCGAGGCTACAGAATGGAGACGGAGAATGGTTACTAGAGCAATCGCCATCGGCCTGCTCGCAATGGCCGTGACGCTGCCCGGTCACGCGGAATACCGCGAGCTCGACGGCATCGTTGCGGTGGTCAACGACGACGTCGTGCTGGCCTCGGAGCTGCTGTCCCGGCTCGACACCGTACGCCGGCAGATCGCCGAATCCAACGTCCAGCCGCCGCCGCAGAACGTGCTGGTGAGTCAGATCATGGAGCGTCTGATCCTGGAGAGCCTGCAGCTGCAGGAGGCCAGTCGGCGCGGCGTTCAGGTGGACGACGAGGCGCTCACCCGCGCCGTGATGTCGTTCGCCGAGCAGAACGGCATGTCTCTGGATCAGTTCCGCGAGACCCTGGCCCGGGACGGCATCGGCTATGCGGAGTTCCGCGAGCAGATCCGGCGCGAGATGATCATGAGCCGGCTGCAGCGAAATCTGGTCAGCCGGCGGATCGCCATCAGCGACAAGGACATCGACGATCTCCTCAATTCGCCCTACTACCAGCAGCTGCTGTCCGACGAGTATCGGGTCGGCCACATCCTGCTCACGATTGCCGACGACGCGACGGACGCAGCCGTGGAGGCCGCGCGGGAAGAAGCCGGGAACATCGTTGCCGAGCTGCGGGCGGGCGCCGATTTCCGGGAGATGGCCATCGCTCACTCGTCAGCGTCGACGGCGCTGGAGGGCGGCGACCTCGGATGGCGCAAGGCGGGCGAGCTACCGTCGCTGTTCGCCGAGCAGGTGCTGGAGCTGAAGGTCGGGGAGACGGCCGATCCCATCCAGACCGCGTCCGGCATCCACATCGTGCAGCTGCTGGACGTTCAGGGCGCCAGCACTCAGAGCCAGCAGCAGGCGCGGGTGCGGCATATTCTGGTGCAGCCGTCGGCAATCCGCTCCGAGGCGGAAACCGTGGCGCTGATCGAGGACATTCACCAGCAGCTCGTCGACGGTGCCGAGTTCGCGGCCCTGGCGAGGGAGCACTCCGAGGATCCGGGCAGCGCGCTGAACGGCGGCAACCTCGGCTGGACCGCGGGTGACGAGTTCGTTGCCGAGTTTCGCGAGGCGCTGGCGCGGACGGCGACCGGAGAGGTGTCGCCGCCGTTCCGCTCTCAGTACGGCTGGCACGTGCTCGAAGTCCTCGAACGGCGCGAGCAGGACATGAGTCAGGAGGCCCGGCGGCGCATGGCGCTGCAGATCCTGCACCAGCGTCGTTTCGACGAGGAGCTGCAGGAGTGGCAGAAGGAGCTGCGTGACGAGGCCTTCGTCGAGGTGCGGATCTGATCTGCCCGGCGTCCTTCCGGACGAGCCGCTAGCCGATGCTGGCCGTTACCCCCGGAGAGCCTGCCGGCATTGGTCCGGACCTGGTGGTCGCCCTCGCCAGCCGCCCCCGGGACCTGGACTGGATCGCCGTGGCGGACCCCGAGCTGCTGGCGGCGCGCGCGCGTCAGCTCGGGCTCCCGCTCGGCATCGAGACCGATCTCAGCCGCCCGAGCCGGGCCGGCGGCCGGCTGACCGTGGCGCCGGTGAGCCTGCGGGCCCCGGTGGCCGCAGGGCGCCTGGATCCCGCCAACGCACGCTACGTGCTGGAAACCCTCGAGACCGCGGCCGACGGCTGCATCGGCGGGCGGTTCCGGGGCATGGTCACGGGGCCGGTGCAGAAGTCGGTGATCAACGATGCCGGGGTCGCGTTCTCCGGGCACACGGAATTTCTCTGCGCGCGCGCCGCTGTCCCCGACGTGCTGATGCTGCTGGTGGCCGGAACGCTGAGGGTCGCATTGGCCACGACGCACCTGCCGCTGCGTGCGGTGCCGGACGCGATCACTCCGGCGCTGCTCGAGCGGCGCCTGGGTCTCCTGGCGGAAGGCCTGCGCGACCGCTTCCGTATCGCCAACCCGCGCATCCTGGTCGCGGGCCTCAATCCCCATGCCGGCGAATCGGGCCATCTCGGCCGTGAGGAGATCGACGTGATCGGCCCGGTCTGCGAGGCTGCCCGCCGGGCCGGGCTGGCGGTTCGCGGCCCGCTGCCGGCGGACACCCTGTTCACCCCCGAGCAGCTGGCTGGCGCCGATGCGGTGCTGGCCATGTACCACGATCAGGGACTGCCGGTGCTGAAACACGCGGGCTTCGGCGAGGCAGTGAACGTCACCCTCGGGCTGCCGTTCATCCGGACTTCGGTGGATCACGGAACGGCTCTGGACCTCGCGGGCAGCGGCCGCGCCCGGACGGGCAGCCTGGAGGCCGCGCTGGCGCTGGCCGGGCGCCTGCGGTGAAAGGCAGGACTGGGAGCGGCAGAACCCTGCCGCGCAAGCGCTTCGGCCAGCATTTCCTGGTGGATCAGGGCGTGCTCGACGAGATCGTGGCGCTGGTGCGGCCGTCGGCCGACGACCGGCTGCTGGAGATCGGCCCGGGGCACGGCGCCCTCACAGAGCGACTGCACGGGCGCGCGGCGCGGTTCGTGGCGATCGAGATCGACCGCGATCTGGTGCCGTTCCTGAAGGCCCGGTTTGCCGACCTCGAGGTGATCAACGAGGACGTGCTGCGGGTCGACCTGGACGCGTTGCTCGGCCACGACCTGCCGCGCTGGCGGCTGGTCGGCAATCTGCCCTACAACATCTCCACGCCGCTGATCGTGCGCCTGCTCGGCCACCTGGACGCGATCGCGGACATGCACTTCATGCTCCAGCGTGAGGTGGCGGCACGCCTCGCCGGCAGCCCGGGCACCAAGGCCTGGGGGCGCATTGCCGTGCTCACCCAGTATCACTGCACGGTTGACCGGGTGCTCGACGTGGCGCCCGAATGCTTCGAGCCTGCCCCCAGGGTCTGGTCGTCGGTGGTGCGGTTCGTGCCGCGCCGGGACCCGCTGAGCCTGGCGGACCCGGCGGCCCTGGATCTGGTGCTGCGACGGGCGTTCTCCCAGCGCCGCAAGCAGCTGGGCAACGCGTTACAATCGCTGGCACCCGACTGGGCCGCCGCCGGCGTCGACCCCGGGCGCCGTGCCGATGATCTGAGCGTCGCCGAGTTCGTCGCGCTGGCCAATACGCTGAATGCCGAAGTGCCGTGAGCAGTACCATATGGAGGCAGGAGCCGTGAACTTCACCGTCGAAGCCGAAAGCCGCTACGTGGAGAAGGAGTCCGACCCGGGCAGACACCGCTACGTGTTCGCCTACACCATCACCATCAGCAACCGGGGCGATGCGGCCGGCCAGCTGCTCGGGAGACACTGGTGGGTGACCGACGGGCAGGGCGATGTCCAGGAGGTTCAGGGACCGGGTGTGGTGGGCCAGCAGCCGAGGATCCCGCCGGGAGAGTCGTTCCGCTACACCAGCGCCGCGCTCATCGCGACACCCGTGGGCGCCATGCACGGTCGCTACGAGTTCCGCGACGATGACGGTGACCTGTTCGACGTCGAGATCCCGGCGTTCTCGTTGTCCGTTCCGACCATGGTCCACTGACGCCATGGGCATTGCGGCAATCGCGTTCCCGCCAGCGAGCTGAATGGCTACCTACGCGATCGGCGACATCCAGGGCTGCCACGACGAGTTCGAGCTGATGCTCGAGCGGCTGCGGTTCGATCCCCGCCGCGACCGGCTGTGGCTGGTCGGCGATCTGATCAATCGCGGCCCTAAGTCGCTGGACGTGGTGCGCCGCGTCCGCGCGCTTGGGGAGGCCGCGGTCCCGGTGCTCGGCAACCACGACCTGCATCTGCTGGCCATCCACTACGGTGGCCACCCGCCGAAGACGAGCGATACGCTCGACGACCTGCTCGCGGTGGACGATGCCGATGAGCTCTGCGACTGGCTTCGCGGGCTGCCGCTGCTGGTGGACGATCTGGCGCTCGGCTACGCCATGAGCCACGCGGGGGTGCCGCACATCTGGACCCTCGATCAGGCCAGGGCCCTTGCCCGCGAGGTGGAGCAGGTGATCCGCGGCGACGGCTACCGCGAATTCTTCGCCGGGATGTATGGCAACCGGCCCGATCTGTGGCGCGACGATCTGAAGGGCATGGATCGCTGGCGCGTCATAACAAACTACTTCACACGGATGCGGCTGGTGGACGAATCGGGCCGGCTGAACCTGTCGCACAAGGGAACGCTGGAACACGTGCCGCCCGGGTGGTACCCCTGGTACGAGCTGCGGGCCCGGAATCCGCTTCCGGTCAAGTTGCTGTTCGGACACTGGGCGGCGCTGGAGGGCGTAACGAACGTTGCGGGCGCAATCGCCCTCGATACCGGCTGCGTCTGGGGCCGAAGCCTGACGGCCATGTGTCTGGAGAGCGGCGAGTTCGCCAGTATACCCGCTCAATGAAGTTTTTTTGCGATGATTTTTTTCTGGCACTTTCGCGTCACATGTCTACTCTAATTACCAGGAGCCGAAGAAGCCTGCGACCTACGCGTCGAAGCAGTCTGAACAACCGTCAGAATTTTTAGTCGGACAGAACAAGGACCGGAAAATATAGAGGGGGAAGAAGCAGCACAGGAGGCTGACGATGGGTGTCTTTGAGCACTATCAGGAACGCTACGACGCAGCTCAGGAAGAAGAGCTGACCCTCCAGGAGTACCTCGACCTCTGTAAGACCGATTCCAGCGCCTACGCGACAGCAGCCGAACGACTGCTGCTCGCGGTAGGAGAGCCGGAATTCGTGGACACGGCCCTCGATCCGCGATTGTCCAGAATTTTCTCGAACAAGGTCCTGAAGCGGTACCCCGCGTTCAGCGACTTCTACGGCATGGAAGAATCCATTGAGCAGATCGTGTCGTTCTTCCGGCATGCCGCTCAGGGGTTGGAGGAGCGCAAGCAGATTCTGTATCTGCTGGGCCCGGTAGGAGGCGGCAAGAGCTCCCTTGCGGAGAAGCTCAAGTCGCTGATGCAGAAGACGCCGTTCTACGCGCTCAAGGACTCGCCCGTGAACGAATCCCCGCTGGGGCTGTTCGATCCGCTCGAGGATGCGCACATCCTCGAAGAGGACTACGGGATTCCCCGGCGCTACCTGAAGGGCGTGATGTCGCCGTGGGCGGCGAAACGCATGAAGGAATACGGCGGCGACATCACCCGCTTCAAGGTGGTGAAGAAGTACCCGTCGATTCTCGAGCAGGTGGCGCTCGCCAAGACCGAGCCCGGCGACGACAACAACCAGGACATCTCCGCGCTGGTCGGCAAAGTGGACATCCGCAAGCTCGAGGATTTCGCTCAGAACGATCCGGACGCCTACTCCTACTCCGGTGCCCTGTGCAAGGCGAACCAGGGAATGATGGAGTTCGTCGAGATGTTCAAGGCACCGATCAAGGTGCTGCACCCGCTGCTCACAGCCACCCAGGAAGGCAACTACAACGGTACCGAGGCGATCGGTGCGATGCCGTTCGACGGGATCGTGCTGGCCCACTCCAACGAGTCGGAGTGGCAAACGTTCCGCAACAACAAGAACAACGAGGCGTTCATCGACCGGGTCTACATCGTCAAGGTCCCCTACTGTCTGCGGGTGTCCGAGGAGATCAAGATCTACGAAAAGCTGATCACCGAAAGCTCGCTCAGCCGCTCACCGTGCGCGCCGGACACGCTGCGCATGCTGGCGCAGTTCTCGGTGCTCTCGCGGATCAAGGAGCCTGAGAACTCGAGCGTGTTCTCGAAGATGAGGGTCTACGACGGCGAGAACCTGAAGGACACGGATCCCAAGGCGAAGACGCTGCAGGAGTACCGCGACGCCGCGGGCGTGGACGAAGGCATGGACGGCCTGTCGACCCGGTTCGCTTTCAAGATCCTCTCCAAGGTCTTCAACTTCGATGCCAGTGAGGTGGCCGCGAACCCGGTGCACCTGATGTACGTGCTCGAGCAGCAGATCGAGCGTGAGCACTTCGCCGATGACACCCGCGAGCGTCTGATCCGCTACATCAAGGAGTTCCTGGCGCCGCGCTACGTGGACTTCATCGGCAAGGAGATTCAGACCGCTTACCTGGAGTCTTACTCCGAGTACGGCCAGAACATCTTCGACCGCTACGTCACCTATGCCGACTTCTGGATTCAGGATCAGGAGTATCGTGACCCGGAGACCGGCGATATTCTCGATCGGGCCTCGCTCAACGAGGAGCTGGAGAAGGTCGAGAAGCCGGCGGGCATCAGCAATCCGAAGGACTTCCGGCACGAGATCGTCAACTTCGTGCTGCGGGCGCGTGCCAACAACAACGGCAAGAACCCGTCGTGGCAGAGCTACGAGAAGCTGCGCTCGGTCATCGAGAAGAAGATGTTCTCGAACACCGAGGATCTGCTGCCGGTGATCTCGTTCAACCCCAAGTCCTCCAGCGAAGAGCAACGCAAGCACGACGACTTCGTCGCGCGCATGGTGGACCGTGGCTACACGGAGAAGCAGGTACGGCTGCTGGCGGAGTGGTTCCTGCGCGTCCGCAAGTCGCAGTAGACGCCGCTGTGGGCCCGATCCTCTGCGCGCTCCGCAGATCGATCGGGCCCGGTCCGGGACCCGCTCCCGAAGTCACCATAGGCAGTTTCATGACGTACATCATCGACCGCCGGCTGAATTCCAAGAACAAGAGTGCAGTCAACCGGCAGCGGTTTCTCGAGCGATACCGGACCCACATCAAGCGTGCGGTTTCCGACGCCGTTGACCAGCGCAGCATCACCGACATGGATCGCGGCGAAGAGGTGACCATCCCCGCGCGGGACATCTCTGAGCCGGTCTTCCAGCACGGCTCGGGCGGTCGCCGCAGCGGGGTTCACCCGGGCAACCGTGAGTTTATCGCCGGCGATCGCATTCCCCGCCCCAGCGGGGGCGGCGGGGGCGGTGGCGGCGGCGAGGCGTCGGACTCCGGCGAGGGCGTGGACGATTTCGTGTTCCAGATCAGCCGCGAGGAGTTCCTCGACTATCTGTTCGACGATCTGGCGCTGCCGAACCTGACCAAGCGTCATCTGAAGGGCGACGCCAGCTTCAAGTACGAGCGCGCCGGGTTCTCCACGGACGGGGTGCCGGCAAAGCTGTCGGTGTTCCGCACCCTGCAGCAGGCGAAAGCCCGGCGAATCGCCCTCGGCGGCGTCTCGCGCCGGCGCATGCGGGAACTCGAAGAGGGAATCGCCGAAGCCGCCGGGCAGGGTGACGAGGTCACCGGCATGCGCCTGCGCACGGAGCTTGCGAGGCTGAAGCGGCGCGAGAAGCGCATCCCGTTTCTCGACTCCACGGATCTGCGCTACAACCTCCACGTGAAGAAACCCGTTCCCACTTCCCAGGCGGTCATGTTCTGCCTGATGGACGTGTCCGGGTCGATGGACCAGGCCACCAAGGACATCGCCAAGCGTTTCTACCTGCTGCTGTACATGTTTCTCAAGCGTCACTACGAGCGCACCGAAGTGGTGTTCATCCGCCACCACACCACCGCGAAGGAGGTGGACGAGCACGACTTTTTCTACTCGCGGGAAACCGGCGGCACGGTGGTCTCGAGCGCGCTCAAGCTGATGAAGGAAATCGTCGACAAGCGTTACTCGCCGGAGACCTGGAACATCTATGCGGCGCAGGCCTCCGACGGCGACAACTGGAACGACGATTCGCCTCTGTGCGGCCGGTTTCTGGAGGAGACCCTGCTGCCGCTGGTGCAGCACTACGCGTACATAGAGATCACTCAGCGCAGCCACCAGGCGCTGTGGCGGGAGTACGAGAAGCTGGCGCTGACGCACCCGGAGTCCTTCGCCATGCGGCACATCATGCAGCCGGGCGACATCTTTCCGGTGTTTCACGATCTGTTCCAGAAGCGGGAGGCGGCATGAGCGGGGCGCTGGCCAGCCGTCGCCGCCGCGAGCCGATCTCCACCGGCAGCGACTGGACCTTCGAGCTGATCCGCGAGCTGGATCACGAGATCGGGCTGCTCGCGGAGGAGTACGGCCTGGACACGTACCCGAACCAGATCGAGATCATCCGGTCGGATCAGATGATGGATGCCTACGCGTCCGTGGGTATGCCCATCAGCTACCACCACTGGTCGTACGGCAAGCAGTTCGTGTCGGTGGAAAACCAGTACCAGCACGGCATGATGGGGCTCGCCTACGAGATCGTGATCAACTCGAATCCGTGCATCGCCTACCTGATGGAGGAGAACACCTTCACCATGCAGGCACTGGTGATTGCCCATGCCTGCTACGGACACAACTCCTTCTTCAAGGGCAACTACCTGTTCCGTACCTGGACCGATGCCGGCTCGATCATCGACTACCTGGTGTTCGCGCGGAATTACATCGCCGAGTGCGAGCAGCGTCACGGGGTTCGCGAGGTCGAGGAGCTGCTCGACGCCTGCCACGCGCTGATGAACTACGGCGTGGACCGCTACAAGCGGCCGCGGCCAATTTCGGCGGAGGAAGAGCAGCGCCGTCAGCGGGACCGCGCCGAATGGGTGCAGCGCAACCTCAACGATCTGTGGCGGACGCTGCCGGAGTCCCGAAGCCGGCGCCAGAGCGACGACGAGCGGGTGTTTCCGCCGGAACCGCAGGAGAACATGCTGTACTTCATCGAGAAGCATGCCCCGCTTCTGGAGACTTGGCAGCGCGAGATCGTGCGCATCGTGCGGAAGATGGCCCAGTACTTCTACCCGCAGCGGCAGACCCAGGTGATGAACGAAGGCTGGGCGACCTTCTGGCACTACACCCTGATGAACCGGCTCTACGACGAGGGCCTTATCACCGAAGGCGCGATCATGGAGTTTCTGTCGAGCCACACGGCCGTGGTGTTTCAGCCGCCGTTCGACCACCCCGGATATCGGGGCATCAATCCGTACGCGCTGGGGTTCGCCATCTTCTCCGACCTGCGGCGCATGTGCGAGGCCCCCACGGACGAGGATCGGGAGTGGTTTCCCGGGATCGCCGGCGGCGACTGGCTCGCCGTGGTGCACGATGCCATGCGCAACTACAAGGACGAGAGCTTCATCCTGCAGTTCCTGTCACCGAAGGTGATGCGTGACCTGCGCCTGTTCGGCATCGTCGACGACGATGCCGATGAAGCCATCGAGGTGAACGCGATCCACGACTGGAGCGGCTACCGGCGGGTCCGGGAGCAGCTCGCCAGCCAGTACAACCTGGGCGATCGCGAGCCGAACATCCAGATCACCCGGGTGGACCTGCGCGGCGATCGCAGCCTGACGCTGCGCCACGTTCAGCACCAGCGCCGTCCGCTGGGGCAGACCACCGACGAGGTGCTCAAGCATCTGCACCGGCTGTGGGGCTTTCCCGTCCGGGTGGAAAGCGTGCACAACGACGAGGTGGTGGCGCGATCCTGCTGTCCGCCGGAGCAGGAGAACGCGAGCGCCTGACCCGACGCCGAGCGATCGTGGGCTCAGTCCATGGCCAGCAGCGGGAAGTCCACGTCTACGCCCCAGTAGGCCTGTGCCACCGTGGCGAATCGACCCTCCGCCCCGAACGCGTGCTGGGCAATCACCTCGGTGTCGCGCAGGGCGCGCTCGACCGGGTTGCCTTCGTAGATGGCGCTGGTCCCGACGGTCCTGGCGATCCGGCGGGTGGCGTCGGCGCAGGTCTGCAGCACGTGGGCGCAAGCGAGAAACAGGTCGGCCTTGTCCGTGAGCGTGAACGGCTCGGCGTCGACCGCGCGTTGAAAGGCGGTCTCCAGGGTCCGGTGGTAGAACGCGTGAGCGGCCCGATAGTCGGCGAGCGCGCGCCCGTAGTTCAGCTGCGCCAGGGGCCGATGCTTCAGGGTCGTGGTGCTGGCGAAGGGCTGCTTGCGGGCCGCGAGCTCCCGGGCGGCGTCCAGCGCCGATGCCAGCAGCCCGAGACTCACCGGCGCGAACGTGGTGGTGAGAATGCCTTCCGGCATCCGGTACAGGGGCCCGCTGAAGTAGCGGTTATTGCCGCTGCCGGCGGCGAACTCGACGACCCGGTGGGAGGGCACGAACACGTCCTGGACCGAGATGGTGTTGCTGGCGGTGCCGCGCATCCCCAGCGTGTGCCAGTCGTCCTCGATGGTCACCGCGTCGGCAGGATGGAACATGAGGAGAAAGCGCTCATCGATGACGGCCGTGTGCCCGATCCAGTCGGCATGGCGGCAGCCGCTGGCGAACGGCGTGCTGCCGGAGACGACGAAGCCGCCGTCCTCGGCGGCGCCGCCGAGCGGCCGGTTGAAGGTCTCGCAGACGATGGCGTCGTCGTCGGCGAACACCTCTTCCACGAACACGCCATCCGCGAGCCGCAGGTCGAAGGTGGTATTGGCCACGCCCATCATCAGCCAGGCGGCAGCGCTGTCGGCGCGGGCGACGGCTTCGGCGATGGCGCCGTAGGCGGAGGGGCTGACCTCGTGCCCGCCGAGGCTCTGCGGCCGCCACAGCTTCAGCAGCCCGCTGGCCTTCAGCGCGGCAACGCTGGCGTCGGCAAGGGCGCCGTGACGCTCGCCGTGGCTACTGTGCTCGGTCAGGATGGCTTCGATGCCGCGGGCGGCGGCGATGCCGTCAAAACCGCTCTGGTTCGCCATCATGGCCCTCCGGGCTGCCCGACCCGTAGACTAGTCTTTCACGCGCTTCCGCCGTGCGCCACTGCGAAACGCGCGGGCGGGTGGTAACGTGCGCCGGATGGACGTCTATCTGGTTGGGGGCGCGGTCCGCGATGCGCTGCTCGGTCGCCCGGTGCAGGAGCGGGACTGGGTCGTGGTCGGCAGCACGCCGGAGGAGATGGCGCGCCTGGGCTACCGACAGGTCGGACGCGACTTCCCGGTGTTTCTCCATCCTGAAACCGGCGAGGAGTACGCGCTGGCCCGCACCGAGCGCAAGACCGGGCCCGGGCACACCGGCTTCGTCTGCCACGCCGGCCCCGAGGTGACCCTCGAGGACGACCTGCGCAGGCGGGACCTTACCGTGAACGCCATGGCGCGCGACGCGCACGGCGTCCTCGTGGATCCGTTCCACGGCCAGGCGGATCTGCAGGCTCGGGTGCTGCGTCATGTCTCCGCAGCCTTCGTCGAGGATCCCCTGCGGGTGTTCCGGGTAGCTCGGTTCGCGGCGCAGCTTTCGGGGTTCGAGGTGGCGCCGGAGACCCGGGCGCTGATGCGTCGCATGGCCGACGCCGGAGAGCTGGAAACCCTCGCCGCGGAGCGGGTCTGGCAGGAGTTCGCCAAGGCGCTGGCCGCCCGGACCGTCGAACGGTTTTTTCAGGTGCTGAAGCAGGCGCAGGCCATGCGGCCCTGGTTCGCCGAGCTCGAAACCCTGGAGGTGGCCGTTCCCGACTCGCTCACGGATCCCGAGACCCGGTTCGGCGCGCTCGCCTGGCAGCTCGCCCGGATTGCGCCGGTGACCGCCTTGTGCGAGCGGCTCAAAGCGCCGAAGAGATTCCTCCGCCTGGGCGAGCAGGTGGCGGGATTCGGTCGGGTTCTATGCGGTTGGCGCGATGCGGACGCCGCGCGGCTGCTGGAGGCGATCACCGCCATAGGCGCCGTGAGCGGTCAGCGCGACCCCGGCCCCGCGCTGGCGGTGGCGGAAGCCTGCGGCGGCTGCGAGCTGGCGGGATTGCGCGTCCTCATCGGCCAGCTGGCGGCCGTGGACTCGGGGGAGCTTCGTGACCGGGGGATCGCTGGCAAGGCGTTGGGGGAGGCGATTCGCGCCGCTCGCCTGGCGTCCATCGCGGCCGCGCAGCACCACCCGACGCGCGCGCGCTAGGCATAGGCCCGCCTGGCGTGTTTCCCCGCTTCTCGCTACGCCACCTCCGCGACGTTTTTCCGGCGCGGGAGTTCGAGCGCGGCCGACGCTACTTCGAGGAGGGCCGGGTCAGCGCGCTCGACGTGGTCGACAGCCACGACGACAGCGTGTCGGTTAAGGGTCAGGTCCGCGGCAGCGGCGGTCGCAGCTACTCCCAGGAAATCGACATCGAGTGGGAGAACGGGGACACCCTGGATCTGTTCAGCTCCTGCACCTGCCCGGTGGGCTTCGACTGCCGCCATGTTGTGGCCGTCTGCCTGATGGCGCGCCGCTACCTGGCCGATGGCGGCGGGGCGGCGGAGGATCACGCGGCTGCCGACGACCGGCTGCGACGCTGGTTGTCACGGCTCGCCGGCACCGGCGAGCGGCCCGGCGCGGCGGAGCGGCTGATGTTCGTGCTGCTGCCGCGGGACGATGGCGGCGGGCTGGGCATCGAGCTTCGGGTGGTGCGGCCCCGCAAGAGCGACGGCAGCCTCGGCAGGGGCCGGGTGGTGCGCCTGGAAACTCTGATTCGTCGCGACCAGCCGCCGCCTTACCTGAACGCCGATGACGACGAGCTGCTGCGGCTGCTGGCGGCGCTCTGTCCCGAGGTGTGGAACTTCCGCCCTGACCTGCGCGGCCGGCTCGGGCATCTGGTGCTCGAGCGGCTGGTGGCTACCGGTCGGTGCACCCTGGAACGGATCGATGGCCCGAGCCTGCGCTGGGCCGAATCGCGACCGCTGACGCTTAGCTGGCGGGAAAGCGGCGATGGGCGGCTGCGCCTGGACGTGGCGACGACGCCGCCGGCTCTGGTGCTCACCACCGAGCCCCCGCTGTTCGTGGATTTGGATGAGGCCAGGGTGGGGCCGGTGGCCTGCGGCGGGCTCAGCACCGCGCAGCTCGACGAGCTCAAGTCGGCGCCGACCGTTCTGGTCGGCGATGCCGCCGGTCTGGCGCGACTGCTGGTCAACGAGTTTCCGGAGCTGCCGCTGCCGGTGCCGCCGGGGGCGCAGGCCGATCGGGTGGAGCGTCACCGGCTGGTGCCGCGGCTGGTGCTCGCCGGCGGCGCCGAGGATGATCCGGCAGCCCACGAACTGCGGCTGCACTTCGACTACGGCGGCCACACCGTGCCGGCACTGCCGGAGGCGCCTCAGAGTCTGGTGGCAGGCTCTGCCGGTGCGCTGCGCGTCCACCGCGATCTGGAGGCGGAGGCGGCGGCCGTGGCGCGGCTGACCGGGGCCGGCTTCCGCGCCGCGCGGCCCCGACGACTGCCCGCGGATGCGGTGCGGCTGGTCAGCGACGCAGACGACCTGATCGATTCGGCGGGACTCTGGTCCGCGCTGCTAGCCGACGTGGTGCCGGAGCTCCGGCGCGAGGGCTGGCGCGTGGACCGCGACAGCGGATTCCGGATGCAGTTTGCCTCCGGCGACTGGCATGGTGCCATCAGGCCCGCCGCCGCCGGCAACGACTGGTTCGCGCTGCGCTTCGATCTCGATGTGGACGGGGTGCGGGTGCCGCTGCTGCCGCTGCTCGCACCGCTGCTGGCTCGCGGCTTCGACCAGCCGCTGCCGCCACGGGTCAGCCTGCCGGTGGACCGGGACGGCGGGTCCAGCGACCACCGCTACGTCGACCTGCCGACGGAACGGCTCGAGCCGTTCCTGAAGACCCTGCGGGATCTCTACGACCGGCTGCCGGAGCGGGCGGGGGACACGCTGACGCTGTCCCGCTTCGATGCCGCAGCGGTGGCGAGGCTGGAGGCGGCGGGCACCCGCATCGAGGCGCCGCGGCCGGTGCTCGATCTCGCCGCGCGGCTGGCCGACTTCGGCGGCATCGAGCCGGTGGAACCCCCGGAGGGGCTCGCTGCGGAGCTCCGCGGGTATCAGCGGCACGGTCTGGACTGGCTGCAGTTCCTGCGCCGGTACGATCTCGGCGGCATCCTCGCGGACGACATGGGGCTGGGCAAGACGCTGCAGACCCTGGCCCACCTGCTCCTGGAGAAGCAGGCGGGACGCCTTGACCGGCCGGCGCTGATCGTGGCCCCTACCAGCCTGATGAGCAACTGGCGGCGGGAGGCGGCGCGGTTCGCCCCGGCGCTGTCGGTGCTGGTGCTGCACGGGCCGGGGCGCCAGGTCGACTTTCCCCGCATTCCCGAGCACGACCTGGTGCTCACGACTTACCCGCTGCTGCCCCGCGACCAGGCGGCGCTGCGGGCGCACGGCTATCACAGCGTGATCCTGGACGAGGCGCAGACGGTGAAGAACCCGCGGGCCAAGGCCGCGGCGGTGGTCCGCGCCCTCGATGCGGCTCATCGGCTCTGCCTGACCGGCACCCCGATGGAGAACCATCTCGGCGAGCTGTGGACCCAGTTCGACTTCCTGATGCCGGGATTCCTTGGCGACGAGGAGTCGTTCCGGCAGCACTGGCGCAAGCCCATCGAGGAGGCTGCTGACGAGGGTGCCCGCGAAGCGCTGGCGCGGCGGCTGGCGCCGTTTCTGCTGCGGCGGCGCAAGCAGGATGTGCTGAGCGAGCTGCCGCCGAAGACCGAGATCCTCCGTACCGTGGCGTTGGGCGAGCGGCAGGCGTCGCTCTACGAGAGCGTGCGCCTGGCCATGGAAGACCGGGTGCGCGAGGCGATCGCGGCCAACGGACTGGCGAAGAGCCACCTGACCATCCTCGACGCGCTGCTCAAGCTGCGCCAGATTTGCTGCGATCCGCGGCTGGTGGACCTCGAGGCGGCGCGGACGGTGCGCGGCTCGGCGAAGCTGGAGCTGCTGATGCAGATGCTGCCTGAGCTGCTCGAGGAGGGACGTCGGGTGCTGCT
>JBFISC010000023.1:0-23396 GCA_041608775.1 Pseudomonadales bacterium | reverse complement strand
GTTCAACCGCCCGGCGGCACCTCCGGTCGGTAGACGGGGAACTGCTCACGCTCCAGCGCCCAGGCGTGAAGCGCCGCCACAGATCCCAGATCCTGCAGGGTCTGCAGCTGCCGTTCGGTCACCCGCATCAGGCCGAACTCGTCTTCTGCGTGCAGCTCGAGCGCCCGTCGCGGGCTGATCCACACGCTGTCCACGGTTTCCTTGTCGTCATGCAGCCCAGTCTGACCCGGTGGTGCCTCGGCGATGAAGAACCGGGTGTCGAAGCGCCGCGGCCGACCCAACGGGGTGATCCAGCGGTTGAAGAAGTGAACGTGATCGCACGCCAGCTTCAGCGACTCACGCTCGCACAGCGCCATGAGGTCGAGGGCGCCCTCGTGAACCTGGTGGCGATAGGCTTCGAAGCGTGCCTCGTGCGCCTCGTCCGCCCAGGCCAGCAGCGTGCCGGCCGAATCGTAGGCGAGCAACAGCCCGGACTCCTCGAAGGTCTCCCGGATGGCCGCAATCCAGAAACCGCGCCACTCGTCGCCCACGGCGGCAAGCTGGGCCGCCTGGGCTGCGGTGGGCCCGGTGCGCAGCACGTCCCAGGCGTGCAGGTGATCGTCGGACTCCACCCGGCCGCCGGGGAACACGTACATGCCGCCGGCGAAGGCCGCCCCCGAGGTCCGGCGCAGCATGAAGATCTCCATCTCCACCACCCCGTCTCGATCGGCATCGCCATCCCGGGCGATGATCACCGTGGCGGCCGGGCGGATCGGCTGCACCGGCCTGCCGGCAGCCGTCGGGTTCGGTCTGGAACTCATAGGCCATGTCTCCGGCTGGCGCCGAGCATCCGGGGCTCAGGGCCAGAATTCGTCCTTAGGCACGTCCCGCACCTTCGCACACTCCGCCCTGAAATCGTACGGCACCTCGTCGACGCAATCCGGATCCGGTCGTGGCGGGCCAGCAGCTCCGCAGCGGCCACATCGCCGACCCGCTCGATGACGGCCGTGCTGGCAACCAGATCGCACAGCAGCAGCGCCCGAATGGCCGGATGCCAGGTACCAGGCAGACCAGGCGAGTCGCCGGGCATTGCCGCGCCCTCGGTGGCATGACTGCGCATGGTGGACCATGCGGAGGGGCGAGAGTAGCCGCCGGCGCCGGAATCCGGGCTTCAGCCCCGTTTCACCTTCACCACTTCCTCGCCCAGCGCCCGGGCCCGCTCCAATCGGTTTGCTTCGTCCTGGGGCAGGTGCCGCATGGCTAGATAGAGCAGCACCGCGGTGAGCAGAAACATGGCCTGACCGCAGGCGATGGCGTCGGTGAGCGCCACCGCCGGGTCGGCGCCGGCGAGCGTGAACAGATCGCTGACCTTGCCCATCAGGTACGGCCCCAGTGCCAGGCCGATGATCGTGTTCATCAGCAGGAACCAGGCGCCCGCCACCGCCCGCATGCGCGGCATGACCAGATCGTTGGCGGTGGTAGGCGCGATGGACACCCACATGGCCGCCGGAATGTGGTAGGCGAAGTTCATGAAGTAGGCCATGGCCAGGCTGTCGGTGTAGAGCATGTACAGCACCATCGGCCCCGTCAGCACGATGGTGATCATCCCCACCATCAGCCGGCCGTTGACCCGCGTGGCTTTCAGGCGGTCGCCGAGCACGCCGCCGGAGACCACGCCGATGAGCCCGCCGATGGCGTTGCCGACCCCCACGTACAGACCGACGTCGCCGGCACTGGCATCGTGCACCCGCATCAGGAACGGCGCGGTCCAGAAGCTGGTGCCGTAGGTGACGAAGGCAATGGTCGGAAACGCCAGAGTGGTGTAGATCAGCGCCCTGCTGTGGAAGATCATCTCGAAGGTGGCACGATCGCGGCCGGCCATGCCCTGGGCCCAGCTCACCGTCACGTAGACGGCTACGCCGAGCGCGAGCCATTGGGCAAAGCTTCCGGTCCACCAGATCAGCAGCCAGCAGACCGCGGCCACCGCCACGGCGGCGGCCAGATTCAGCCGCAGCGAGGCACCGTGACGCCACACGCTCCAGATCGTGAAGGGGGGGATCACCGCAGCGAGCTCGGTCCCGAGCACCTTGAACGGCGCCGGATGCTTCGGCGTCACCAGACCTTCGCTCTGTCCGCGCATGGGCTCGCGCAGCAGCCGCACCAGGCCGGCCAGCAGGATGCCCGGCAGGCCGACGGCCATGAACGCCACGTGTCAGCCCTTGAATCCGAACGGCGCGGTTGCCGGATCCGGATAGGCCATGGCCCAGGAATCGAGAATCCAGCCACCCAGGAACAGGCCGATCCCACCACCCAGATACACGCCGCTCGAATAGATGCCGATCACCGTCGCCCGATGGCGGGGATGGTAGTAGTCCGAGAGCATGGAGTAGGCGGCCGGCGAGGCGCTGGCCTCGCCGATGCCGACGCCGATCCGATACAGAGCGAGCGCCGAGAACGAGCGCGCCAGGCCAGACAGGGCGGTCATCGCGCTCCAGAACAGCAGACCCACGCTGACCAGACTGCGCCGCACCCAGACATCGGCGAAGCGGGCCAGGGGGATGCCGAAAACGGCGTAGAACACTGCGAACGCGGTGCCGTAGAGGAAGCCCATCTCCGAGTCGGTGACACCCAGATCGGCTTTGATGTCTTCCGCCAGGATCGACAGGATGTTGCGGTCGATGAAATTGAACACGTACACGAGCACCAGCAGCGCCAGCACCATGTGGGCGTAGAGGCCCCCGCTGGGGGGCGCGTCGTCGGGCACCGGCTGCGCGGTGGACGCTTCCGGATCCTGTCCGGACGCGGCGCTGTCAGTCATGGCCTCTCCCCTCTCACCCGTGCGGCAAAGGTAACAGGTCGGGCGGCCGCTGGCCCAACAGCCGGAATCCTCCGTCTGAGGCAATCCGCTGTTTCAGCAGTCACCGGTTGCAGCAATCACCTATTGCATCACTGGGTCTACACCCCCAGAATGCGCGCCGCTCTTCATCCGCAGAGGATTTGCCATGTCCACGAGGACCCCGCTTCGCTGGTTCACCGGACTGCTGCTTGCCGTGCTGGCAACGGCCGCCTACGGTCAGGATGCCGTTGTTCGGGCCCAGCTGTTCGGTGAGGCGGACCGTGCCCTCACCGCCGCCAACGATGTGATGGCCAACGTGCTGGCCCCCACCAGCTACGGCCAGGGCGCCCGCTACTATCGCGACGCCGAGCAGTCCCTGGACCGCGGCGGCAATCTGGACGACATCCGCAGCGATCTGCGCGAGGCGGTCGCGAGCTTCACCAAGGCCACCGAGCACACGACCCTGGCCCAGGTCACACTGGGTGAGGCCATCGCCGCGCGCAACGATGCCGAGGTCGCCGAATCTGCCCAGTACGCGGCCGAGCAGTGGCGGGCGGCAGAAGTAGAGTTTGCCGATGCGGCACGGCGCCTCGAGGCTGGCAACATCAATCGCGCCAAGCGCATCGCCGAAGATGCCCGGGAGCTGTATCGCGAAGCCGAGCTGGCCGCCATCGAGACCAACTACCTGAGCGGCGCGCGGGACCTCATCGCTCAGGCGAAGAAGCAACGGGTCAAGCGCTACGCGCCGAAGACGCTGGCGAAAGCCGAGAGCCTGCTGGCAGAGGCCGAAACCCGCCTGCGGACCGATCGCTACGACACCGACTACCCGCGTTCTCTGGCCCGGGAGGCCAACTACGAGGCACGTCACGCGATGTTCCTCGCCGAGCGGATCAAAGCCATGTCGGGCCGCGGCAGTTCCGCCGAGGACCTGCTGCTCGAGTCTGAGGTGCCCATCACCCGGGTTGCCGGCGAGCTGGGCCTCGTGGTCGAGCTGGACAACGGCTACGACGCGGCCACCGCGGCCATCGTGGCCGCCATCGACGGGCTCGAGGCGGACCGGCAGCGCCTGACCCAGCGTGACGAGCGGGTCGCCTTCCTCGAGGAGGAGATCGGCCGGCTGGAGACACGGCTGGGAGACGAGTCCGAGCAGCGCCGCATGCAGGAGCAGATCGAGAAGCGCTTCGCGCAGATCGCCGCGGTGTTCACCCGGGATGAGGCGATCGTGCTGCGCAAAGGCAACGACATCATCGTGCGCATGAGCCTGAACTTCGACAGCGGCAGCTCGGTAATCAAGCCCGAGTACTTCGCCCTGCTGCGCAAGATTCAGACCGCCGTCGATGTCTTCCCCGACAGCCTGGTGGAAATCCAGGGTCACACCGACTCGTTCGGCGCCGACGAGACCAACCTGGAGCTGTCGCGGCAGCGGGCCGGGGCGGTTCAGCAGTATCTGCTGGCCAACATCGACGCCCTCGGGGAAACCGAGATCACGGCCGTCGGCTACGGTGAAACGGTGCCACTCTCCAACAACGAGACACCGGAAGGGCGGCAGCGGAACCGTCGCATCGACCTGCTGATCACCCCCAACCTCGATCGCCTGACGCGCGCGCTCGCCGCCCAGTAGCGATCGCGCCGGAGCCATTGAACGCCGGGGAGGAATCCGCGATGAAACTGACCCGGCGTCTGACGCTCACCGTGGTCTCCATGCTGGTCGCCAGCATGATCGCGGGCATGCTCTGGCTGTGGGTGTTCGAAACCCGGATCCCGAGCTACCTGAGCGGTGTCATCGGCGGGCTCGCGGCGCTCGGCGTGTGGGAGCTGCTGCGCAAGCGCTAGCCGGCACGCCGACCTCTGCCGGGACCGCGCCAGGATCCAGTTCTGGAACGACCGCATTGCCACCCTGATCGGCCCCGCGCGAGCGCGGTACAATTCCGCCTCTTCGCGGGGGGATTCGCTCATGGTCACACGTCGCCGCCTGGTCACCGCAACCGCCGCAATGGCAGCCACGGGCTGCGCTCCGCGCCCCGCAGCAACCGCCGGAGCAGCAACGGCAGCGGATGGACCGCTGTTTCGGCACGGCGTCGCCAGCGGCGACCCGCTCTCCGATCGGGTGATCCTGTGGACCCGGGTCACGGCGCCGACGCCGGACCCGGTTCCGGTGCGCTGGGAGATTTCCCATGATCCCCAGTTTGCCCACGTGGTGAACCAGGGCGTGGTCACGGCGCTCCCCGGCAGGGACCACACGGTGAAGGTCGACGCGCTCGGTCTCGAGCCGGCACGCAGCTACTACTACCGCTTTCATGGCAGCGGCGGCGAATCCAGCCCGGTGGGCCGGACCCGGACTCTGCCGAACGGGACGGTGAGCCGCATGCGCATCGCCGTGGCGAGCTGTTCGAACCTGCCGTTTGGCTACTTCAGCGCCTACCGCCACATCGCGGCCAGGGGCGACCTCGACCTGGTTCTGCACCTGGGCGATTACTTCTATGAGTACGCGCCGAACACCTACGGCGACGGCAGTGAGTTCGGACGCGCCCACGAGCCGCCCCGGGAAACCCTCACCCTGGCGGACTACCGGATCCGCCACGCCCAGTACAAGAGCGATCCGGATCTGCAGGAAGCGCATCGGCAGCACCCCTGGATCTGCGTCTGGGACGACCACGAGAGCGCCAACAACGCCTGGCGCGACGGCGCCGAGAACCACAACCCGGACCTCGGCGAGGGAAGCTGGACGGAGCGGCGCGCCGCCGCCGTGCGCGCCTACCACGAGTGGCTGCCGATTCGGGAACAGCCCGGGGCCGCCGGCCCCCACATTTACCGCAGCTTCCGGCTGGGCAACCTCGCGCACCTGATCATGCTCGACACGCGCCTGCACGGACGCACCCGGCAGCTCGATGATCGAACCGATCGGGCAGGGCTCGCCGATCCGCGCCGGACCATTCTCGGCGACGACCAGCAGGCGTGGCTGGCCGAGCAGCTGCGGGCTTCGGTGCGGATGGACAGCCGCTGGCGTTTGCTCGGGCAGCAGCTCATGTTCGGCCAGCTGGTCGGCGAAGACGGGCTGCTGCTGAACCCGGACCAGTGGGACGGCTACCCCGCCTCTCGCCAGCGGATCCTGGACCAGCTGGCGGAAGAGCGGATCGACGACGTGGTGATTCTCACCGGAGACATCCACACCGCCTGGGGCATGGACATCGCCCCGGACCCGAACGGGCCGGGTTACGACCGCACCAACGGCAGGGGCTCGCTGGCGGTGGAGCTGGTCACCACGTCCGTGACCTCCCCGGGCCCCGACGGCACGGCCGACGAGCTGCTGGCCAGAGAAGCCGCGATCGTTCGGGACCGGGCCCACATTCATTACGTCAACCTGCGCCGGCACGGCTACCTGCTGCTGGATCTCGACCACCAGCGGGCGCAGGGGGAGTGGTGGTACGTGGACACTCTGGACCGGCGCGATGCCGGCCAGTCCCTGGGAATGGCCATGGCGACCGCCAGCGGCAGCAACCACCTGGTGCGGGTCTCCGATCCCAGCGCGCCCAACGGCGAGCGGCCCGGGACCGTCTGATGCTGGCCGCGATGACCGGCGGGCGCCGGCTGGCGCTGGGTGGGATAGCATGGCTGCTGGTCGGCTGCGCCGGCACCGGAGGAAACATGGAGAGCGCTGAACCGGGTAGACTGCCCCCGTGCCCCTCGTCGCCGAACTGCGTCAGCAGCGACGCGAACGACGCGGCGCACCGCATCGAGCCGATCGCGGTGGGCGGCGATCCCCGCGCCACCTGGCAGGCGCTGGTGGAGCTCATCAACACCGATCCCAGCTACACTGTGGTCGAGCGGACCGACGACCGGCTGCGCGCCGAAGCCCGGACCCGCTGGCTCAGGTTCGTCGACGACGTGGAGTTCCAGCTGCGCGCCGAACAGGGCGAGATCGCCATGCGCTCGGCATCGCGACTGGGCTACTCGGATCTGGGCGCGAACCGCCGGCGGCTGGAGGCCGTGCGCCGGGCGCTGGCGCAGCGTTCCGGCTGAACCAGCGGAACCGGGGTCTCCCCTGAAAGACGCGGTTCGGCTACATTGCGAGGCCTGAACCGGAGTTGTTCCATGCGCCGCCACTGGACCGGTCTTCGCGGCCTGTTCGCCCTGAGCGCCACGATCCTGCTCGTCGTGACCCTGGTCAGCCTGCTGGTGCTGCTCGGGACCGCGGCGGTGTTCCAGCGTTCGATGGAAACCGTATCCCGGGATACCCGCAGCGCCGCCATCGCCCAGGAGATGGAGGCGGCCGCCCTGCTCTACCAGCGCCTCGCGAACCTGCATCAGGTCTCTGCCGACCCCGGGCTCGAGGACGAGAAGGCCGAGGTTGCCGCACAGCTTGCGCGGCTGTCGACGGAGGCGGCGGGCTTTGTCGGCCCGGGCGAGGAACGCGCCCTGCTCGAACGGGTAGCCGCGACGCTCGCCCGCTACCTGCAGGAGCGAAACCGGTTGGATGCCAGCGGCGCGGAGCTGGAGGACATCATCCGTCAGACCAGCCCCGTCCTATCTGCGGCGCTGGCGGATCTGGACTCGCTGCGCGCGCTCAACGACCAGCAGGTGCAGACCGCGCACCGGGACGCCCGGCAGGCCCAGCGCCTGTCCGGTCTGTTCGGTCTGCTGGCTGCGATGCTGCTGATCGTCGGCCTGATGGGCCTCGCCCTGCTGGTCCGCCGCCGGTTGTTTCTGCCCGTGGTGGGTCTGTTCGAGGCCATGGCCGCGTTTCGCGGCGGCGATCTCGCGGCCCGCGGCCGGGTCGAGGGTGCCCGGGAGCTCGTCGAGCTCACCAGCATGTTCAACGACATGGCCGAAACCGTGGCCCGCCAGCGCCAGGCGCAGCTGGCATTCCTGGCCGGCGTAGCCCACGACCTGAAAAACCCCCTCGCCACCCTGAAGAACGGGCTCTACCTGATGGCCCTGGACGACTCGCCGGACAGCCGCAGCCGCCGGCGCGGGACGCTCGACCACCAGCTGGATCAGCTGTCGCTGATGATCGACGACGTAATGGACGCCGGCCGGATCGAAGCCGGCGCGCTCGAGCTCCGCTGCCGGGAGTTCGACCTGTGCAGGTTGATCGGAACCCTGGTCGAGAGCTACGGCGCCGTCGCGCCCGAACATCACCTCGTCAGCCGCCTGCCAGGGAACCCGCTCCACCTGGTGGCCGACCCGCTGCGGGTGGAGCAGGTCCTGAGGAATCTGATCAGCAACGCCATCAAGTACTCACCCGGCGGGGCGGTCGAGGTTTCGGCCTGCCGCGACGGGGCGCTGGTGCAGATATCCGTCAGGGATCACGGTGTGGGTATTCCTCCCGAAGAGATCGCGGACATCTTTCTGCCGTTCCGGCGTCGCCGGCTGAACGTGGCGCCCGGTGTAGGTCTCGGGCTGTCGGTGGTCCGGCGTATCGTCGACGCTCACGGTGGCAGCATCGAGGTCGACAGCCGGGTCGACGCGGGGTCGACCTTCACGGTCACGCTGCCGGCCGCGGGCCCGCCGACCGCCAGACCGACGCGGCTCCGGACGGAACCCGCGCCGGGGGGCGCAATGCCGGTAAACTGATCGCGCCACAGCCAATGCCGGTTGCTGCCGGCCGTAGGACCGTCACTGTCCAGCGCACCGACCCAGACCGATCCGCCCGGCGCCAGCCGACCCTGGGGCGCGTTGCTGTTCCGCGACTACCGGATTCTGTGGATAACCCTGATCTCCGCCACCATGGCGGTGTGGATCCGTATCCTCTCGACCGCCCAGTGGTTGTTCGACGAGACCGGGTCGGCCGTGCTGGTAGGCGTGATCGGGGTCGTGCAGCTGGTGGTTCAGGTGCCCGCGCTGCTGTGGGGAGGTACCCTCGCCGACCGGATCGATCGCAAGCGGCTCATGGCCCTGGCCAATGGTGCAACCTTCAGCGTCATGCTCGGCCTCGGGCTGCTGGACGCAAGCGGGCAGCTCACCCCGGCCATGGTCTACGCCGGCATCGCCCTGACCGCGTTCTCGCAGATGCTGGCGAGCCCGGCCCGCTCCGCGCTGGTGCCCATCGTCATACCTCAGCAGCACCTGATGCGCGCCGTTTCCACGGACACCGCGTCCCAGAGTGCCGCCGCCATCGCCGGCCCGCTGCTGTTCGCCGGTGTGGTCGCCGCCTTCGACCTCACCGCCGCGTTCTTCGCCGCGGCAGCGATATCTCTGCTGTCCGTGCTGAGCCCGCTGGCGATCCGCGCCCACGGGGTCGCCGATGGCCACGAGGAAGGCTCGGCGACCACGGCGCTGACCCAGACCTGGGAAGGCATGCGCTACGTAGCGCGACATCCGATTCTGCCCGGGCTGTTCCTGCTCGACACCGGCATCACCGTGGCCTCGTTCTACCGGGAGATCCTGCCGGTGCTGGCACTCGGCCTGTTCGCCGGGGGCGCCAGCGCCACCGGGCTGCTCGGCGCGGCCAACTCGGCCGGTGCCATCGCCGGCTCGTTCGTGGCGCTGCTGCTGGTGGGCTACCGTGCCAAAGGCATGCTGGTCCTCTACGCCTCGCTGGCGTACGGGGTGATTCTGTTCGGGTTCGGCACCGCCGGCACCCTGTGGCTGGGCGCGCTGATGATTGCCGCCCTGGGCGCCGCGGACGCCGTGACCGTCGCCGTCCGCCAGACCACCGTGATGCTGACCACGCCGGATCACATGCGCGGGCGCGCCTTCGCGCTGCTGATTCTGGCCGCACAGACGGCGAACAACGTCGGCACCATCTGGGTCGGCGCCTGGGCCGGCGCCATCGGCGCCGGGAACACCATGGTGCTGGGCGGCGCCATCTCCATTGCCGCCACGCTGCTGATCTGGCGGCTGTGGCGGCCCATCCGGGAGTTCCGCTCCGCGTAGCCCGCCCGCCGGCGGCGTGGCATGATTCCGCACCCGTCGAGGAGCTTCAGTCATGCCGCGGATTCGCCCCCGACCGTCCATCCTGATCGCCGCCGCCGGGCTCACCCTCGCGCTGTCGACGACGGCCGCCGCCGCGCCTTCCGAAGCGGCGCAGCCAGCGAAACGGGTCGACCCGGAGCAGCGGGTGTGCAAGACCATCAAGGTGACCGGCTCCCAGATCCGCCAGCGGGTCTGCCGCAAGCAGAGGGAATGGGACCGGATGCGGGAGGAATCCCAGGAGGTTCTGAACCGCGCCGGCGGCCGGGTGACCAACCCGGACCCGCAATGAAGGCGGCAGCCTCACTGCGCAAGGCCGCGGCGCTGCTGGTGCTGGTCTTCGTCCCTGCAGCCGTCGCACAGGGTGCCGTGACCCGGGACATCGATTACCTGCCGGCCGCCGACTACCCCGAGGCGAAGGACCGGCTGGACGTGCACATGCCGGATGGCGCCGACGGCGCGCCGGTGCTGGTGTACTTCCACGGCGGCGCGCTGATGTTAGGCGACAAGAGCCTGGGCGACCCGGTGGCCGAACGCCTGCTGCCACTGGGAATCGGGGTGGTATCGGCCAACTACCGGCTGTCGCCCAACGTCGCGCATCCGGCTCACGTCGCCGACGCCGCTGCCGCACTCGCCTGGACCGTGCGCAACATCGAGGCCTACGGCGGCGACCCCCAGCGGGTCTACCTGGCCGGCCACTCTGCCGGCGCCTACCTGGCGGCGCTGCTGGCGCTGGACGCCAGCCACCGGGCTTCGCTGGGCCTGCCCGGCGAGGTGATTGCGGGCAGCGTGCTGATCTCGCCATTCCTGTACGTGGAGGAGACCGCTCCGGAGCGGCCGAAGTCGGTGTGGGGCGATGACCCGGACGCCTGGGTCGCAGCCTCCGTGACCCCGCACCTCGGCGGCGGCAAACCACCCACGCTGCTGCTCTACGCCGATGCCGACGAAGACTGGCGGAAGTCGCAGATCCTGCGCTTTGCCGCCGCGCTGAGGGCATCCGGCAACGAGGTCGCGGCGAAAGAGCTAAAGGATCGCGACCATCGCAGCCTGATATCGCGCATCAACGAAGCGGACGACGGGATCGGCGAGGGAATCGCGACCCTGGTCTTGCGCCCCGGCCCCTGACGGCCCATCACCGGTGCCCGCGGCCTCTCCGAGTCGGCGCGGGTCGCCCTTCCCGCGCCGTTTTCGGTTGCAATTTGCAACCTTATGGTCCCATGAGGCTACCGTTTTTGCGCCTGCTGCTACTAGAATGCCGTCCATGAAGTACAAACGCTTCGATGACATGAACTGCTCCCTGGCCCAGACCCTGGACGTCATCGGCGAACGCTGGACGCTGCTGATCCTCCGCGATGCCTTCCTCGGGGTGAAACGCTTCGGCCACTTCCAGCGCAACCTGGGGATCGCCAAGAACATCCTCAGCGCCCGGCTCAACCGCCTGGTGGCGGAGGGCATTCTGGAGAAGCGCGAGTCCGCGGAAGGCGCGCACGCCGAATACCTGCCCACGGCCACCGGCTGGGACCTGCAGCCGGTGCTGCTGGCCATGGTGCACTGGGGCGACAAACACCGGCCCGACCCCCGCGGCGACCGTCTGGTGTTCGTGGAGCGGAAATCCGGAAGGCCGATCCGTCCCATGAGCGCGGTGAGCGAGGACGGCCGACCGCTGTCACCCGCGGAGATCCGCACCGAGCGCGGGCCCGCGCTGGATGACCCGGCCCGTCAGCGGCAGTAGCCGGGGAGCGGCAGCTGACGAGCCCGGTCACCCTCCAGCGCGCGATAGCGACCCGATGAGTAGCGCGGACAATCCCGCGCCAGACCCGCCGCCACCAGCTCCGCCTGAACATCCACCCGCTCGCCGGCCACCTCCACGATGCAGTAGCCGATCTCGCGCCGGTAGGAACGTTTGCCGGTGAGGGCGCACTCGATCCCGCCGGCGCGTCGAATCAGCGCGCGCAGGAATCGTCGCCCCGGCAGGTAGGCGGGATGGCCGTCCTCGGGCGCGGCAATCCCATCGAGACGAACCCGCACATCGCCCACGCGCAGCGTATCGGCATCGAACACGAACACCTCGGAGGACGGTCCCCGCAGCTGACGCACCGTGGGCGGGTAGTCGAAGTCCGACCCGGAGGTGGTCACCTCCACCGGAGAGCAAGCTGCAAGTCCGAGCGACGCCAGAGCCAGCCGGACCATGCGCCGCAGCCGGCAGCACGAGACAACGGCGCCCACGGAGGGTGTCGGAAAGATCGGCCACCGCTGCCGGATATCGTCTGACATGACCGTGTTATACCATCCACCGGCAATCCCGGACCGCGAATCCTCATGCTCGAGCGCTTCGAACGCTACCCGCTGACCTTCGGCCCCACGCCCATCGAACCGCTGCCCCGGCTGTCGGCACATCTCGGCGGCCGGGTCGAGATCTTCGCCAAGCGCGAGGACTGCAACTCCGGCCTCGCTTTCGGCGGCAACAAGCTGCGCAAGCTCGAGTACATCGTGCCCGACGCGCTGCGCGCCGGCGCCGACACGCTGGTCACGGTGGGTGGGGTGCAGTCGAACCACACCCGCCAGGTGGCGGCCGTGGCCGCCCGGCTCGGCATGAAGTGCCGGCTGGTGCAGGAGAGCTGGGTGCCGTTCAACGACGCGGTCTATGATCGGGTCGGCAACATCCTGCTGAGCCGGTTGATGGGCGCTGAGGTGGAGCTGGTGGACGAAGGGTTCGACATCGGCATCCGGGAGAGCTGGGAGAGGGCCCTCGAGGAGGTAGAAGCCAGGGGCGGAAAGCCCTACCCGATTCCTGCCGGGGCCTCGGTGCATCCTCTGGGCGGGCTCGGCTTCGTCGGCTTTGCCGAGGAGGTGCGGGCCCAGGAGTCCGAGCTCGGGTTCCGCTTCGACTTCGTGGTGGTCTGCACCGTCACCGGCTCCACCCATGCGGGCATGGTCGTGGGCTTCGCTGCCGACGGGCGCGCCCGTCACGTCGTCGGCATCGACGCGTCCTGCACGCCGGCACAGACCCGGGCCCAGGTGCTGGACATCGCCCGGAACACGGCCGAGCTCGTCGGTCTCGGCCGAACCATCGACGCTGACGACGTGGTCCTGATGGAAGACTACGCGTTTCCCGTATACGGCGTTCCCTCGGAGGAAACGAACGCAGCCATCCGCCTGTGCGCCCGCCTCGAAGGTATGATCACCGACCCGGTGTATGAGGGAAAATCCATGCAGGGACTCATCGATCTGGTGCGGCGGGACTACTTCCCCCCGGGGTCCCGCATCCTCTACGCCCACCTCGGCGGCGTGCCGGCCATCAACGGCTACAGCTACCTCTATCGTAACGGCTGATGGCGCTGGCCCCGGGTTCCCGCGCGGAGTGACAACAACCCGGCCGGCTGGTTGAATGCTCCGAAACCCGGGAGGCGCCATGCCGGCAGACAACCACGAACAGATCGACTATTGGAACGGCGAAGCCGGCCACACCTGGGTCGCCGCTCAGACCCATCTGGACGCCATGCTCAGCCCCATCAGCGACGCGCTCATCCGCAAGGCCGCGCCGGCGGCGGGCGAGCGGGTGATCGACGTGGGCTGCGGCTGCGGCGACACCACACTGGCGCTGGCGGCTTGTGGCGCGTCGGTGTGGGGCATCGACATCTCCGAGCCCATGCTGGAAAGGGCACGGGCACGGGCCGAGGGGATGGAGGGCGTGGCCTTCTCCTGCACCGATGCAGCCAGCCAGGCCTTCACCCCGGACCACCAGCTCGTGTGCTCGCGGTTCGGCGTCATGTTCTTCGCCGACCCCCGCGCTGCCTTCGCGAATCTCCGCACCGCGCTGTCCGCCGACGGCCGGCTCTGCTTCGTCTGCTGGCAGGCGCCGCGGAGCAACCCCTGGGTATCCATCGCCGGTGCGGCGGTGCAGCCGTTTCTGCCCGAGCCGGAGACGCCGCCAGACCCGAAAGCGCCTGGGCCCTTCGCCTTTGCCGACCCCGGTTACGTGAACGGCATCCTCGACGGCGCCGGCTTTGCCGGCATCGCGATCGAGCCCCTGGAAACGCGATTGCGCGTGGCAGACACGCTCGACAGCGCCATGTCGTTCCTGCAGCAGGTCGGACCGTTGTCCCGGGCGCTGGAGGAACTCGACGCGGCAGACCGGGAACGGGCCATGACCGCGGCCCGGGAAGCGCTCGCCCCCCACGCCGGTCCTGACGGGCTGAAGCTCGGCGCCGCCTGCTGGCTGGTCAGCGCCCTGCCAGGTTGACCTGGATGGCCGCCCGCTGGCTCGTTCTGATGCCCGGCGCGCCGTGCGGCTGCAGCAGCCACCTGCCGCAGGCGGAAGTGCGTATACTGCGCGCCCCATGGCAGCACCCACCCCCGCAACCGGTAGCAACACTGGACCGCCCGAGACGGCGTTTTCCGACCTCGGGCTCGATGCCGCGCTGCTCGACAACCTGAGCGATCTCGGCTTCCACCGGGCCACGCCCGTGCAGGCCGCGAGCCTGCCGGCCATCCTCGCCGGGCACGACGTCATCGCCCGGGCCCGCACCGGCAGCGGCAAGACCGCGGCATTCGGCCTGGGCCTGCTGAACCGGCTGGACCCGACTTCGTTCCGGGTTCAGGCCCTGGTGCTTTGTCCCACCCGCGAGCTTGCCGACCAGGTCGCACGCGAGTTCCGGCGTCTCGCCCGACGGCTCGACAACGTCAAGGTGCTCACGCTGTGCGGCGGCACGCCCATCGGACCGCAGATCGGCTCGCTCAAGCACAGCGCCCACGTGGTGGTGGGCACCCCCGGCAGGGTGCTGAAACACCTGCGTCAGGGCACGCTGCGGCTGCGCGGCCTCGACACCCTGGTGCTGGACGAGGCGGACCGCATGCTCGACATGGGCTTTGCCGAAGAGATCGAAGAGCTGATGAGCCACGTGCCGGCGCGCCGTCAGACGCTGCTGTTCTCCGCCACCTATCCGCCCGGCATCCGCGCGATCAGCGAGCGCGTTCAGCGGGATCCCGTCAGCGTGGACGTCACCGGCAGCGAGCCGCCCATCGATGTCGCCCACGTCTGGTGTGCGGTGGACGACGGCACTCGCGACCAGGCGCTGTGCACGGTGCTGCGGGCCTGGTCGGGAAAGCTGAACCTGGTGTTCTGCAACACCCGACTCGATTGCGCCCGGGTCGCGGCCCTGCTGGCGGAACGGGGCATCCCGGCGCTGGCGCTGCACGGCGACCAGGACCAGGCGGAACGCAACCGCACCCTGATCCGCTTCGCCAACCGCAGCGCCAGCGTGCTGGTCGCCACGGACGTCGCGGCCCGGGGTCTGGACGTGGCTGACATCGACGCGGTGTTCAACTACCAGCTGCCCACCCAGCCCGAGGTGTACCTGCACCGCGCCGGCCGAACCGGGCGCGCCGGCCGGCGCGGCATCGCCGTGAGCCTGGTGGCCGCGCCCGAACGCCCTCGACTCAGCGTCATCGAGGAGGACGCCGGCTGCGGCCCCATCGAGGCAACGCCGCTGCCGACACCGGCCGACGCCGGCAACCTGAAAGCGACCCGCACCACCCTGGAGATCAGCGGCGGCCGCCGGAACAGACTGCGCCCCGGAGATCTGCTCGGTGCCCTGACCCGCCAGGGCGGGATTCCCGGGACGGCCGTCGGCCGCATCGATCTGCTCGAGGAGACCGGTTACGTCGCCGTGGACAACGACCATGTCGGGCGCGCCCTGAAGGTGCTCAACAGCTTCCCCATCAAGGGCCGGAAATTCCGCGCCCGATCCCTGCAGGGGCGCTGAGTCACGCGGCCGCAGCGTCCTTCAGCCGGGTCAGCCCGACGTCCAGGTAGGTGCTGCCATTGCTCACGGCAACCTGGCCATCGTCGATGGTGCACTGCAGGTCCATGTTCCGCGACACGAGGGATTCCAGGGACGCCGCCGCGGCATCCGCCAGCGACCAGACCGTGAGCTTCGGCAGTCGCGCCAGCGCGTCCCCGTGCTTGCGCCACCAGACGCCGAGCGCCCGCTCACCGTAGCCGAGCAGCACCAGCCGGCGAGTGCGGCCGGCGGCGCGACGCAGCCGCCGCTCGTCCGGCAGCCCCACGTCCACCCACAGTTGGATCTCGCCGGTCGGGTCCTTCAACCACAGGTCGGGCTCGTCGTCCGTGGACAGACCGCGGCCGAACTCGAGCCCCTCGTCGGCATGCAGCGCAAACGCCAGCAGCCGGATCATCATGCGCTGCTCCGTCTCCGAGGGATGCCGGGCCAGGGTGAGCGAGTGATCGCCGTAGTAGCCGCGATCCAGGTCCGCCACCTGCAGCTCCGCCTTGTAGACCGTCGCCTTCAGCGCCATCGCTCGACTCAGCGGATCACGAAGCCGGCGCCGGCGTTGCCCAGGGAGTCGTCACCGTCGTCACCGTTGACGCCCGTGTCACCCCCGTCTTCGAACGGCGCGCCGGCGGCCACCGTGTCCCCGTCCAGCGCCACAGCCGTGCCAAACGCATCGCCGGGGTCGCTGTTGGACGCCTTGAGGTAGGCGATCTGCGACCAGCCGCCGGTGGCGGCGCGCTCGAACACGTACAACGCTCCGGCGTTCAGCGCCGATTCGTCGAGTTGCTCGCCGTCGACGCCGGTGGCGGCGGAATTCTCACCCGGTGCGCCCACGGCCAGGGTGTTGCCGCGCAGCGCCACGCTCGAGCCGAAGTTATCCTGGGAACCCGTGTTCGAGGCTTTGAGATAGGCGATCTGGGTCCAGCCGCCGCTGGCGCCGCGCTCGAACACGTAAACTGCCCCGGGGGCGTCCAGGCTGTCGTCCGCCTGATCGCCGCCGACGCCGGTGGCGGCGCTGTCCTCCCCCGGCGCGCCGACGGCCACCAGGTCGCCGTCGACGGCCACGGCCGCGCCGAAGCGGTCGCCGGCATCCGTGTTGGAGGCTTTCAGATACGCGAGGGGCGACCAGTCACCATCCGCGTCGCGCCGGAACAGGTAGACGGCGCCGGCGGCAGCGCGGCTGTCGTCGCCGTCGTCGCCGTCAACGCCGGTGGCCGCGCTGTCTTCCAGCGGCGCGCCGACGGCGGCCAGATCGCCGCTGATCGCCACCGCCGCACCGAAGCGATCGCCGGCATCCGGATCCGATGCCTTCAGGTAAGCCTGCTGTACCCAGGTTCCGGCGCCGTTTCGACCGAACAGGTACGCCGCGCCGGCGCCACCCAGCGCATTGCTCGTGCCATCCCCGTCGACCCCGCTGGCACCCCCGTCCTCCAGCTCAGCGCCGACGATGACCCGACCGCTGTCGGCGTCAACCACGCTGCCGAAGCCATCGCCGGCGTCCGGATTCGACGCCTTCAGGTACGCCGCCTGAGCCCAGCCGCCGCCACCGTCGCGCTCAAACAGGTAGACGGCTCCCACGTCGAAGGCGGCATCGCTCTGCTGGTCGCCGTCGATACCCGGCGCCAGGCTCTGCTCGCCGGGGGCACCCACCGCGAGCAGATCGCCGGCGATGGCGAGCGCCTCGCCGAAGCGGTCAACGCCGTCGGTGTTGGAGGCCTTGACGTAGTCCGTCTGCTGCCAGGTGATGCCCGCGCGCTGGAACAGATACACGGCGCCGGCGCTGGTCAGGGAGTTGTCGCTCTCGTTGCCGCCGATGCCGGTGGCGGCACTGCCTTCCTCCGGCGCCCCTGCCGCGAGGGTGTCCCCGGAGAGGGCGATGGCCGTGGCAAACAGGTCCGGGCCGGTATTCGACGCTTTGAGGTAGGCCTCCTGGGCGACGGACACCTTCGGCCCTCGGGTCACGTCCACCTGGTAGCTGCGGGAGGTGACGCCGTCCTCGGCCGTCACCACCAGCTCCAGGGCATTCGAGCCTACGGCCAGGGGCAGATAGTCGCCGGGGACGTTCGCCGGCAGCGGCGCGCCGTTCAGGGTCAACGTGGCGCCCGCGTCCTCGGGCTCCGCAAGCACCCGGAGCGACGCGCCGAAGTAGCCGAGCGACGCGGTGTAGGAAAACATGCCGGGGTCGAAGATCTGATCGAGCTGCGTTCCGCTCAGGGTCAGGTCGAGCAGGCTGGCGTTGCTGCTGGGCGGCGGCCGCCGGGTCACGACCACCGAGTAGCTGCGCTGGGTGGTGCCGTTCTCCGCGGTAACGCGGATGGTGACGGTGGTGTCGCCAACCGGCAGCGCGATGGGCGCGCTCGGCGTGCCGGAGGGGAGCGCGGTGCCGTTCACGGTCAGCGACGCCGCCGCGACGGCCGTGGTCGCGGTCACGGTGATCTCGACGACGTCGTTCGGCACCTCGGCGGCGTACTCGAAGGTCGCGGCGCTGAAGGCCGGCACCAGGGTCCCCTGCGACAGCACCAGAGCCGCAAGCTGCGGGTTTCGGCTCGGCCCGTCCCCGTCCCCACCGCCACCGCCACAGCCGGCGATCAGCAGGGCCACGCCGATCAGCCAGCCGGCCCGGATCGGCCAGAGCCAGATCGCCGGGATCACGGTTGCGCCACCTCGGCGCTGAGGGTGATGGCAGCGGTCTGCTTCGGGGCGGTCAGCGCGTTCAACACCCGGAACTGAAGCTCTACGCGCGGAACCCGGGTCCCGGTCTTCACCCGCAGCTCGACGGTCGAGTGAGCCGGTACCTCGAGCAGGTCCGCATCGTCGAAATAGGTCAGGCCACTGGTGTTCAGCAGCTTGAGGTCCGCATCGGAGCGATTGCGCAGCGTCACCGTCAGCACCTCGGCGTCGCCCGGGTAGCCCGCACCCTCGATGACGAGGGACGCCGCCAGCAGCGGCTGCAGGTGCTCCGGGCGGCCAATCAGCAGGTTCTTGAACCACACCACCGTTCGACCCTCGAACAGGGCCGCACGCAGGGCCTGCGGCGTGCGCGCCTCCGCCAGCACCAGGGTCACAGGGCGGTGACCACCGGCATGGGGCTGATAGTCCCAGTCGATGAGGTCGTGCACGTCCGACACGCCCACGAGCGTCAGGCCATGGTCCAACGCGATCTGAAACGTTTCCTCCGAGTAATCTTCGCCGTTGGCGATCTCGACCCCGTGCAGCAGGCCGTTCTTCGCGTTGCTGACGTGAAACTCCGGAATCTGCGGTATGCCGTTCGGGAAGTCCCGGCTCCAGTAGGGGTGATTCCAGAACACGAAAGCGCCCTGGTCGTTGGCCGCCTGGACGACCTCCTGAGCCGGCCACTGGTTGGCCTGTTCGTAGTAGCCGCGGACATCCGCCGGATCCTCCGGCGTCTCGGCCTGCAGCAGGGCGTTGGCGTCGTCGATGAAGATCGCGTTGATGTGGCCGGCGGGCGCATCACGGGTGATCTCCGATCCCGCGATCACCATCAGCCCGGTGCCTGCGGCGGCAATCAGCGCCTCCGCGTGGGCGCGGTTGCGGTCGGGGTGCGGAATGTCGGCAAGATGCGGCTGGTACTCGAGGTGCTCGGTGATGGCGATGGCGTCGAGACCGTCCCGCAGCGCCTCCTCGATGCGGATCCGCGGCCAGACGTGGCCGTCCGAGAACACCGAGTGCGTGTGGGGATCAAGCACCAGGGTCAGGTAGCGGTCGGTATCGGGGAACTCGATTTCCCTCGCATCCCCCGCCGCGGGAACGTCCGGCGACCCGTGGCCGAGACAGGTGCCAGCCGCCAGGGTCAGCGCCATCGCGATGCAGATTCGATCGATCATGGTCGTTGCTCCGTGCTCGTGACGGCGGCTCCCGGCCGCGCCAGGCAGGCCTGACTGGCGCGCGCTCGAGGAACCTGCCGCTGTGTCGGCCGATCATGATCCGGCGGTCCCCGTCTGTCACCTGGAACGACGTCATCGGCCAGGTCGGCTGACCGCGCTCAGTCGTCTTCCTCCTCGATGGAGAGGCTCGTCACCACCTGCGAAGTGTCGGTGAACGCCTCCCATTCGGCCTCCACCACCGTGCCCCGGGCCACCAGAGCCGCAAACGCGTCGCGGCTTAACTCGTTGTCGTCGTCGTCTTCGAACACGCTGATCCCCGGCGAGGCCAGCACCGTGATGCCGAGCAGATCGACCCTGAGGTCGCCGCTGCCATCGATCGTCGGTGCCCCGTCGGCCGGCGCCCGCAGCCTGGTCCTGGCATCCGGCTCGGCATCTTCGCGCTCGATCTCAGCGGCCACCACTTCCGCGCCGTCGAGGAACCCGCGGGCCTCGATGAAATCGCCGGCGCCGAGATCGTTCAGTGTGAACGGTTCCACGCCGAGACTGCTGTCGTCCTCGAGTTCGGTGAGCGCCCTGACCACGAAAGTCACGCCCACCGCCGTGGTCACCGTGCCCGCCGCCGGATCGACGGCGGCCACCGTGCCTTCCACGCGGATGGCCTCGGTCGGCCGGAAGATGACGCGTTCGGCTTCGAGCTCGCCCGCGGCATTGGCATCGCCTTCCACCTCCACCCGAACGTCGAGCCCCAGATCGCTGGCACTGCCGTCTTCGAAGCTGACGCCCGCAGGCACCACCACCGCGATCCCGTTCACCGTGAACCGGGTGGGGCCGGTGAAGGCATCGATCAGGCCCTGTATCTCGTAGCGTTCCCCCTCGTCCAGATCCACCGCGCCGAGCACGTCGACCCGGGTGGCGACCGCTGCGCCGCCCGCTGCGACGGACGCGGTCGCGATGCGGACCTCTACCCGCTCGCCCAGCGCGGGTGTCGCCAGGCCGTTGGTCTGAACGTCCACCACCAGACCGTTGATCGAGAAGCCGGGCGCGCCGACTGCGGTCACCGTGCCTACCACCTTGAACTCGCTCAGCGCCGACTCGCGCTCCAGGTAGGTGGCCACGAGCGTGCCCGCGGCATTGCGGACGCCGCTCACCTCGAGCAGATCCCCCGCCTGCAGCAGATCGAGGGAGGCGCCCCCGGCGTAGCGGGTGGTCGCGTTGACGCGCACCCTCTGGCCGAGCACCGACAGCTCGCCCACGCCCGTGAGCGGGTCGAATACCGGCGTTGCGGCCAGCGGCCCCTTGATGTCCGAGCGGTAGAACACCTCGCTCGCCTCCCGAGCCAGAATGTTGCCACGGATCACCAGCTGCTGGCCTTCGGCGAGCTGGTTCTGACCGGTCAAGCCGACGCCGGCCGATACCCCCTCGATCTCGAACGCCGCATCGTCAGTCTCCAGCACCAGATCGTTGATGATGATGCTGCCGAAGCCCTGGGCAGGTCCGACGGCGCCGCCGCTGCCGCCGACTCCCGTGTCTGCAACCAGGGGCGCGCCACCACCGCCGCCTCCACACCCGGAGACAGATAACAGCAGCGACAGGAGCAGCGGGTTCCGGACAGCAACGTTCATGAAGTCTCCTCGGCGTCGTCTTGCCCGGCAGCCCGGGCGACGCGATTGATCTGATAGATTCCCAGGCCCAGCACCACGCGCTCGTCGTCGCCGGACCAGTCGCGACCACGGTCACGCTCGGCCAGCCAGCGGCTCAGCTCCTCGAGCACGTTGCGCGACAGCCGCGCGGAGTAACGGTTGAATGCTTCCAGGTGCTCGGCCGGGACGTTGTCCGACAGCACCTTGAGTTGCACCAGGCGCTGGTCCTTCGGGTGCTGCAGGTTGTGATCGATGGTCTCCATCATCTCGGCGGTGTCGACGCCGAGGATGTCGATGATCTGCTCCGGGTCGGACCCGGGCACGTAGCCGCGGCTGGTCATCCGCAGGCGCCCGCCGACCTCCTCGATGGCGCCCAGCCGCAGCAGCTCGTCGGCCACTGCCCGCGGGCGCATGTCGCCGCTGTGCTTGCGCACCAGATCCGTGAAACTCGGCGAGCTGCCGGCAAACGGCAGATCCAGCGGATCGTCTTTGCGGTCCAGGAACTCGTCGTCGCGCAGCCAGCTGCCGAGGACGTGGGCGGCCCGGTTCCACCACACCTCGTCGGATCGGTCCAGCGGCGCTTTCGCACGCAGGCGCGAGACTTCTTTGCGATTGAGTCCGGTGATCACGGAGATTCGAGCCACGGTCTGGCGCTTGCCGTCGATCCCGAACTCTTCCTCGGCCACGTCGACGTAGGTCTTGCGCACCAGCTCGGTGAGGGCGTCGGAAGGTACGCCGTTGCGCAGCAGGATGCGCACCAGCGGGCGCAATACCCGCCGCGCGGCCCGCATCAGTTTCTGCTCAAGCGTCATTCCGTCCAAATCGATCGACCGGGCCAGATCAAAGGGAACGCTGGCGGGGGTGCCCGTCAGGCCACCCCCGCTGGCGTCGTCTACAGGTCCTCGACGAGAAGCGCCACGCCATCGGCGCCTACCCTGACTTCGACAGGGAAATCACCGGTGAGCAGATCCGGGAGCGTAAGCCCTTCAGGCAGCTGGTCGAAGCGACGGTCGTCGCCATCGAACTCGCGTCCGAGCGCCCGCTCGATGATCGAATCGTCGATCAGGGTCGAACCGACCACCCGGATCGTGCGCTCGCCGAGAACGAAGGAGCCGATGCCCACCGCGGTCGGGGTGCCGACCAGCTGATCAGCGCCGGCGCCATCATCGTCGCCACGACTCGAACCCACGATATCATCGTCGTCTTCGAACGCCACCTCGCGGGCGGTCAGGGTGCCCGTCTGACAGCCGACGCCCTGCTCGTCGCTCTCCGCCTCCACCACGTCGCCCACCTCGAGGTTGTCGAAGAAGGCCTGGCGGCCGAGGTCTGCGTCATCGTCGCCCTCAAAGCCGTCATCGCTGAGGATCTGGCTGACGTCGATGGTGACGCCCTGGATCACGAAGCTGAACGACGCTGAGCTCGTGCCCTCGATGGACTCGACCGGTCCCCGCAGCTCGCAGGCCTGGTCGTCCTCGTCCTCCAGCTCGATCCGACGCCAGGTCACCGTGCGGTCCGCGTTGGGATAACCGCGCGCCTCGATGAAGCCGCCGATCATGACCCGGTCGAGGAACCCGGACGGGGTCAGCCGATCGGCATCGTCATCCTCCGCGGTATCGTCCTCGACCCGGCTGTCGCCGGTCGGAACGATGTCGACCCCGAGCCGGGTGGTCACGGTGCCGGCCGGATCCACGCTGACTACCCGGTCCTCGATGCGCACGGTGTTCTCCACCTCTAGCTTGAACTCACGCAGCATCAGCACGCCGTTGGCGTCGAACACGCCCTCGAGTTCCACCCGGCTGCCTTCCCGGCCCACCAGGCTGCTGGCGTCATTGACCTGCAGGGTCAGGCCGTCGATCACCACCACGTCGGGGTCGGCGACGGTGTCCACCGACAGCAGAATTCCTTCGACCTCGAACTCACGGTCGCGGTCGTCGTCGTAGTCGTCTTCGCGCCCAACCTCCACGGCGATCAGCTCGCCGGCGCCGTTTTCGTCCGCCTCGACCTCAACGAACACGCCGACCAGGCTGGCGTCGGCACGCAGCCCGTCTTCGAACTCAGTGCCGCCGGCACCCGCCACCACGAGGAAGGTCGCGCCGTTGATGTCGAAGGAGCTGCCGTCTTCCGCGACGGCATCGACAAAGCCTTTGATCTCGAACTCATCATCCGGGGTTCCAGGCACCCCAGCGGCATCCACGCGGTCGATGCGGGTGGCAAGTATCCCGTCCGCCGTCGGCAGCCCGCTCACTTCGACCACCAGCTCGCCGCCACCGGGCAGCGTCAGATCGCGGATGTCGATGTTGGCGTCGCCGTCGTTGTCGCCCACGTCGTCGTCGAAGGCGGTGTTGCCGTCCACCAGTACCGTCTGGCCCAGCACCCCGAACGAGCCCAG
>JBFISC010000022.1:0-23400 GCA_041608775.1 Pseudomonadales bacterium | reverse complement strand
GCAATCCGCGTTCGTTCGCGAGCGACGCGGCACGTCTGCTGAGCGGGGGATTCAAGCTGGAAGAAGTTGGGATGTTCGACATGTTTCCCCATACTGCCCACGTGGAAACGTTGGGAATTTTCGTGCGGGCTCCTGCAGGCAGTTCTGGTGGTTAAGGTCCGCAACGACGTTGCCAGGGCGGCAGACGGCCGCCTGGAGGTCGATGCCTGGATAGACGCGCTGGGCGAACGTCACGGCGCGCTGGACATCACACGGGTGCGTGAGGCGTGTGGCTTCGTGCGGAAGGTCGGGCCCCGCGGGGAGGAGTACCTGGAAAGCGGGATGGAGCTCGCCGAGCTGGTGAGCGACCTGCGTCTCGACACGGCTTCCGTCGTCGCCGCGCTAACCTATCGGCCGTTGCGGGTCGGCCTCGTCTCCGCGGACCTCGTCCGCAGGGAACTCGGTGTCGACGTCGCAGACCTGTTGGAGGAGGTGGTGCGGATGGCGAGCACCAGTCTCCTGGAGATGAGCAACACCCGACTGCAGACCAGCGAACGTCGCGACCAGGCCGATAACGTCCGGCGGATGATCATTGCCATGATCGACGATGCCCGGGTGGCGGTTCTGAAGCTGGCTGAGCGTGTCGTCGCGCTGCGAGCCGCCAAAGGCGACGACGAGGAACGCCGGCAGCGAATCGCCAGGGAAGCGCACCTGGTTTTCGCTCCGCTGGCCAACCGCCTGGGCATCTGGCAGCTCAAGTGGGAGCTCGAGGACCTGGCGCTCCGGTATCTGGCGGGTGATGTCTACATGGCCATCGCCCGCCAGCTCGATGGGCGTCGCGAGGAACGGGAACGGCAGATTACCGGAATCGCCAGGGAGCTCGAGGCCCAGCTGCGGGCCGAGGGGATCGAGGCGACGGTGTTCGGACGGGCAAAACACATTTACAGCATCTGGCGGAAGATGCGCGCCAAGAACGTCGGCATTGGTCAGGTCTACGATGTCCGCGCGGTACGGGTGCTGGTGCCGGACATCGCGCAGTGCTACGCAGCGCTGGGCGTCATCCACACCCAGTGGCGCCATGTACCAAGCGAGTTCGACGACTACATCGCGGCGCCGAAAGAAAACGGCTATCGATCGATTCATACGGCGGTGGTGGGTCCTGACGGCAGAACCCTGGAAGTGCAGATCCGGACGCAGGAGATGCATCAGCAGGCGGAACTCGGAGTGTGCGCCCACTGGTCCTACAAGTCGGCGGACGCCGAGGACCGGCCTTACTCCGAAAAGATGAACTGGCTGAGGCAGGTGGTCGAGTGGCGCGACGACTTGCAGCGCACTGCTTCAGGGGACATCGGTGACGAGCTCAGCCGGCTGTTTCAGGATGAACGCATATTCGTTTCCACCCCTCGCGGCCACGTGCTAGATCTTGCCGCCGGCGCGACGCCCCTGGACTTTGCCTACCGGGTGCACACGGAGATCGGCCATCGTTGCCGGGGGGCGCTGGTCGAAGGCGAGCCGCGCGCACTGAACGCGCCGCTGGCAACCGGCGAGCGGGTGGAAATCGTTACCGGAGAGGAGGCTGCGCCGCAGCGCGTGTGGCTGGATCGTCACCTTGGCTTCGCGACCAGCGGCCGCGCCCGGGAGAAAATTCAGGACTGGTTTCGCGCTCGCGATCCATCGATCAACGAGCACGACGGTCGGCAGCGGCTCAGCTCCCTGCTCGGCGCACTGGCCCTAGACGAGCCGACGGCAGCGCGCTGGCAGGAGGCTGCCCGTGCGCTTGGTCTGGCAGACCCGCAGGCGCTGTGGCGAGCCATCGGGAGTGGAGACTGCGACACGCTGGACGGGCTGGAAGCGCTGCACCCGCAGTCGGAATACGAGCGCCAGCTGGAGCTGTTGCCGGGTTCGCCTGGGTCCGGCGCGCGGGCATACCGGCTGCTCGTGCGCGCCGAAGACCGGCAGGGTCTTCTCCGGGACGTCACCGAACTGCTCAGCGCCGCCGGGCTGTCGCTGCTCGGCAACAGCGGTCAGGTCGACCCGGCATCCGGGCTTGCCGTGCTGAGCCTGGAGATCCGGGTAGCGACCCTCCGCGAGCTGGCGGTGCTGCTGGAAAGGCTGAACCACCTTCCGGCCGTGCTCGAAGCACGTGTTGATCCGGCTGTCCGCTGAGACGGGCGCCCACGCGTCAACGACGAAGACCAAGACAAACCCACAGGAGACAGCTCATGAGAATCATTCTGCTCGGCCCTCCGGGCGCCGGCAAAGGCACTCAGGCGCAGTTCGTCTGCGAGGCGTTCCAGATCCCCCAGATATCCACCGGCGACATGCTGCGCGCGGCGGTCAGCGCGGGTTCCGAGCTGGGTCGCAGGGTCAAGGCAGTCATGGACTCCGGCGCGCTGGTTTCAGACGACATCATCATCGAGCTGGTCAAGGAGCGAATTGCCGAGCCGGACTGCGCGAGAGGTTTTCTCTTCGACGGCTTTCCCCGGACGATTCCCCAGGCGGAGGCCCTCGACAAAGCCGGGGTCGTCATCGATGCGGTGATCGAGATCGTCGTTCCGGCCGAAGACATCGTCAGGCGCATGAGCGGGCGTCGCGTGCATCCGGCATCCGGGCGCGTCTATCACATCGATTTCAACCCGCCGCGCGAGCCCGGTAAGGACGACGAAACCGGTGAAGAGCTCGTACAGCGCGACGACGACAGGGAAGAGACCGTGCGCGAACGGCTCGATGTTTATCAGCGTCAAACGCATCCGCTGGTTCAGTTCTACAAGGGCAAAGCAGCGCAGTCGACGCTCGCGTTCAGCGAAGTCGATGGCCGCGGCGAGGTGAAAGAAGTGCAGCAACGAGTTCTCGCTGCGCTAGAAACATCTCAAGACTAGCTTCAATGGCTAGTGATCTTTGTCTTGCTTGTCAGTATGATGCGGCCAAATTTCCAATTGCAGTTTCGTTTCTATGGGCTATCGTTGATGTGCGATTGCGTTCGTAGAAGCAAACGGCAGATGGAAAGCGACGTTCTGAAGTCGTCGCAATCGAACCCGCAGTTGGAAGCAGTACGGGTAATTGGTGAGAGCAGTAACCGTAGCGACAGCAGTATCAGTCGCAAAAGCGGTAGAGGTAATACAGCTATCAGGGTGAATAGGGAAATCGCTGGCTGTGAAGGAATGCTGTAAGCGGCCAACGGAGACAGGAAAGAAATCCAAGGAGATTCTTTATGCCGAAAGCTAAGACCGCGGCGAAGACGCCCGCCAGGAAGAAGGCGGCGCGAAAACCCGCTGCCAAGAAAGCTTCAGTGAAGAAGGCCGCGAAGAAATCAGCCGCCAAGAAGAAGTCCCCAGCGAAGAAGAAAGCGCCCACCAGAAAGGCTGCTGCCAGAAAGGCGGCGACGAAGAAGCGTCCCGTGAAGAAGTCCGCTGCCAAGCGTAAGGCGCCGGCGAAGAAGAAGGCCCCGGCCAGAAAGAAGGCGGCAGCCAAGAAGAAGGCACCGGCTAGGAAGAAGGCGCCGGCTAGGAAGAAAGCCCCGGCTCGGAAAAAGGCAGCCGCGAAGAAGAAAGCCCCTGCCAGGAAGAAGTCGGCGGCAAAGCGCAAGAAGGCACCGGCCAAGCGCAAATCCCCCGCGCGCAAGAAGGCAGCTGCCAAAGCAGCGGCCAAGCGTGCGTCGGTGAAGCGGGCAGCCAAGAAGAAGGCGCCGGCCAAGAAGAAGGCGGCCGCGAAGAAAAAGGCGCCGGCCAGGAAGAAGGCGGCCGCCAAGAAGAAGGCGGCGGCCAGGAAGAAGGCCCCGGCGAGGAAGAAAGCGGCAGCCAAGAAGAAGGCGCCCGCGAAGAAAAAGGCGCCGGCCAGGAAGAAGGCGGCAGCCAAGAAGAAGGCGGCCAAGCGGAAAGCGCCCGCGCGTAAGCGCTAGCGCCGCTTAGGTGGCCGCCCGCGCCACGGCGCGGCGGCACCTGCCGCCTCGCAGCCGACGAGCTGCGGGCTCTGATAAAGGGCGCATGGCAGCCGGATTGGCGTTTCCGCCGAACTGGCCGCCTGCGTCACCTCACAGCATGCCGCCGAAGGGCAGCGTGGTTACGTTGCTTCCCTCGGTCAGGTCGCCCTGCTCTTTGGGTATCCGGATGAGGCAGTTGGCCAGCGCAAAGCTGGCAAGTCGATTCGAACTTTGATCCCCCGTTGCGGAGACCGTCAGCTGGCCGTCGTGGGAAGCCAGCGTGCCCCGCTGGAATTCTTCTCGTCCGGGTTGGTGGCTCAGCGAGCCCTGCAAAATTGCGGGAACCGCCAGCGGTGCGCCGGGGTCGCCGCCGCACAGACGTTCCAGCACCGGCCTGACCAGCAGCAATGCGGTGACGATCGTCGACACCGGATTTCCGGGTAGCCCGAAGAATGCAGCCCGAGCGAGCCGTCCGTACGCGACCGGCTTGCCGGGCTTGAGGTTGAGCTTCCACAAACGCAGGTGGCCGATATCGTCGATCACCTGCTTCACCCAGTCCGCATCACCGACGGAAACGCCGCCACTGGTAACGATCAGGTCGCACTCACGGTCGGCCTGGGTCAGCAGCTGCCGGATCTGGTCCGGATCGTCGGCGGCAATGCCATAGTCGCGCACCGTGACGGGCAGCCTGGAGAGGAGAGCTCGAACAGTGACGCGGTTGGCGTCGAAGATCTGGCCTGGCCCCGGTGTCTCGCCGGGATCCAGAAGCTCATCGCCCGTGGAGAAGATGCCGACCACGGCCCGGCAGCGGACATTGATCCGGTCGAGGCCGCAGGCCGTCAGCCAACCCTGGTCGAAAGGCGTGATCCGGCGGCCGGCAGGCAGAATCCTGGAACCGGCGGCGACGTCGTGGCCGACCGGGCGGACGTTGTCGCCAGATGCCACGGCTTCCTTGATCACGACCCAGTCGCCGTCGCGCTCGCAGTCCTCCTGAATCGCGACCGTGTCGAGACCTTCCGGGATAGCAGCGCCGGTGAAGATCCTCGCGCAACCGTCTGCGGGAACCCGCTCGGTGAGCGGGTGGCCGGCCGAGCTGGTGCCGGTCAGCGGCAGGCGAAAGGGTGGGGCGCCCTTCAGCTCGGCGGCACGCAGGGCATAGCCATCCATGGCGGAAGCAGCGAACGGCGGCAGATTGATGGGCGCGTGAACGGCCTCCGCAGCGAACCTGCCCAGGGATTCGGCGATGGCCACCGGCTCCGTTGCGACCAGCGGGCGAGTATCGTCGAGCATCGCGCGCAACGCTTCATCCAGATCGAGTCGGGTTTCCGGCACCGTAGATCATCTCCGCAGCTGTGACCGAATCACGGCCTCGGCTACCATAGCCGGATGGCAACCGTACTTGCCGTGGACACCTCCGGCCCGTTCTGCTCGCTGGCGATTCACGTCGACGGCCGCTGGATCGAGGATACACAGAAGGTCGAGCGGCTGCACAACCAGGTCGTCCTGGGCAACCTGGAGCAACTGGTGCGCGCCGCCGGCGTCGATCGTCGCGGTTTCGCTGCCGTGGCTTTCGGCGCGGGTCCCGGCTCTTTCACCGGCATCCGAATTGCCGCTGCGGTTGCTCAGGCCATTGCCTACGCTTCCGGCGCGACCGTGGTGCCGGTTAGATCCTCTCTGGCACTGGCTGCAGCAGTCGGGAAGCGTGGCACCGTCGCTTCGCCCGCAAGCTCGCTGCTCACCGTGACGCGGTCGCGACGTGATGCCTACTACCTGGCCGGCTACCGGCTGCCTGCTGCCGGCCCCCCGGAGCCGTGGCTCGCAGATGCGCTGCACCAGGGAGCGACGCTGCCGGAGGACCTGCCGGACGCCACGGGTGCGGGTGATCGGCCGGTCTGGTGGCCGGAGGGGCAGGAATTTCTCGACGATGTTCTGGTGGATGCCCGTACGATCGGAGAGCTCGCGCTGCTGGAGCTGGAGCGCGGCGGCGGAGTTTCTCCAGAGGCTGCGTTTCCCGTGTACGTGAGCGGGGACTCACCCTGGCAACCGGTCTCGCCGTGAGCGGCTCAGGTGGCGGGCGCGCCGCCAAAACAGCGGGAGAAGCAGTCATCGGGTGCTCTCTCAAGCTGTTCTATCATCCCGAGGCGCGGCAGCTGGTTGAATCCCTGGCCCCATTCCTGGAAATCGAGGAATCCCCGCAGCAGCCGTCTGGCGAGAGCGGCTTCTACCTCTGGGCCACCGCCGACCAGGTGGCGCTGTGCCGCGGCCGGGGGCGCGGTGTCTGGGTGACGCTGGCGGAGCTTGCGCGCCGGGCTGCGCAGGGCGCCGAACTGACCCGGGCATGCGGCGTCGGGTCGGGCGGATCGGCCCGGATCCTCGATCCCATGGCCGGCTGGGGCGTGGACGCGCTGGTGCTCGCGCGTCGGGGATGCAGCGTGCAGCTGGTGGAGCACCACCCGGCACTCTGGGTGCTGCAGCAGGATCTGATCCGGCGCAGCGGCCTGAAGGTCGGCGCTGCGCGCTGCGGCGACGGGTTCGATGCCTTCGAGAGTCAAGACGACTGGGACGTGGTGTACCTGGATCCGATGTTCCCGGCTCGGTCGAAGTCGGCGCTGCCGGGGAAGCGTATGCAGTGGCTGGCGGAGCTCGCGCCGCCCGATCGCCGGCCGCTGGCGCTATGGCTGGAGCGGGCCGTCGCTGTCGCGCGGGAGCGCGTGGTGTTGAAACGCCGTCGCCGCGATCCGCTGGTGCGGGATCCCGACTGGCAGATCGTCGGTCGTACGGTGCGCTACGACGTCTACCGAGGCGCGGCAGCGGCCCGCGGCTAGCGATCCGCCGGCGCCACCCTGGACCTGGCCGCTGCAGGCTGGTCTTCCTGGCGCACGGCAAATCGGAAGTCCGGGTCGATGATGCCCTCCGAAGCCTTCAGCACGTCTTCCACCAGCGGCGCCCACACCAGGCGCGAATCGTCCTGCTCGGTCACCACGCCGTTCTCGATCAGCGCGTCGACGAACTGGTTGAACAGACGCACGTCGAAGAACTCGGGGGCGTTCAGCCCGTAGAGGCGCGACATCTTCTGCGCGACGCGATGACTGTTGGCCTGCAGCGACTCCCGGGTGTGCGTGGACTGGCCGGCCTGGAACAGCAGGCCGATGACGATGTAGAGGCGTTCCAGGGTCGGCATGACGAGCCTGGCGAGCAGCCGCAGCTGATAGTGCTCGGGAGTGGCTACCGGCGGCGGTCCGTAGGCGTCGTCGGGATGTTCGACCAGCAGCCCGGCGGTCACCAGGTGCCCGATCCAGCCCGCGACCGCATTGGCGGCCTCCGGGGTCTGCAGCTCGTCGGCGATGTAGGGGAACACGGTGGCGGTCATCCGTTCCAGAGCGCTTCGACGAACGGGGCGGCGACGATCGCGGACCAGACAGGCGATTAGCGACGGCAGTGCCAGTGTGTGGGCGGTATTGTTGCGATACCAGGTCATGAGCACAGCGGTGAACGGACCCAGGCTCAGCAGGTCGCCGGTGGCTCCGGCCTCACGCACCAGCATGCCGAGGGACTCCACGTGCGCGATCATCTCCTCGACGGGAGCCTCCGGCAGGGCGTAGTCGTGGTTGCTTGCGTTCAGCCGCAGCAGGGTCCGGTAGCACTCGATCTGCGCGGCCAGGGTCCGCTCCTCGATCGCGAGCTTCGGCATGCACAGCAGAACCAGGGCGACGAGGTTCATCGGGTTAACGGCGGCCGAGGCATTGATCCTGCGCATTACCTCGTGGCCGAGCCGGACCGCGACGTCGCCTGCGTCGCTGTCCTGCTCCAGCCCCTCCTGCTCGAACCAGCGGTCTAGGATCAACGGTTCGCCCACCTTGACGTCCACCGTGCCGAAGTTCTGCCGCACCAGACGGATGCTGCGGAACACATCTGCCAGGGACTCCCGCTGCTTCTCCGCACCTTTGAGCTCATCGAGGTAGCTGCCGGCTTCCACCAGCTTCTCGTAGCCGATGTACACGGGGATCAGGGCCAGCGGACGCGGCATTCCGCGACGGTAGTGCTCGATGGTCATCTTCAGCAGGCCGATGCGTGCCGGCAGCAGGCGGCCGGTGCGGGTGCGGCCTCCCTCCGGGAAGAACTCGACGCTGTGCCCCCGCCGGTAGACCTGATACAGGTACTCCGAGAAGACCGCAGCGTAGAGGGGGTTGTCGCGAAAGCTGCGGCGCATGAAGAACGCGCCGCCGCGTCGCAGGATGCTGCCGAGCACCGGCAGGTTGAGGTTATCGCCTGCGGCGATGTGCGGAATCATGAGGCCGTGCTGAAACAGCAGGTAGGAGAGCAGCAGGTAGTCCAGATGGCTTCGGTGTGACGGCACGTAGACGAGGGTGTTGCCTTCCGCCACTTCGGTGAGCCGCTCTCTGCCCTGGAAGTTCACACCCTGGTAAATGCGGTTCCAGAGCCAGCGCAGCAGCCTCTCGAGAATCCGGATGGTGGGGTAGGAGACGTTCGAGGCGATCTCTCTGGCGTAGCGGCGCGCCTGTTTCTCGAGCTTCGCCCTGGCGCGGAGGTCCGCCTCGGCGTCGATCACGGTGCGCACCGCGCGGCTGCGGAGAATCAGCCCCGTCACCGTGCGCTGGTGAGACAGGTCCGGGCCCATGGTGGCGACGCGCTGGTTGCGCAGGCGGACCCGCAGCAGACGCGCCGTCCGACGCAGCAGCCGCAGGCCGTCGCCCGGGGGCGCGGCCAGCTCGTCCAGCGTCACCGGCGCGCCGAAGTGCACGACGATGTCCTTGCGGGACAGAAACAGGTTGACGAGGCGTTTCAGCCGCGATGTCACTGCCCAGTTCTCCGACAGCAGCAGCCTCAGCACCGAGCCCTGGCGGTTCGGCGCCCGGCCCCAGTAGACGCCTACCGGCACGATGGCCCCGGGAAGGGGCCTCGAGGCTGCGGCGACCTGATCGAGCAGGTTCACCATGCGTTCGGAATAGCTCGACATGGTGTTGCGGCGGAACCAGCCGTGAGAGGCTCGATTGAGGAAGAAGAAACGCCGCGACTCGTGCATATCGTCTACGTCGATGGGCAGCAGCGGTCCTGGAAGGTTGAGCCTGGCGGTCACCAGGTCGAGCACGATCAGATCAGACAGCGACCGCGTCTCCAGGACGTACAACAGCGGAGGGGCCTGCTCCGGGTCCGGCTGACCGCCGATCGCGGCGCTGGCGCAGTCGATGAGCTGTTCCGGCTCGATGCCGGCGGTTCGCGGCCTGATGATGATGCCGATGATCCGGCGGTTCAGCCGGTAGAGCAGGCGCTTCAGCGGATCCATGACAGGATCATGCCGATCCGGGTTCAGGGTCGACCGCGGAACAGCTCTTCGGGAGCCAGGTCGTCGCCGCCCGAGCGGATCTCCACTTCCCAGACGTCGTCGTACTTGCGGCTGGTGGCCTGATCGGCTTCCTGCTTGTCGCGGATCACGGTCGGGCGCAGGAATACCAGCAGGTTGCGCTTGGTGCGGCTCTTGTTGGTCGAGCGGAACAGGTGCCCGAGCACCGGAATGTCGCCGAGCAGGGGAACCTTCCTCACCGTGTCGTTGATGTCGTCCTGAATAAGCCCGCCCAGAACGATGGTCTGCCGGTCGTCGGCCAGTATCGTGTTCTCCACGGTGCGCTTCGACGTGACCACGTCCGAGAAGGCCTCGGAGCCGATCGGGCTGTCCACCACGTTGGTGATCTCCAGGGCGACCTCGAGGCTGACGGCGGCGCCGTCGTGGATCTGGGGTGTCACGGTCAGTTGCAGGCCGACGTCCTCGCGGTTGATCGTGGTGAACGGGTTGTTCGAGCCGTCTCCCGTGGTGGTGAAGCTACCGGTGCGGAAGGGTACCTCGTTGCCGACCACGATCTTCGCTTCCTGGTTGTCCAGGGTGAGGATGCTGGGCGCCGACAGCAGGTTGGCGTCCGAACTCGACGCGAGGGCTCTGACCACGGCGCCGAAGGAGACGCCTTCCGCCCGGATCCGCGCCGCCGCCAGGGTGGGCGTGCCGGACTGCGAGATGCCTGCCAGCCCGGACAGCACGTCGATCTGGCCGTCGTCGCCGATGATGTTGCCGAGCAGCGTCGAGATCACGCCGTCGAGGCTGGTGGTGACCAGTGGCACGGTGCCGCCGCTCTCGTCGGCTGCCGCGACCTCGACGCCGATGCGTCTCGAGTCGGCAATGGAGACCTCGACGATGGCGGCCTCGATGAGCACCTGGGTCCGCCGGATGTCGAGGCCTTCGAGGATGTCCTGGATCTCCCGCATGACGCTCGGATCGGCCCTGACGACGATGGAGTTGAGACTCTCGTCCGCGCGGATCATCGTCTGCCCCGATGGGCCGGCTTCTTCCTCGCCGGGGCGGGTGCCGCCCACCAAGCCCTCGAGCATCTCCGCCACCTTGGTCGCGTCGGCATACTTCAGGAAAATCACCTGGGCGCCGCTGGTGGCGGTGGCAGGCTGGTCGAGCTTGTCCACCAGCTTGAGGATCTCGGCGATGGGCCGCGGTTTGCCCCGCAGCACGAGCGAGTTGTTGCGCTCGTTGGCGATGATCTGAATGCGCTGGGGTCCGGCGGCGCCGCGGCCGAGCTGGTCGGGGGCGACGCGCTCCAGCATGGCGACCAGATTGCCGACGAACGCGTGCTCCAGCGGCACCACGATCACGTCCTCCTCGTCGGCCACGTCTATCTGCTGCACGATCTCCATCAGCCGCACGATGTTGTCGGCGTGGTCGCTGATGATCACGACGTTGGGATTTGCGACGGCGGCGATGTGGCCATACTGGGGAATCAGTGGGCGCAGGATCTTCACCAGTTCTGCTGATTCCACGTTCTGGGCCGACACCACCCGGGTGACCAGTTCCTCAGGAGGAATCTGTCGCAGCGAGCCGGATACCCCCGGACTCTGCTTCGCCGTCTGCATCTGCTGAATCCGGATCACGCCGCCGGAAGGCACCGCGGTCCAGTTGTGGACCCGCAGCACCGACAGGAACAGCTCGTACACCGCATCCGCCGTCATCGGTGTGTTGGAGATCACGGTGACGTTGCCCTTGATGCGCGGATCCACGACGAACGTCTTGCCGGTGATCTCGGCGACCTGGACGACGAACTCGTTCAGGTCCGCATTCTTGATGTTGATCTTCCAGGTCTGCGGGGCGCTGTCCTGCTGAGCGAGAACGACGATCGGCGTCGCCAGAACGGCCAACGAAAGGAATACGGCCAGGAACGAGGCTCTGGTGCTTGTCATTGTCATTATTGAAGCGATGCGGTTACGAAGAACCGCCGTGTCCCCCGCTGTACTTCCAGCCTGGCCGACCCTTGAGCCAGCACGTTGTCCAGTTCCAGGCGATCCTGGTCGAGATCACCCACAGGTCGGCCATTTACGGAGAGGATCACATCCCCCGGCTGGAGCCCAGTTTGACTGAGGTACGGGGACTGGGCAAGGTCGCCCAGGCGGTAACCCTCGGCGGAGCCTTCGGCGACCGCGGAGACACCGAGTTCCTCCAACGCCTGGGAAGGATCTTCTTCGAGCTCCTCGCGATACTCGTCGACCAGCTCGCGCACGCTTGCGGCATCCGGACTCTCCCCGGTCTCGACGCCGTCTTCGGCCTCGTACACCTCCTCGTAGGTGTCGGTGTACTCCTCCTCGAAGCTCGGTTCCGGCTCCGAGCTGCGGGTGCGGGCGGCAAGGCTCTCACCGGCCACCGGGAAAGGCAGGGTCTCCCGCACGCCGGCCCGGCGCAGCACCACCTGATTGGACTGAACTTCCTCCAGCGTGGCGCCGCCCGGGACTTCCTCGCCGATGCCGTAAAGAATTCCCGGTCGGCCGCGCTGGGAGATGATGGCCGCCGAGCTGTTCTCGTCGTCGGCTACGAACACACCGAGCAGCTCCAGCGGCAGCCGGGTGACCACGGCCGGCGTCTCGGTGGGTGCCTGAGCCGCGGCCGCATCAGCGGCACCGAAAAGATTGCGCGCCAGGATGGCGTTCAGGTCCGGCGCCGGGCGCGCGGGTGTCGGGCTGCGGCCGGCCGGGGCGTCGAGGGGCGCGGTCGCCGGCGGAGACATGAAGTACAGGGTGCTGGTTGCCAGGGTGTAGGCAATGCCCGCGACCAGCAGCCAGCGGGCAGGCAGCGCGAGTCTGGTCGCGACGTCGTTGACGGATTGCATTGTCGGACCCCAGTCCCCGCTCGATGTTTTGAGTCTAACAGGCTGATGTTAAAAGAGTTGTTCTTCAACCTCTAGCACTACTTCATGGTCCTGGTGGGAACCCGGCCACGGGTTGCCCACAAGCCGCGTCAGGAGCTTGGTGACGCCCACCTTGGCGAAGCCGTTAGGCAGAATAGCTGCCTTGAGCAGCGGTGTCTGCCCGCCCTGAGGGAACACCACGGCTTCGAGGCCTTCGCCGAGATGAGCGACCAGCGGCGGCAGCTCTCCCGTGTAGTCGCGACCGGCCAATCGATACCGGACCGGTCCACCCTGCCAGGTCGCGTCGCCTGCAGCGGTGCCCCGGTGCAGGCTTACGGCATCGTAGGGCACGTTGACCTCGACGGCGCTGAGGGTGGTGGCGCCGGAGATGGCGATGTCGTAGGCGCCGAGCCACCGGTTGACGGCGTTCGCCCCGACGGTTCCGCTGACCTCGACCCGGGCCGCCGTCAGGCCGGCCGCCACCTGACCGGCAAGATCATGATCCGGCCCAGCAAGGTCGATGGCGTAACCGAGCCTTCCGCTCAGCAAGCTCGCCGGGCGCAACCGCCAGTCGACGGAGCCGGCGCCCTCGCCACCGAGGAACAGCCGCGCGGCTCCGTTCCAGAGCGTGCCGCGGGGCTCCAGCAGCTCCACGCCACTGTCGTCCGGCAGCAGGGTACGGACCAGGGTGGCAGGCGCGAACGCCACCGCGAAGCCCAGAAACATCAGCAGGCCGATGACTATGGTGCGCAGCATTCAGCGCTCCCCGGCCAGCAGGCGCTCGAGCACCTTCTGGTAGATGCGTGCCAGCGGTTCCAGGTCGGCGACGGCCACTCGCTCGTCGAGCTTGTGGATGCTGGCGTTGCATGGCCCGAGCTCCACCACCTCGGTACCCGTCGGCGCGATGAAGCGGCCGTCGGAGGTGCCGCCGGAGGTGGACAGCGCCGGTGGTGAACCAACCACGGCGCTGATGCTGTCGCTCACCGCGCTCACCAGCGCGCCGCCGGCGGTGAGAAATGGCTCGCCGGACAGCGACCAGTCGAGCGAGTAGCGCAACCCGTGACGGTCGAGAATGTCGGCGACCCGGCGCTCCAGGTCGGCTGCGGTCTGCTCGGTGCAGAAGCGGAAGTTGAAAGTGACGGTCAGATCTCCGGGGATCACGTTGCTGGCGCCGGTGCCGGCCCGGATGTTGGATGCCTGCCAGCTCGTCGGCGGGAAGTGCTCGTTGCCGTCGTCCCAGTGGGTTGCCGCCAGCTCCGCGAGGGCGGGGGCCGCCCGGTGGATCGGGTTCTCGGCGAGCTGGGGGTACGCAACGTGCCCCTGGGTGCCGTGCACCGTCAGGGTGCCGTTCAGGGAGCCCCGACGCCCCACGCGTACGGTATCTCCGAGGCGCTCCCCCGAGGACGGCTCGCCCACCAGGCAGTAGTCGATGTGCACGCCCTCGGCGCCAAGGGTTTCCATGACCGCCCGGGTGCCGTGCACCGCTGGGCCTTCTTCGTCGCTGGTTATGAGAAATCCGATCCGCCCCGGATGACGGGGGTGGGCGGCGCAGAACCGTTCCGTCGCGACTACCATGGCCGCCAGGCTCGACTTCATGTCGGCAGCGCCGCGACCGTAGAGGTAGCCGTCCCGCAGGGTCGGCTCGAACGGCGGCGAGGACCAGGCGGATTCCGGTCCCGTCGGCACCACGTCGGTGTGTCCCGCGAAGACGAACAGCGGTCCGTGCTCGCCCCGTTCCGCCCAGAGGTTCTGTACCTCGGCGAAGGGCAGGGGGCGGCAACGGAACCCGGCGGCCTCCAGGCGTTCGGCGAGGAGCGCCTGACAGCCCGCGTCCTCCGGGGTGACGCTGGGCAGGCGCAGCAGCGCCTGGCTCAGGTCCAGCACCAGGTTGGCTGAGTTCGGCGGCATGGGCTCAGTTGTGGGCGTGCAGCGCTGCGTTGAGTTCGATTGCCTGCCGGTTGGTGCGACACTGGATCTGGCCGTTCTCGCTGTTGCGGATGAACAGCAGGTCCGAGGCGCCGGCGAGCTCGCGGGCCTTGACCGTCTTCACCAGCTTGCCGTGCTCGTCGAGCACGGTGACCCGTGTGCCCGCGGTGATGTACAGACCGGCCTCGATGGTGCAGCGGTCGCCGAGTGGAATGCCGGTGCCGGCGTTCGCGCCAATCAGGCAGTTGCTGCCGATGGTGATGCGGATCTGGCCGCCGCCGGACAGCGTGCCCATGGTGCTGGAGCTGCCGCCGAGGTCGCTGTGCGCGCCCACCACCACGCCCTGGGAAATGCGACCCTCGATCATGTTTGGGCCGATGGCCCCGGCGTTGAAGTTCACGAAGCCCTCGTGCATTACCGTGGTGCCGTCTCCGAGATAGGCACCGAGCCGAATCCGACTGGCGTCGGCTATGCGCACGCCGCTGGGGACCACGTAGTTGGTCATGCGCGGGAACTTGTCGACCCCGTTCACCTCGACGTGCTCTCCGGCCAGACGTGCCGACAGCAGCAGCTGCTCCAGCTCCGCGACATCCACGGCGCCACGGTTGGTCCAGGCGACGTTGGGCAGATGAGCGAAGATGCCCTCCAGGTTGAGGGTGTTCGGCTGCGCCAGCCGGTGAGAGAGGAGATGCAGCTTCAGGTAGGCCTCTTCGGTGCTCGCGATGGCCGTGTCCGCGTTGACCCGGACGGCGGTCAGGGGCCGGTCCGCCTCCAGCAGCATCCGGTGGCGGGCGATGGTCGCCGCCGACGTTCCGTTGGCTTCCAGCGCTTCAACCAGCGCTTCCAGGGCCTGGCCGGTTGTCGGGCTGCAGCCCGGCTCGAAACGAGCCGCGATCGCTTCCGCCAGCGCCGCCGGCGGGTCCTTCAACGGGGCCGGGAAGAAGCAGTCGATGGTGGCGCCACGGGCGTTCTGCCGGGTCACCCCGACGGCGAACGCAAACACGGTGGAACCACTGGCCGAACCGCGACTGGACATGCGTCTGAGCTCCTGGGGGCGGGGCGGGGAACCGTACCACAAGCGGGGGTATCGCGCCTCATCGAGGGAGGCTGCTGCCGGTGCCGGCCGCGCGGCGCCCGAGCGGACCGGGACGGTGTCACGACCGCGCGGATACCCATTCCGCGATCGCTTCCGCGGCTCGCACGCAGTCCTGCTCCGGCGCCACACACGCGATCCGCACATGGCCCTTTCCCGGGTTGATGCCGTGGGCGTCGCGGCCCAGGTAGGTGCCTGGTAGCACCGTAATGTTGCGCGCCGCGTACAGCTCTCTTGCAAACGTCTCGTCGTCGCCCGGCGTCGTGATCCAGTGATAGAAGGCACCGTGCGGATCCGGGAACTCGAGCACCGGGCGAAGGATCGGCGTCACGGCCGCGAACTTGCGCCGGTAGGCGGCGCGGTTCTCGATCACGTGGTCCTCGTCCTGCCACGCGGCCGCGCTGACGCGCTGAACGTGGTTGGGCAGCGCGCAGCCCTCGTAGGTCCGATACCGGTAGTAGTCGGCGAGGATCGCACCGTCGCCGGCAACGAACCCCGAGCGCAGGCCGGGCAGATTGGATCGCTTGCTCAGACTGTGGAACGCCACGCAGCGACGGAAGTCCGTGCGGCCGGTGGCGGCCGCCGCCTGCAGCAGTCCGACCGGTGGCGCCGCCTCGTCGAAGTAGATCTCCGAGTAGCACTCATCGGCCGCGATGACGAAGTCGTGACGGTCGGCCTGCTCGAGCAGCCAGCTCAGGGTCTCGAGATCCTCCGTCATGCCGGTGGGGTTGCCGGGCGAGCAGAGGTACAGCAGCTCGCAGTGGCGCCAGACCGCCTCTGGAACGGCGCGGAAATCGGGTCTGTGTGCGGTGGCTTCGCTGCAGTTGACGAAGTAGGGTTCGGCGCCCCGCAGCAGGGTCGCCCCTTCGTAGATCTGGTAGAACGGGTTCGGCAGAACCACAGTGGAGCCGCTGCGCCCGCTCAGCACGGCCTGAGCGAAGGAAAACAGCGCTTCGCGGGTTCCCGCCACCGGCAGCACCTGGAGCGCCGGATCGACCTCGGCGTCGAAGCGTCGCCTGACCCAGGCGGCGATGGCTGCCCGCAGGTCGTCGGAGCCGCGGGTCGCCGGATAGGTGGCGAGATCCTTCGCCAGGGCGTCGCCGTCGCTCAGCATGCTGACCACGAAAGCCGGAGGCGGATGCTTCGGTTCGCCAATCGACAGCATGACCGACGGACAGCCTGCCGGCGGCTGGATGCCGGATTTCAGCGCGCCAAGTCGTTCGAACGGATAGGCTAGCAGCCGGTCCAGATACGGGTTCACTGCGAGAGTACCTTGGCGATCTGATTGTCGAGCCGCTGGCGCAGGGTGTTTTCGAGCAGGTAGATCCGCTCGCGATCACGAATCGGCTTGCCGTTCTCGTCGACGATGTCGAAGACGTCGTCGATGCGCTCGCCCAGCGTGGTGATCCGCGCCGACAGCACCGACAGCCCAAGCTCGTGGAACAGCAGGCCGATGGTGGCGAGCAGGCCGGGCCGGTCGGAAGCCACGATGGTGAGTTCCGTGTAGCCGGCGCCCCGCGGGTTGCGGATCTTCACCTCGGTGGCCCGGGTAAGCTGGCGAAGCCGTCGCGACGTGCGGCGCTTGACGACATTGGGATAGTCGGCCGGGTTTTTCAGGGCGCGTCGAAGCTCATCGAGAATCTTCTCGCGCTTGCCGGCCTCGCGGGTGAGCGGGCTGCCGTCGTCGTTCAGCACCACGTAGGTGTTCAGGCACAGGCCGTTGTCGGCGGTATGGATGTTGGCATCGTGCACCGACAGCTCGAGCTGGTTCAGCGCGGCAACGCTGGCGGCGAACAGGTTGGGCTGGTCCCGGGTGTAGAGCACCACCTCCGTCGCTCCCCCCTTCGGCCCCTGGGCGCGGAGGTCCACGGACATCACCAGCGGACCCTCGGCCATGTCCCAGGCATGCATCGCTTCGGTCACGTCGGCGATCTGACGGGGCGAGTGGCGCAGAAAGAATTCGTCCCCCGGCACCTCCCAGAGGCGTGCCACGGTGTCGGCGTCGAGCCCACGGTCGGAGAGCTTCTCCAGCGCGCTCTCCTGACAGGCGCGAATGCTGCTCTGGCGGTCGATGGGCGATTCCAGGCCGCGGCGCAGGGCCTTGCGTGTCTCGCCGTAGAGCGTTCGCAGCAACGTTGCGCGCCAGCTGTTCCACAGCGTCGGGTTGGTTGCAGTGATGTCTGCGACGGTCAGCGCGTAGAGATAGTTGAGCCGCATCTCCGACTTCACCTCGACGGCGAACTCGTGAATCACGTCTGGGTCGTAGATGTCCTTGCGCTGAGCGGTGCTGGACATCAGCAGGTGCTGGCGCACCAGCCAGGTGACCAGCTCGGTGTCGGCCTCCGACAGACCATGGCGCCGGCAGAACGCGTCCACGTCGGTGGCGCCGAGCTCGGAGTGGTCACCGCCACGGCCCTTGCCGATGTCGTGGAAGATGCCGGCGATGTAGAGCAGTTCGATCTTCGGCAGGTTGCGCACGCAGTGGGCGGCCACGGGATAGTCCTGCTCCGCGCTGCGGTAGTGCAGGCGGCGCATGTTGCGGATCACCGACATGGTGTGGGCGTCCACGGTGTAGATATGGAACAGATCGTGCTGCATCTGCCCGATCACCTCGCCGAACTCGGGGAGATAGCGTCCCAGCACGCCGTACCGGCGCATGCGGGTGAGCTGCGACACCAGCGTGTACGGCGCCTTCAGCAGGTCGATGAACAGCTTGTTGATCTCCGGATCGTTTCTGAACCTCTCGTCGATGAGATGCAGATGCTCGCGGATCGCGCGAATGGTTTCTGCCCGCACGCCGGAGATGTCGCGCCGGTTCGCCATGATCACGAAGATCTCGAGCAGCGCGCTCGGCGTCTGCTCGAATACCCCGGGGGAGGTGGTCTCGATGTAGTTGTTGCGGATCCGGAAGCGGTCGTTGATCGCAACGATGCGCGGTCGCTCGCGGGCCCGCAGAATCGATTCGTCGAAATGCTGCAGGAGGATGTCGTTGACTTCGCGCAGCGCGATGATGTGTCGGTAGTAGTGGTGCATGAACCGCTCTACCCCGAGCTTCGCCCGGGTGTCGGCGAAGCCCAGACGCTGAGCCAGCGCGCGCTGGTACTCGAACTGCAGATGATCTTCCTTGCGTTCTGCCAGCAGATGCAGGCCGAAGCGCACCCACCAGAGGAAGCGCCGGCCGTCCTCTAGCCAGACCCGCTCCTGGGCGGTCAGCATTCCGAGCTTTTCCAGATTGCCGAGATCCGTCGTGCCGAACTTGCGCGCCATCACCCAGATGGCGGTCTGCAGATCCCGCAGCCCGCCGGGGGAGGTCTTGAGGTTGGGCTCCAGGCCGTACTCCACGTTGTCGTATTGCCGGTGGCGTTTGTCCTGCTCGTCGCGTTTGGCTCTGAAGAACGCCTCCGCCGGCCATAGCCGGGGCGATGACAGCGTCTTGCTGAGACGGGACTCGAGGTCCTCCGAGCCGGCGAGCCGGCGCCGTTCGAAGGTTGCCGTCGCCACTGTGAGATCACGGGCGGCCTCACGCTTGCAGTCCCGCAGGGAACGGACACTGTGGCCCAGCTCCTGGTTCAGGTCGATCAGACAGTGAATGAACTCGGTGATGACTTTGCGCTGTCGGCTCGGTCGTCGTGCCAGGATCAGCAGGTCGATGTCGGAGTGGGGAAACAGCTCGCCGCGGCCGTAGCCGCCCACCGCAAAGATTGCGATATCGGATTGCGCGGAGGTTGGAACTTTGGCCTCGAAGATCTCCCGGATGAGACCGTCGAAGAAGCCGCAGCGTTCGGCGACGAGGGTATCGACGTCTTCGTTGGCCCAGTAGCGCCTGGCGAGGTCTGCGTCTTTCGCCGCGATCTGATCACGGCAGCGGTTGGCCAGCTCGTCGACGCCGTTGCCGTAGCGGCGCGTGCGATTCTCCGGCGCCTCGGGGCTCGAGGCGCCGGCTGCGGGGCGGGTCATGGCAGGGACTCTTCGCGCCGCCGCGTCAACACCTCAGCGCCGCTGCCGGTCACCAGAATGGTGTGCTCCCACTGCGCGGACAGCTTGTGGTCCTTCGTCACCACGGTCCACTGGTCCGGCAGGATCCTGACGTGGCGTTTGCCGGCATTGATCATGGGCTCGATGGTGAAGGTCATGCCTTCCTCGAGGAGCATGCCGGTGTTCGGACGGCCGTAGTGAAGCACCTGGGGCTCGTCGTGAAAGGTCCTGCCGATGCCGTGGCCGCAGAACTCGCGGACCACGGAGAAGCCGTTGGCCTCGGCGTGAGTCTGGATGGCGTGACCGATGTCACCCAGGTGGGCGCCGGCACGCACGGCCTCGATGCCGCGGTAGAGGCATTCCTGAGTCACCCGGCTGAGACGCTCGGCGAGCACGCCGGGCTCGCCGACGGCGAACATCTTGCTGGTGTCGCCGTGGAAGCCGTCCTTTATTAGGGTCACGTCGATATTGACCACATCGCCATTTTTGAGAACTTTCTTGTCAGAAGGGATGCCGTGGCAGACCACGTGGTTCACCGACGTGCAGATCGATTTCGGGAACGGCGGGGCGACCCCGTTGGTGTAGTTCAGCGGCGCGGGAACGCAGCCGAGCTCGCCGACGATGAAGTCGTGACACAGGGTGTTGAGGTGATCGGTGGTGACCCCCGGCACGACGTGCTCACCAATCATCTCCAGCACGCTGGCGGCCAGCCGACCGGCGGTACGCATTCGGGCGATCTCGTCTTCGGACTGGACTCTTGCAACCATGGGGATCTGGGTGACCGTGAGCGGGTGGAAACGCCGTGTTCCAGCACCTGAGCGTTTATGGTATAAAGCGCGCCGCTCGGGGGCAACGGCGTTGGTGGTGACTCACCACCCGGCCGCCGGGCGGAAACGATTCTCTAGCAAAACATCACTCACGTCATCCGACACGTGCTTCCGGGTGCCGGCGCGTCTTCCGCTGTCGCGAAAGACGCCAACCGGTTGAAGCATGGGGGTGGCGGAGGCGCAACCCGGAGGAAAATATGAACATCACCATGCGCGACATGCTCGCCGCCGGCGTGCATTTCGGCCATCAGACCCGGTTCTGGAACCCTAAGATGAGCCCGTTCATCTTCGGCGCCCGGAACAAGATCCACATCATCAACCTCGAGAAGACCGTGCCGGCCTTCAACGCAGCGCTGAACGAGCTGCGGAACATGGCGTCCAGCGGCAAGAAGGTTCTGTTCGTCGGCACCAAGCGGGCGGCGGCGGAGACGATCCGCGAACAGGCATTGCGGGTGGGCATGCCCTACGTCGACCAGCGCTGGCTCGGCGGCATGCTGACCAACTACAAGACCATCCGCCAGTCCATCAAGCGGCTTCACGAGCTGGAAAGCCAGGCCTCGGACGGTACCTTCGAGCTACTGACCAAGCGCGAAGCGCTGTCGAAGCAGCGCACCATGGAGAAGCTCGAGCGCAGCATCGGCGGCATCAAGGACATGGGCGGGCTGCCGGACGCGCTGTTCGTGGTGGACGTGATGCACGAGCACATTGCCGTCGAGGAAGCGAACAAGCTGGGCATTCCGGTCTTCGGAATCGTTGATACCAACTCGGATCCCGACGGGGTCGATTTCGTGATCCCGGGCAACGACGACGCGATCCGTGCGATCCGTCTGTACATCACCGCGGTTGCCGATGCGATTCAGGAAGGTCGGGATCAGGCCCGTGGCCACGTCAGCGAAGACGAGTTCGTGGAGGTGACCGAGGAACCCGAGCTGGCGGCCGCGGAGACTGCAGACGCGGCCGAGGACGCAGGCAAGACGGAGGAGTAGCTATGGCCATCACGGCAGCACAGGTCAAGGAGCTGCGCGAGCGCACCGGGCTCGGCATGATGGACTGCAAGAAGGCGCTGGAGGAAGCCTCCGGCGACATGGAGCTCGCCATAGAAGAGCTGCGCAAGAAGAGCGCGCTGAAGGCCGCCAAGAAGGCCGGTCGCACCACGGCCGACGGCCTGCTGGGCCTGAAGGTCGCGGAGGATGCGAGCAAGGGCGCCCTGGTCGAGGTGAACATCGAGACCGACTTTGCGGCGAAGAACGAGAAGTTCATCGCCTTCGTCGATCAGGTCCTCGAGCAGGTGTTCGACAGCGGCGAGACCGACGTGCAGAAGCTGCTGCAGGGTGACCTCGGCGGGCGGCGCGAGACCCTGGTCCAGGAGATCGGCGAGAACATCACCGTGCGGCGAGCGGCGTTCATGGCCAGCGACGGCGGCCGGATCGCCGACTATCTGCACGGGGACAACCGCAAAGGGGCTCTGGTGGAGCTGTCCGCCGGCACGGCCGAGCTGGGCCGCGACATCGCCATGCATGTGACCGCGATCAACCCGCTGGTGGTCACCGCAGACCAGGTCTCCGAAGACGTGCTCGCCAAGGAGCGCGAGATCTACGCCTCCCAGGCCGCCGAGAGCGGGAAGCCGGCAAACATCGTCGAGAAGATGGTGGAGGGGCGGGTGCGCAAGTACCTGGCCGAGGTCAGCCTGGTCGATCAGCCCTTCGTCAAGGATCCCAACACCAAAGTCGGCCAGCTGCTGAAGCAGGCGGGCGCCGAGTGTCGCGGCTTCGTTCGCTTCGAGGTCGGCGAAGGCATCGAGGTGGAGCAGGCGGACTTCGCTGCCGAGGTTGCCGCTCAGGTCAAAGGGTCGTCCTGACATGGACGGCCCGAACTCTCCGGGTCGGTTCGACTAGCCCGTGCGCCGGGTCCTGCTGAAGCTCAGCGGCGAGGCCCTGGCGGGCTCCGCCGGTTTCGGCGTCGATCCGGCCGTGGTGGCCCGGCTCTGTGGCGACATCGCCCGGGCCCGCGAGGCGGGCGCCCAGGTAGCCCTGGTCCTCGGGGGCGGCAATCTGTTTCGCGGCGCGGCGCTGCAGGCCGCGGGCCTGGGGCGGGTAACGGGCGATCAGATGGGCATGCTGGCCACCGTCATGAACGGCCTGGCGTTCCGCGATCTGCTGCGCCAGGTCGGGGTACCTGCCACGCTCTACTCGGCAATCGAGCTGCCCGGTGTGGCCGAGCGTTTTCATCGCGACTACGCGGTCGCCGCGCTGGACCGGGGCGAAGTCACGGTGTTCGTCGCCGGAACCGGCAACCCGTTCTTCACCACGGACACCGCCGCCTGCCTCCGGGGGATCGAGATCGGCGCCGATGCGGTGCTCAAGGCCACCAAGGTCGATGGTGTGTACACGGCGGATCCGAAGAAGGACCCGGCGGCCCGACGCTTCGAAGCCTTGAGCTACGACGAGGTTCTGGCCCGGGACCTCCAGGTCATGGATCTCACTGCCATCTGCCTGTGCCGTGATCACGGGATGCCCCTGGTGGTGTTCGACATGGAGGCCGCGGGCGCGTTGATTCGCCTGGTCAACGGTGACAAGGTTGGCACCCGGATCGGCCGCGACAGCCAAGGAGAGACAGCGCCATGATCGAGGAAATTCGCGCCGACGCCGACGAGCGCATGGGCAAATCTCTGGAAAGCCTGCACACCGCCTTTGCCCGCATCCGCACCGGTCGTGCCAACCCGTCGCTGCTGGACGGCATCGTGGTTTCCTACTACGGCTCGGACACGCCGCTCAATCAGGTCGCCTCGGTGTCGGTTGAGGACGCGCGCACCCTGGTGATCTCGCCGTGGGAGAAGAAGCTGGTGCCGGACATCGAGAAAGCCATTCTCAAGAGCGATCTGGGGATCACGCCCAACTCCACCTCCGACGTGGTGCGGGTGCCGTTGCCGGCCCTCACCGAGGAGAATCGCCGCGAGCTCGCCAAGCACGCCCGTCACGAGGCGGAGAACGCCCGCATCGCCATCCGCAACATCCGCCGCGACGCGATCAGCGACATCCGTGAGCTGGTCAAAGAGAAGGAAGTCGCCGAGGACGAGGCCCATCGCGCGGAGGAAGCCATTCAGAAGCTCACCGACAAACGCATCGGGGAGGTCGAGAAGGCGCTGGAGGCCAAGGAAACCGACCTGATGGTGATTTGACGCTACACTTTCAATCTATGGCGGAAGTACGGGCAACAGCAGGCGGCATCCCGGCAGAGCAGGCTCGGCCGGACTCTCCCGACGGCAGCGTCGACTCGCCGCGCCACGTGGCCATCATCATGGATGGCAATCACCGCTGGGCGAAGCAACGGCACCTGCCCGGCGCCGCCGGCCATCGGGCCGGGGCCAAGAACGTCCGCCCGGTGGCGGAAGCCTGCGCCGACGCCGGGGTCGAGATTCTCACCCTGTTCGCCTTCTCAACCGAGAACTGGCAGCGGCCCAGCCGCGAGGTGGCGCTGCTGCTCGACCTG
>JBFISC010000021.1:0-23572 GCA_041608775.1 Pseudomonadales bacterium | reverse complement strand
CGCTGGGAGACCCACGGCGCCAGTCTCGCCGCCATCGAGGAGATCGTCCGCTACGGCCTCGAAGACGACTACTGGAATCGCTATGCGCAACGGGTGCGGGCGCTGGACGTGGCCACGGTCTCCACCGCCGCCAACCTGCTCCGCCCCGAGCAGGTGACCTGGGTGGTGATCGGCGACTGGGCGAAGATCGGCGAGCAGGTTCGGGCGCTGAATCTGGGCGAGGTGCGGCTCGTGGACACGAACGGAGTGGTCCAGGCGGCCCGATAGCACCCAGCGGCAGGGCCGCCGGCAGGGCCGCCGGCGCGCGGCGGTGCAGATGTCACGGCCGGAATCGGAGCGCGGCCGGCTCCGGTGTTGCGTAGGGTGCTGCTGTCACCCACCATCGAGCACAGCACCATGATCACCGAGCAACAGCAGCGGGCGGCGGTGGCAGCCCGGGACCCCCACTACGACGGACGCTTCGTCTACGCCGTGGTCACCACCGGCGTGTACTGCCGGCCCTCCTGCGGTGCCCGCCGGGCCCGAGCCGAGAACCTGCGCTTCTTTCACGATCCGGCCGAAGCGGCGGCCGCCGGCTACCGACCGTGCAAACGCTGCCGCCCGGACGAACCGCTGCCCAGGCTCGACGAGCTGATCGCCGTGGCCCGCCACATCGAAGCCAACCGGGACCAGACCATGACCCTGGCGACCCTGGCGCAGCGCTTCGGTTGGTCGCCGTCGCGGTTGCAGAAAGCGTTCAAGGCTGCCTTCGGCGTTACGCCGAAGGCCTACCAGGACGGCGCCCGTTTGCAGGACTTCAAAGGCGCGCTGCAGGCCGGCCGGGAAGTCACCGCTGCCATTCAGGACGCCGGTTTCGGCAGCACGAGCCGGGTCTACGGCGCGCCGGCGCGCAACATCGGCATGACGCCCGGGGCGTACCGCGCCGGCGGCGCGGGCGAATCCATCGCCTACGCCAACCGCGACACCCCGTTCGGCAGCCTGACCATGGCGGCCACCGCCCGCGGCGTGTGCTTCGCCGAGTTCGGCGAGGACGCAGAGGCACTGCTGGCACGCCTGGCGGCGGAATTTCCGACGGCGTCGCTGTATCCGTCGCCGGCGGGCGACAGCGTCGCCCTGTCGCTCTGGGTCGATGCGCTGGTGCGGCACCTGGAGAACGCGGGCCCGCGCCCGGAGCTGCCGCTGGACCTGCGAGGCACGGCGTTTCAGCTCTTGGTCTGGCGGTTCCTGCTCAGCCTGCCCGACGACGGCGTGATCAGCTACGGCGAGCTCGCGGCCGCCATCGGCCGGCCGAAGGCCGTGCGCGCGGTCGCCTCCGCCTGCGGCGCCAATCGCATCGCCGTGCTGGTTCCCTGCCACCGCGTGCTGCGCGGCGACGGCGGGCTCGGCGGCTACCGTTGGGGCGAGGCGCGCAAGCGGGCCCTGCTCGACGGTGAAAGGCGGCGCCGCGGCGCCACGTCACAAACCCGCTGACGGGCCGTTGCCCGCGCTCCGTGTCGCCGGCAGAATTTCAGCAGCATGAAATCCCAGGCCGGCAGATTGAGGACGCGGTCACCGGGGCGGGTTGCCCGCGCCGGCGCGGCCCTGCTGCTGCTCGCCGTGGCCGCCGGCTGTGGCGGTGGCGGCGGCTCCGGCAGCCGTAGCGCCGCGCCCACCCCGGCCGCGCCGCCGCCAGCGGCCGAGCCGGGCGTGGTCGCGACCGCGCCCTACGATGCCACCGCCCCCCACGCCGACAACCTGCGCCCCTGCACCTACGCGGGCACCGCCACCCGGCAGTGCACCCTGGCCACCCTGCCGTTTCTCGGGATGGAGCATGCCGACCCCACCATCGACCAGGTGCTCGGACGTACCCTGGTCTCCCATCGCTGGATGGGCGACAACTTCGCCGGGGTGCTGGCCGCTCTGCCCGCTGATGTGCTCGGACTGTTCCGCTCCATCACCGCGGTGGTGATCGCCAGCGACGTCCGGCCTGCCTATTACGACCCCGAAACCGGCGCCATCTACCTGGATCCCGAGTTCCTCTGGCTCAGCGTGGCGGAACGAAACACGGTCTCGGACGACCCGGATCCCCGCAGCGAGTTCGGCCGGGACCTGTCCTTCCACATGCCCTGGCGCTACGTCCGCGACGGCCAGCGGCTGACGGTGTTCCTGAATCCGGACGGCTCCCGGGATCCGGATCAGATCATCGAGATCATGGGCTTTCTGCTCTACCACGAGCTCGCCCACGCGGTGGACTTCATGGCGCCGGACAGGCTGCCGGGGCTCGCTCCGACCCAGACCGCAGCGGCCGCGATCCTGGCGGCGCCACCGCTGTCGTCGGGCTTCGTCGCCGCCCACCCGCTGAGTTCCGAGGTGCTCAAGGGCCTGGCGTCGGTGTCGTTCCTGGGCGCGACCGCGAGCTCGGCGCAGCGGGCGCTGCAGCCCGAGGATCTGGTGGACGACTTCGCCAACGACGGCGCGACCCAGTACTACGCCTACACCACCCAGTACGAGGATTTCGCCAGCCTGTTCGAGACGGCGATGATGAAATGGCGATTCGGCTACGACAAGGACACCGCCATAGCCCATTGGCCCACCAGCAACAGCGTCGACGACTCGGTCATCGCCTGGGGCGAGCGCGGCCGGCTCGGCGGCCAGAGCGTCATCAACCGGGCGTTGGCCGCCGGTCAGCGCGTGTATGCCGGCGAGCTGGCGGATTTCGAGGCGTTCCTGCTCGCCGAGCCAGCCCCGCTGCCGATGCCGGCGGGGACGACCTGGGGCGAGAACCTGGTGATTGGCCCCGCGGCGCCTCAAGCAGAGACGGCGGGTTCCGGGATCCCGCGCCGCCGGGCCGACCCGTTCCTGGAGCGGGTTCGGATCCGCTGAAGCGGCGCGCGGACCGGCGCGCGGCGGAGACTCAACCCTGCGCCTTCTGCTGACGGCGACGTTCCAGGATGGCCACCAGATTGAGGACCTCGACCGGGTCCATGCGCCCCACCGGGCCGGTGCTGTAGGTCGACGCCAGCACCTTGCCGTCGCCGCGGATCAGAAACTCTGTCGGCTCGATGAAGTCACCCCTGGCGTTCCAGAACGCGCCGAGGTGGTCCGCGTCCTCGCGGCTGACCCCGTGGGCCAGCGGGAAGCTCAGCGGCTCCGCCACCTCGTGGGCACGCTCGAGATCGTCCACGCAGGCCGCGATCACCCCGACCCCGGCGTCATCGAAGGCCTGGCGATGCGCTTCGTAGCCGTCTAACAGACGGCGGCAGAACGGTCACCAGTGGCCGCGAAAGAACAGCAGCGTGGTGTAGGGTCGATCGAAACAGTCGGGCGTGACCAGGACGCTGCCGTCGGTCAGGTTCAGGGTCAGCGCCGGAAACCGGCTGCCGGGCTCGAGCTGCGGGCTCATGGTATCTGCCTCATGTTGCGCTGCATTCCGTTACCATCGGAGATCCCCTGATCCGGAGACCCTACCATGCCGAGACTGGATCCGCTGCCGCGCGAGGCTCTGAGCGAGTTCGAGCCGGCCCTGAAGGGCGTGGAGCAGGCTATGGGATTCGTGCCCAACAGCCTGCTGACGCTGGCCTACAGACCCGAGATCCTGCAGGCGGCGCTGGGCCTGTTCCGCGCCGTACAGGGTCCCGGTGTGATCGCGCCCGAGCTCAAGTCCATGATCGCCAACGTCGCCAGCCAGGCGTCCGGCTGCCGCTACTGCCAGGCTCACACCGGCCACACCGCCGCCCACCTCGGCGTCGACGATGACAAGCTCGCCGCGCTCTGGAGCTTCGAAGACAGCCCGCTGTTCGACGCTGCCGAGAAGGCCGCGCTCCGCGTCGCCCGGGATGCGGCCCAGGTGCCGAACGCCGTCAGCGACCGGGAGTTCGCCGAGCTGCGGCAGCACTTCGAGCCCGAGGCGGTCGTGGAGATCGTTGCCGTGATCTCCATGTTCGGCTTTCTCAATCGCTGGAACGACACCCTGGCGACCGAGCTGGAGGCCTCGCCGCTTCAGTTCGCGGAGGCCCGATTTGCGAGCCGGGGCTGGTCGGCGGGCAAGCACGCCCGCTAGCGCCGGAGTCCGACAGCAGCAGGAGCCATGCCATGCCGAGCACGAGGAAGGTGCAGTTCAGCAACGCCGATGGGAACGTCCTGGCCGCTGCGCTGACGCTTCCCGATCACCCGCCGCGCGCGTATGCGCTGTTCGCCCACTGCTTTACCTGCGGCAAGGACAGCGCGGCCGCCGCGCGGATCGCCCGCGCGCTGGCCGCGCACCGGATCGCCGTGCTGCGCTTCGACTTCACCGGCCTCGGAGGCTCTCAGGGAGATTTCGCGAACAGCAACTTCAGCTCGAACATCCAGGACCTCGTCGCTGCCGCCGATTTCCTGCGACACGAGCATCAGGCACCGGCTCTGCTCATCGGACACAGTCTCGGCGGTACCGCGGTGCTGGCGGCAGCCGCGGACGTAGAAGAGTGCCGGGCCGTGGTCACCATCGGCGCGCCGGCGAGCCCGGAGCACCTGCAGCATCTGCTCGCAGCCAGCCGCGACGACATCGAAACCCAGGGAGCCGCCACGGTCACCCTCGCCGGCCGTTCCTTCACCCTCAAGCGCCAGTTCCTCGAGGACCTGCACGCTCACGCCCTGCCGGAGCGGGTGTCGCGACTGCGGCGGGCGCTGCTGCTGTTTCACGCCCCGCTGGACGAAGTGGTTCCGGTGGACGAAGCAACCAGGATCTTTCAGGCGGCCCGGCACCCGAAGAGCTTCATCTCGCTGGACGGCGCCGATCACCTGCTCTCGAAAGCCGCCGACGCCCGCTACGTGGCCGAAACCATCAGCGCCTGGAGCCGGCGCTACCTCCCGGAGGAGTCGGCCGCCGACCTCGAGATTGCCGGCGGCGACGTGCTGGTGACCGAGCTGAACAACAAGTTCCTGCGCCAGGTCGCCAGCGACGATCATGCCTGGCTGGCCGACGAGCCGCGGCGCGTAGGCGGCAGCAACCTGGGGCCGGATCCCTACGAGCACCTGCTGGCTGCGCTGGGCACCTGCACCTCGATGACCCTCCGCATGTACGCCAACCGCAAGCAGTGGCCGCTCGAAGACGTCGACGTTCGCCTGAGCCACAGCCGCGACCATGCCGCGGACTGCGAGGATTGCGAAGATGGCACTGGTCAGGTCGAGGTGATCAAGCGTGAAATATCACTCCACGGCGATCTGAGCTCGGAGCAACGGCAGCGGCTGCTGGAAATCGCCGACCGCTGCCCGGTGCACCGTACCCTTCGCGCGGACCTGGCAATCGAGACCCGGGAAACGCCGGCCTGACCCGAGCTCACCCATCACTGATGGGCACGGAACACCAGGGTGTCGGGGTAGAACGCGTACCAGGCGAACCAGTAGGCCGTGACGGTGGCCAGAGGATCACCGTTGCTCAGCTCAGCGCCGGCGCTGCGAGCGCGGGCGTCCCAGCGAATCGAAATGCGGATGCCGCCTACCTCGTCATCAAAGCGCGCGGCGGCGCGCGCGTCGAGCTCCTCGAACGGATAGGCCTTGGTCGTCCCATCGATCACAACCCCCATGACCAGGGCCTTCGGGTGGTAGTCCCGGGGCGCACGGTTCACCACATCGAAATACAGCCGCCGGCTGCGCTCGTAGCCCCGGTACGGACTGGTTCGGTAGTCCCGCCGGAAGCCGGTGTCCGTGCCAAGGACCCGGGTTCGAGGATGGCGAGCCCGCCAGTCCCGCCAGGTGGTGTGGGAAACCGGGATGAGGGGTAGCACGGTCCCCTTCAGCGGCCCGGTCACCGCCTGGCTGAGCAGCTGCGACCAGAGCGACAGGGTGTTCCGATCGTAAAGCAGCAGGTCGTTGTTGTAGAGCAGGCCGGAAACGCCGAAATCCAGCGCGGTATCCGCGATATTCGCGGCGAAAACCATGCCGCTGCCGCACAGCGGACAGTACGTGACCACGAAATGCTGGCTGCCCACGCGGTCGTTCACTACTTCGTGCCAGTTCAGGATGCGGATCGGGTAGGCTCTGGCCTCGCCGCCGATCACCACGCCGAGCACTCGATCCTCGGGCTCGAGGAAGTCGGCCGTGCCGGCATCGATAAGCGCCGGGTAGTCGATGGACGGAATGCCGTCCCGCGGCGGGCCGCCGGCTTCGATCGCGTCTACGGGTATCAGCGCCCCCTCGAGATCGAAGCCGTTGAGCCGATCCGCGACCGCTCCCGCGCTGCCCGCCAGCAGGCCGATCGCCAGTATCGTCCTCAGGCGCCCCCCGCGACCTTCCATCCCCGACCACCACGCCGTCACTACTCGGTTCCGCATGATTGCCCGACAATCTCCTGTCGACCAGCCAACCTGCTGACACTTTGGACGCCGCGAGCGGTCGAAGGTTGCTCCGGAGGACGAACCAGGAGGGAACATCCATGACTTCCAACAGCTTGTCATCGACCGCGCGGCAGACAAGCCGGGCCACGTCTGGCAGCGTGATGCACGCCGCAGCAGGGCTGCAGGATCGCTTCGTCGACGCCCTGAAGCCGGCCGATGGCATCGGCCCGCTGTTGCTGCGCCTGTACCTCGCGCCCGTGATGATGCAGGCGGGTTGGACCAAGTTCGCGTCCTTCGACGACACCGCCGCCTGGTTCGGCAACCCCGAGTGGGGGCTGGGCTTGCCGTTTCCGGAGCTGCTGACCTTCCTCGCCGCCGGCACGGAGCTGATCGGCGGCGCCGCGCTGCTGATCGGGTTCGCCACGCGCTGGTTCGCGATCCCGCTGATCGCAACCATGCTGGTGGCGATCTTCGCCGTGCACTGGGAGAACGGTTGGCTGGCGATCTCGGACAGCTCCAGCTGGCTCGCCAACGAGCGGGTCATGGAGGCGGTGCCCCGCAAGGAGCGGGCGATCGAAATCCTGAGGGAGCACGGCAACTACGGCTGGCTCACCGCCCGCGGCTCCATCACGATCCTGAACAACGGCATCGAGTTCGCCGCCACCTATCTGGTGATGCTGGTGTCGCTGCTGTTCACGGGCGGCGGCCGCTACACCAGCGTCGACTACTGGCTGCGACGGTCCGTGACCGGAGCCCGGTAGCCGCCACCGCTGACCGAGACAGGCCGGCCTCAGGCCATGAATCCCAGCGGCGCCCCGCTGCCGCCGCTGCGGAACCGCGGCAGGTTCGGCAGCACCAGCGGCAGATCCGAGTCCACCACCCCGAACCAGAGCGCCAGCTCCGCGTAGAACTCGTCAACGCTGGTGGTCGGGATGTAGCGGCCGCGGCCTACGTCCAGCGGGTTGTCAGCCACCAGCGCAGGGTAGTCGCCGTACAGCGCGCCCCCCGCCACGCCGCCGCCCAGCACGAGCTGATGCCCGCCCCAGCCGTGATCAGAACCCTTGCCGTTGGAGGTCAGGGTCCGGCCGAAGTCGGAGATGGTGAAGGTGGTGACACGATCCGCCACGCTAAGCTCCACCAGCGCGCGCTGCAGGCTGTCGAGGCCGGCGGCCAGAGTCGGCAGCATCTCGGCCTGCAGCTCGAGCACGTCGTCGTGGTGATCCCAGCCGCCGAAGGTGACGAAGAACGTCTGGCAGCCGGCGTCCAGCTGCTCGCGAACGCTGATGATCCGCGCGATCTGCGCCAGGCTGCTGGAGAACGGATCCGCCTGGAAGGTGGTGGCAAGCGCCGGCGCCGCGACCAGGGCGTCGCGGAACGACCGGCCCACGTCGATGGCCTCCCGAAGCTGCCCGGCATAGGCGCGGCGGAACGGATCGGGATACGGCGCCGCCAGCAGAGTGTCCAGCGCCTGGGTGAACAGGGCGCTCTCTGGATCGTCCGGATCGTAGCCGGCCACCTCCCGCACGCCTTCGTCCGCATCCACGCTGTAGCTGGAGACCGTGGCGCCGGCCTGGAACACGTTGCTGCCGGACAGCGAGATGTTCATGGAGATGGGAGGAATCCCCCGGGCGGCGGCGAGCAGATCCGCGATCCGCCCACCAACGCCGCTGGCGGTGCGCAGGTCCGGCAGCGACGTCTGCCACTGAGCGATCTGATCCGCGTGGGAGAACAGCCCCAGCGGCAACCGTGCGCTGCCCTGCGCGACGGCTTCCGGGTCCGTGGGCTCCACCAGGGTGCCGACGTTGGCAACCAGCGCCAGATCGCCCGCGCCGTAGTGATCGGCAAGAGGCGCGAGGCCCGGATGCAGACCGAAACGGCGGCTGCCGCTTCCGGGCAGCTCGATCAGCTGGTCCCGCGGCAGCGCCAGATCGGCGCGAATGCCGGCATAGTCGTCATAGCTCGCCTGGTCGTAGGGCACCAGCATGTTGAACGAGTCCGCGCCGCCGGCCAGCAGCACGCACACCAGCGCCCGGTACTCACCGTCAGGGCTCGCGTGCGCGGCGCTGCCCAGCAGGCTCAGCTGGGAGCCGGCGGCCGCCATCACCGCGCCGTGGCCGAGTAAGCGTCGTCTGCTAAAGCCCATCGTCGTCACCTCCGGTTCCCGCCACGGCCACCGCCGGAGCGCTCGCCGCCAGATACAGCGCCAGCCTGGCGCGGAGCTCCGGATCCGCCTCCAGCGGCGCGATCGCGTCGGCGATCGCCCCCCGCGTGGCCGGGTCCAGCGTCCCGGCGGCGAGCACCAGGTCGATCCGATCGAGCAGCGCCTCGGTGTCGTCCGCCAGCGCCGTCCAGTCCGTGAGCTCCAGACGGATGCTGGCGAAGCCCTCCGGCGTGTCGATCGCCTGGGGCGAGAACAGCGTGTACGCGAGCAGATTGGTCAGGCCGACGATGGTGGACTGGGTGGTTATCTGAAACTCGGGGGCGACCAGACCGGCCTCCCGCAGCGGGCCCCCGGGAGAGAAGTCGGGCGAATAGAAATTGAACACGCTCGGGGCCGACAGCACGTGCTGTCCGAGCAGGAACTGGGCGACGAAGCCGAGCCCGGGATAGGTGCCGTCGTCGCTGCTCACGCCGACCGCGCGATTCAGCGCCACGTAGCGCAGGAAAGGCTCCCGCAGATGAATGCCCGCGGCGGCCTCCGGGTCGGTGAGCACCGCGCGGATCACCCGGGCCATGTCACCCCTGGGCGTGGTTGCATCGCCGGCGAAGGCCGCGGCGACCCGGGCCACGTAGCCGGGGGAAGGGTTAGAAGTCACCAGCCGCTGAATCAGCAGCCGGCCGATGAAGGGCCCGACGTTGGGGTGCTCGAACAGGTTATCCACGGCGGCGTCGATGTCCGCGAGCCCGCTCTGTCCGGCCGGAACCACGGTGCCGTTGAGCAGTCGCTTCTCCCCCGGCTCGTGGTAGTCGTCGAACATCCGCATGGGCACGTGGAGCACCGGCAGCTCCTTGCCGAAGAAGCTGGGACCGCCCGGCTGGGCGGGCCCGAAGGACAGACCGGTGAAGATCCTGGAGAATTCCCGGATGTCGTCATTGTCGTAGGTGGGGATGCGGTCGCCGGTGCCGTCGAGCACCGGGGTGCCATCGGCGTTGAGCTGGTAAAGGCCGATCGTGAACAGCTGCATCACCTCGCGGGCATAGTTCTCGTCCGGAAACGTCATCGCCACGGGATCGGTGCGGCCGTTGTTGACGTGGCTGAGGTAGACACCCATCACCGGGTGCAGGCTCACCGCCCGGAGCAGGTCGCGGAAGTTACCGAAGGCGTGCTCGAGCAGGGTGTCGTAGTAGCTCGCGAGGCCGAGCGGGTTGATGAACAGGTCGTCGACGTTGTCGGACACCACGAAGATCTGGCTCAGCGCGTAGGCCACGCGCTGGCGCAGCTGATCGGGCGCGGTGAGGGTGCGTTCCCACCAGGCGAAGCGGCGGAACGTCCCGGGCGGCGGATCGGCGTTGACGTCGAAGCCGTACTCGGCCAGGTAACGTTGGACGATCGGCAGGTGGCGGCTGGGCGGCAGCGCCAGCTGCTCGTCGAGCCAGGCGGCCTCACCGGTTCGGGCGACCTCGTCGATGAGCGCAGCGTCCGGGCCGAAGGTGGTCATGTGCAGCAGTTTGGCTGCGCTCTGAAGCTCCGCCGCGGTGGGCGCGGCGGGCGGCGCTGGCGTCGGTGCCGGCGCGGGCGCCGGGCCGGTGCCGCCGGCGTTTCCGCCGCCACCACCACCGCATCCAGCGAGCCACAACGCGCCCAACAGCAGCCAGCAGGCGCGGCCGCTCACGGCTTCTTCCAGCCCGATTCGAGACGCTCGCGGAGAAACGCCACCTGCTCAGGCTGCAGCAGGTTGCGCAGCTGAATCAGCAGCCGCATCTGCGCCAGCTTGATCTCGTTCTCGGTGCTCACCGCCTCACCGGCCAATGCCAGCGCCCGCTCCTCGTCGATGACGGGCTGGTCGAGCACGTCGATCAGATCGAAGTACGCCGCCTGCATGCGCCACTGCTTGGTGGCGACCTCCTGCTGCAGCGCCACCACCAGCTCGCCGATCCTGGCGTTCTGCTGCGGGGTCAGGTCGATCTGGCGGCGGAACGCCATGACCAGCTCAACCGGCAACAGCCGCCCGTCGAACGGATCGTCCCCGCCGTCGGCGGCAAACACGCCGGCAACCGGCGCCAGCAGCATCGCGGCAAGCACCGCCAGAGTCATCATTACTTGCTTCATGTTATCTCTCTAACCTTATGAATTTCATGGAAGTTCTAGCGGTTCCAGCACTGAGCCGCCGGCCCCCAGCCGCGGCAGCCCGAGATAGGCCGGCGGTTGCGCTGCCGGCAGCCAGCGGTCGCTCGGCGCCTGCCAGGAAGTGCCGCTGGTAAGCTCCGCGAGCAGCACCTCCTGAGACGGCAGCGCATCGATCTGGACCGGCCGCGGCCACCACAGCCACACGGCCGCCAGCGCCGCTGCCGCCGGGATCAGCCAGACGCCCGTGGTCGGCAGCCGCCGCGGTCGAACGGCCTGCCGCTCGGCCTGGGCGAGCATGGTCCGAAACGACGGCGCCTCGGGTTCGCCCGCCCGCCGCTCGGCATAATGCCGACGCAGTCGTCGTTCCAGCTCCTCATCCGTCATCGTCTACCTCCAGCAGGCGCCGGAGCGTCTGCTTCGCCCGGTGATAGTGGGTGCGGGCAGTGCCAACGCCGACGCCGAGCACCCCGGCGGCCTGCTCCACGCTGAGATCGGCGAAGAACACCAGTCCCAGCAGCTCACGCTGACGGGATGGCAGCGAACCCAGGGCCGCCTGCAGACGGGGGTCCGCCGGCTCCGGCGGCGCCACCGCTTCGGCGACCGGATCCGCGCCGAGACGCAGCGCCAGCAGCCGGTCCAGGCGCCGGCGTCGCTGTGCCCGCCGGGACACGTTGCGCAGCACGCCGAACAGCCAGGTCTTGAGCGTCGACCGCTCGCGGAACCGCGCCCTGCCCGACACCACCAGCAGGTAGGCCTGCTGCAGCACGTCCTCTGCCGCCGTCCGATCGTGGTCCGTAAGCAGCAGCGCCCAGGCGAAGCATGCGTCGTGGTGCTCCTCGAGCGCGCGCCGGGACACGGCTGGATTGTTCTCGAGCGCATCGTGCATGGCTGATGGCTGGCCCTTTGTTGCCTGAGTGCCCCGGTGGCCGCGACCATATGACACGCTCCCAGCCGGCGTCGGCGGTAGGCGGACCCCAAGGACTGCGCTAGGGTGTGGGCAGCTCACCTTCGAGGCAGTCGATGAACACGGCCATGCGGAATCTTGCCCTACTGACGCTGCTCATTTCCGTGACCGGGTGTTACACCTCGGGGAACGGTTCCAGCGGCGACGAAGCGCCACGCTCCGAGCAGACACCGGCTCGGTTCGAGCGTCTCCTCGACCGAACCGGGACGCCGGGACCGGTGCCGGAAGCCCTGCTGGCACAGCTGCGCGCCGACCTGCGCGCCCGGCGCGGCGACGATGGCGAGGCACGCCTGGTCCGGGCGGAGTCGGTAACCTGGCCCGACGGCGCCCTCGGCTGTCCGGCTCCGGGCATGACCTACACCCAGGCATTGGTACCCGGTTACCAGGTGGTGTTCGAGGCGGACGGCGGACGCTGGGACTATCGAGTCGGGGCGGGTGGCGCGTTCCGTCTCTGCGGAGCCACCGTCACGCCCTGAAGAGCGCTCTGCCGATCACCACGTTCTGGATCTCGGTGGTGCCGTCCAGGTACTGGGCCGTCTTCGCTGCGGTCAGCTGCCGACCCAGCGGCAGATCGTCTGCCAGGCCGGCTGCCCCATGAATCTGCATGCACTCAGCGATGCCACGGAAGGCCGCCCGGGTGGCGAACTTTTTGGCGTGGGCCGCCGCCAGCGCGGCCGGTTCGCCGCGGTCGAGCAACGCAGCGGCATCCCGGGTGAGCGCCCGCGCGGCCGCGAGCTCGGTGGCGATGTCCGCCAGGGTCCACTCGATGCCCTGCTTGGCCGCCAGGCTGCTGCCGAAAGCGGTCCGCGCGCGGCTGTGACGGATCGCCGCGTCCAGGGCGTCACCGAGCATACCGCAACACATGCCGGCGACGTTCACCCTGGCGAGATCGATGCCCGCCATCGCGGCCTTGAACCCCTCGCCGGGGGCAACGAACTGCGAGGACGGCGGCAGCCGGACCCCGTCGAAGACGAACCCCGAGGTCCCAAGCGCATGCCCGCCCAGCAGGGAGTAGGCCGGCTGGCGGATTACGCCCGGCGTCACGGCATCCACCAGCCACGCGCCGATGCCGCGCCAGCCCAGGGCCGGCTCCGTCTGGGCGTAAACCGACAGCACGTCGGCGTGCACGGCGTTGCTGATCCAGGCCTTCTCGCCGCTGAGCACCCAGCCGTCGCCCTCCGGCCGCGCCAGGGTGGTAATCGCGGCGGCATCGCTGCCGCCGCCGGGCTCGGTCAGCAGGAACGCGCCGATGCGCTCGCCACGAAGCATGGCGGGCAGATAGCGGGCCTGCTGCGGCCCGCTGCCGAGGCGGGCGATGGCTCCGCACAGGTTGTTGTGCACGACGAGGGCGAAGGCGAAGAAGAAATCCGCGGCCGCCAGGGTTTCCATGACCGCTACCATCGCCGTCGGCCGCAGTTCCAGACCACCGAGTCGGCGCGGAACCACCAGCCCCAGCAGTCCCTCTGCCGCCGCCGCGCGCAGCGCCTGCACCGGCGGGCGATGGTCGCGCTCCCAGCCTGCCGCCTGCGGGGCGACCTCGCGCTCGGCAAACGCCGCGACGGCGGCGAGACGGGCGCGCTCGGACGCCGTCAGCTCAAAGGTGGTCGACATCAATGGCCTCTCCTGCGACGGGCTGCCGGCATGGTGTAGAGTCCCAACGTGGTCGGACCCAACGAGGATTTCCCATGAAGCTCGCTATCCTGTCCTGTGCTCCGAAAGCCTACAGCACCCGGCGGCTCAGGGAAGCCGCCGCGGAACGCGGCTACGAGGTCAAGGTGCTCAACACCCAGAAGTTCGCCATCGACCTGCAGCGAGGGTCGCCGGACCTCTACTACCGGCAGAAGCCGCTGAGCGACTACGACGCGGTGCTGCCGCGGATTGGCGCCTCCCTGACCTACTACGGCACCGCCGTGGTCAGGCAGTTCCAGGAAATGGACGTGTTCTGCGCCAACACCGCGCACGGCATCCTCAATTCCCGGGACAAGCTGCGCAGCCTGCAGATCCTCAGCCGCCACCACCTGGGCATACCGCAGACGGCGTTCGTGCGCGACAAGAAAGACGTGCTTCCGGCCATCGAGCGGGTCGGCGGCGCCCCGGTCATCATCAAGCTCATCGAAGGCACCCAGGGGATCGGCGTGCTGCTGGCGGAATCCGTCAAGGCGGCGGAGTCCATCATCGAGCTGCTGCAGAGCCAGAAGCAGAACGTGCTGGTCCAGAAGTTCGTGGCCGAGAGCAAGGGCAAGGACATCCGCGCGTTCGTGGTCGGCGATCGCGTGGTCGCCGCGATGCGCCGGGTCGCCCAGGGCCAGGAGTTCCGCAGCAACGTACATCGCGGCGGCCTCGCCGAGCCGGTGGATCTGCCGGAGGATTACCGCGCCACCGCCATCCGCGCGGCCCAGATCATGGGGCTGCGGGTGGCCGGCGTGGACATGCTGGAAAGCGCCAGCGGCCCGCAGATCATGGAGGTCAACTCCTCGCCCGGGCTCGAGGGCATCGAGCACGCCACCCAGCTCGACGTGGCCGGCGCCGTCATCGAGTACATCGCGGCGCAGGTGGACTTTCCGGAGATCGACATCCGCCAGCGGCTCACCGTGAGCAAAGGCTACGGGGTCAGCGAGATCTACATACCAGAAGGCTCGGAGTTCGTCGGCCAGACCATCACCGACACCGGGCTGCGGGAGCAGGACATCAACGTGCTGACCCTGTACCGGGGGGTCAAGGTCATACCCAATCCGAAAGCCGAGCGGGTGCTCGAGGCAGGCGACAAGCTGCTGTGCTTCGGCAAGCTCGAATCCATGCGCGGCATGGTGCCGGCGCGAACCCGGCGCCGGCGCCAGCCGAAGATCAAGGAGCTGGGGGCCTCGGCGGGATAAGTAGCCGGATCGGGCGCGCGCAGGCTACCTCCGGCCGCGGATCGCTAACCTTCGGCGTTCAGAGTCACGTGCTCGCAGCCTTGGCGTCCTGCTCTGCCCACCAGTCACCGCCCAAAGCGACTCGGCGAACCGCATCGGTGTCGGTGGGCTGGTGGCCGACGTCGTGCTGCGGCGCGGGAACGTCCTGCACCACGTTGGTCAGACGCCCGAGCCCGGAGACTTCCACCTCGACCACGTCTCCCGGCTGCATCGGCCTGGAGTTGGCCGGCGTGCCGGTGAGCACGATATCGCCCGGCATGAGCGTGATGTGCCGGCAAAGGTCGGCGAGCTGATAGTCGATCCCGAACGTCATCTCGGCGAGCGCCCCTTCCTGGACCAGCTTGCCGTTGAGGTAGGTGCGCAGGGTCGATTGACGCACGTCCACGCCGCGTACGATGCCCGGCCCTATGGGGCAGAAGCCGTCCATGCCTTTCACCCGCGTCATGCCACCCGCGTCGGTGTCCCGATAGTCCTGCGCACCCACGTCGTTGGCCGGGGCGAACCCGGCGATGTAGCGCCACGTATCCTCGGGGCGCACGTTCTTCATCGGTCGGCCGATGATGGCGGCCACCTCGCCCTCGTAGTTGAGGTACCGGCAGTTGTCCGGCCGGTTCAGGCTTCCCCGATGCGCGTTGAGCGCGGTGACCGGTTTCTGGAAATAGGTGGGCGTCTTCAGGTTGGGCGCGCGGAACTCCACCCGCCTCGATTCGTAGTTCAGGTGGATGCACAGGATCTTGGTCGGGTTGCAGGGCGGCAGGTAAACGGCGTCCGCCTCGAGCACCCGTCGTCCGTCCATCAGCACGAGCTGGTCCCCATCCACGGTGGTCCACTCCGGCCGGCCATCGACCAGAACCAGACGCTGCTCGAACCGTTCGCCTTCCAGTACGTTCATGTTCCCGGCTCCTGATCAGTGGCCACGCGGGCGGCTGCCGCGCGGAGACAGCGGAAAGGACGCAAATCGGCTTTCGGTGAAGAACTCGCGGCTCAGGCCGCCACCTTCCCTGCCGAGGCCGCTGTTCTTCATGCCACCGAAGGGCTGACGCAGATCTCGATCGAAACCGGAGTTGATCCAGATCATGCCGGTCTTGAGCCGGTGACTGACGTAATGAGCCTTGTCCTGGGAGCCGGTCCAGATATAACCGGCCAATCCGTAGCTGGAGTCGTTGGCGATGGCGATCGCCTCATCGACACCCTCGAAGGGAATGATGGTGGCCACCGGTCCGAAGATCTCTTCCTGGCAGACCCGCGCGCCGGGCTGCACGTCGACGATGGCCGTCGGCTCGACGAAGTATCCTCTGGCAAGGTGTTCGGGGCGTTTGCCGCCGAACAGAATTCGGCCTTCTTCGTGCGCGAGCTCGAGATAGCCCATCACGCGCTCGTATTGTCCCTTCGAGACTAGGGGTCCGAGCCGGGTGTCGCGCTGGGTTGGGTCCCCCGGCTTCCACGCCGCGGCTGCCTTGCGGAACTGTTCAAGAAACGCGTCGTAGATGCTTCGCTCCACCAGTATCCGCGAACCGGCGACACAGACCTGACCGGCGTTCATGAAGATGCCCATGGCCGCGGCCGGGACTGCCTTGCTCAGATCGGCGTCGGCGAAGACGATGTTCGCGGACTTGCCGCCGAGCTCGAAGGACGTGCGCTTGAGCCGCGTTGCCGCCCGAGCAGCAATGTCACGCGCGGTCGCGGGGGACCCCGTGAACGAGATCCCGATCACGTCCTCGTGCTCGACCAGCGGGATGCCGGCTTCCTTCCCGAAGCCGAGAACCATGTTGTAGACGCCCGCCGGCATTCCCGCCTCTTCGAAGATCTCGCACAGCACCCGCATGGAAAGCGGTGACAGCTCGGACGGCTTGTGCACGGCGCTGTTTCCGTAGGCGAGGCAGGGCGCCATCTTCCACGTGGACAGCATCATCGGGCCGTTCCAGGGGGTTACCAGGCCGAACACGCCGGCAGGGTCCGTCATGGTGTAGGTGAGCAGGGAGTCGTCCCGGTTGAAGGCATGGTCGCCGGCCTGCTCCTGTTCCTCGGCGAAGAACCGCAGGTTCCATGCCGATCTTTCCATCACCGGGTGAGGTCGGCCCTTGAAGTCCGGGCCGATGGGGCTCCCCATCTCCAGCGTCTGCAGCCGGACGATCTCGTCGGAGCGCGCCTCGATCAAATCCGCCGCCTTGAACAGGACCTGGCGCCGGAAGGCAGGCTTTGCGCGGGACCACTCGCCAGCGTCGAATGCCGCCTTTGCTGCTGCGACCGCTGCGGCAATGTCCTGGGCATCGCCCCTGGCCGCGGTGGTCGTGACCGCTTCGGTGGCGGGGTTGATCACATCGAAGGTGCCCCCCGACGCAGCCGCCACGAAGCGGCCGCCGATGTAGTGCTGCTGCGGCTGCAGCTGCACCTCTTGCACCGCGCTCATGCTGCGCCCCCTCGCTGGAGGTGGTGGCCGTAGGTGTCGCCGGTGTAGTACTCGGACTGATGGGTCGCCGGTCGCCCGCCCCAACCGATCTCGATCTGAAAGCCGGACGGCGAGACACAGTAGAAGGAGAACATCTGGTCGTTGGCGTGCTTGCCCGGCGAGATGGCGATCGGATACTTCGCCTTGACCTTCTCATAGGTCAGAAAGACGTCATCGAGGTTGTCCACCTCCAGCATCAGATGATTGATCCGGGTCTTGCTCGGCAGACCGAAGGCAAAGGTATGGTCGCGCTCGTTGCAGTGCAGGAACAGAATGTCGAGCGAGCCGTCATCCGGGGTCGCGATGCGGTACTCGATGCTGCCGCGCATCCCGAGCAGCCGATAGAAGTCGTACATCGCCTGCAGGCCCTGATGCTGCAGCATCATGTGGCCGACGCCACCGCTGCCGGTGACGAATTTTCCGTACATGCCGCGCCCGGGATGGAACGGGCGCTGCGTGTCCACCTGCGGACCGTGAAACACCTCGATCGGGTTTCCGGCCGGGTCCTGCAGCGTCAGCAGCGCCAGCACGCGCCTGGCGCTGGCCAGGTCCTCGCTCGCCAGATCGAAGCGGATGTCGTGCCGGGTCAGCACCGACTGCATGGCCTCGAACTCCTCGGGGCCCGCCACCCGAAGACCGATCCCGGTAACGTCGTCGGCGCCGTCTTCCTCCAGGATGATGCGGTGATGCCAGAGATCCGCCCGGAGAAACAACCTCCCATCTTCGGCATCCCCGGCCTCGAGCCCAAGCAACTCGGTGGCGAACTCCTGCCACTCGGCGAGACTCGAGACGCCGAACCGAACGTAGCCCAGCTCTGTGATTCCCGTCATGGCTCGTTTCCCCCCTCTACGCGGTGCGAGCCAGCCCGTAGGCTGCCGTGACCTTGTCCGTTGCTTCCCAGAACTCCGGCACGGCGTTCCAGCATCCCAACCTCTGCGCCATCATGTGCGCAAGCGAGTAGTTGCGCGGCGCGGACGCGAGGTAGAAGCGCTCGTACAGCTCCACGCGCCCGCCGAGCGCGGACCCCACCATGTCCCATGCGGTTCTGAACAGACGGGCGCGCTCGGTTGCGGATGCGTCGTCCGCGCCACGCAGGTAGTGTGCAAGCAGCGGTTTCAGCACCTCGTCGGTGAAATCCTTGCTCGCGGGCGTGGCGAGCAGGTTGTGCGAGCCGATCTGCTTGATGATGTCGTTCACCCGCACCATCCAGCCCGGCATCGTTGGACGCAGCGCGATGAACGGCCGCTCGTCGCAGATCCACGTGCCATCGCCGTAGTCGAAGGCGCCGTCTTCGGCGGCTTTGAGGGCGCTGCGCGTCAGCTCTGCATAAGACCAGAGCTCGCCAAGCATCTGGGTGACTTCGCTGCGCTCGTTCTGCCCCGTCACGTCGGCCATGCGGCAGGCGAGCTCGTAGGCGAACTCGAGCTTGGTCAGCGCTCGGATCACCGTCTGCTGCATGATGTTGCCGGTCCAGCCGCGGCGCATCACGGTGTTGAACACGGTGGGATTGGCGTCGCAGAAGACCCTGGACTTAGGGATCTCCACGTTCTCGAAGATCATGAACGCATCCTGCTCGTCGAACCGACTCGAAAACGGCGCGTCGAACACATCGCGTTCAACGGTGTAGTGATCGCGGCAGAGGATCTTGAGGCCTTCGGCATCCATGGGCACGGAGAAGGCGATCGCGATCTCCGGCTGGTCTTCGGGAACCGGATGGGCAGGATAAACGGCCAGCTCGTCGGCAAAGGGCCCCAGCGTCGCCAGAATCCTCGCCCCGCTGACCACGATGGCGTCCTTCGTCTCACCCACCTTGCGCAGCGCCAGCTGCTGATTGATGCCTGCGTAGTCCGGGACCCGCTTGTCGACGATCGGGTGAACGATGGTGTGCGTTAGCGACAGATCCCTGGCAGCGATCTCCTTCTGGAACGCGACCAGGTTGTCGTGGCCGGCTTCGTTGCCCGCCTGACGCCAGAGGCTCGGCTGCCCCGCAAAACCGGCGAAGGTGACGTTCACGTAGTCCGGCGTTCTGCCCAGCATGCCGACGCTGTACTTCGCCAGGGTCTTGAGCCCGCGGTGGCGCACTTCCAGATCGCTGCGGCTGCGCGGGATCAGGTGGCTGACGCTGACCGTATCGCCGGATTCGGTCTGGACGAGACAGTCGTCGCTGTTGAGGTGCTGCCAGTCGAAGTAGCCCGCCATGCCTGCCAGCGAGCCCCGAAACACGCGGCAGCCGGTCACGTCGCGAACCGGTTCGCCGTTGACCCAGACCGCTCGCCGGTCCCTCAGCCCCTCGAGAAACTGTTTGCCTGTTCGCGCGCCCAACGGAACACTCCCTCCCTGCTGATAAAACTGAATCTATTCATTTTTACCTGCCCTGTCAATTCCGGCAGACGCTAGCTGGCATCGTTTTTCATTGATATCGCGCTTGCATCGGTAACTTCGCCTGTTGAATAATGAATCTATTCAGTAAAGTAACTGCAGCATCAAAGGAAACCGTGCAATGCCTCGGACCACCGCCGATCGGCGCGCACCACCTGCCGGCCCGGGTCGCAGGGAAAGGAACAAACGCGACAAGCAGAACCGGATCATCGGCGCGGCCCGCGCCCTCTTCCAATCCCAGGGATACGGGCAGACGACCCTGGGGCAGATCGCTGCGGCGGCCGGCGTTGGCACCGGGACCCTGTTCCTCTATGCGTCGTCCAAGGAGGACCTCGTCGTCCTGGTGTTTCTCGACGAGATGAGCGGCGTCGTTGACGCGAGCTTCAAGAAGAGAGCACGTCCGGCGGCGGTCCTGGAGCAGCTTCAGAGCTTCCTTCACGGGATCGTGGCGTATCACGCAAAGGATCTCGAACTCGCCCGGGCACTCATGAAGGAGCTCACCTTCCTGAGCAATCCGGAGCGTACCAGATCGGTCACTCGGGTGGCGGATGCCATCATCGAGCGAATCAGGGAGATTCTCGAGTGGGGCGTTGCGCAGGGCGAAATCGACCTCTCTCGGATCGACCTCGTCGCGCGGATCATGTTTTCCGTCTTCTACCAGCAGCAGCTGGCGTGGCTGTCCGGGTTTCTCTCTCGCGAGCAGCTCGATGACAACTTGAACGCCATGCTGGACCACCTGCTTCGCGGCTAGCCCCAGGATCCGTGAGTCCTGCGGGCTCAGGAACGGTCCGCCCGCACCGGTTCGTAGACCGCGTCTGGCACGACCTAACCTGTTGATTTCAGGCGTTGGTAGATGGCGTCCCCTAGGGGAGTCGAACCCCTGTTGCCAGGATGAAAACCTGGAGTCCTAGGCCACTAGACGAAGGGGACGCAGAGAAGGCGCGCATTCTATGAACGGTGTCTGGGTCCGTCAAGCTGACGGGGCCATTCGCAGCCCGGCGCCGGCCGTGCGCCCCACCCACCCCGCTCCAGGACAGCCGTTGTCTACACTGCAGTCATGGTCCGGTTGGCAGAGCGGTCGAGGCGAACATGACGCTGGAAGTCTGGGAGCTTGTGGCAGTCGTGTCGGGCGCCGCCGGCGGCTTCGCGCTGCTGGCGCGGCAGGGGCTGAACGCCCTCCACGCACGGCAGGTCCGCGGCCTCGTGCGGGACAGCCAGGCGCTGCAGCAATGGTGGGACGCGCTGGGCGGGCTGCCGGCCGAGGTGCTGACCCCGTCGCTGCGCCGCACCCTGGCGCGGATCCTGGATCGTCACCTGGTCCGTGCCCGTCGGCTGGACCCCGAGCATCCGTGGCTGCTCGAGCAGCGCGCCCGGATCGACCGCTTCGTCGACCAGCCGCCGGCCCGGGCGGCGGCTGGTGGCGAGGAGCAGGTCATCGGCGCGGTGCAGAACGTTCGCAAGCTTCTCGCCCGCAGCGGACGCGGCCGGGAAGTTTCCTACCACCAGCGGGTCGGCGCCGATGCCATGCTGGCGGGACACCTCACCCGGCTCGAGTTCCTGCGCGACCAGCGGCGCTCGCTCCAGAGCGACTACCTGCGGCGCGTTACCCAGGCGCTCGGCGCTGCGTCCGAAGGGCGTCAGCTGCCCGGCGGCAGCAGGGCCCTGCCGACCCAGTGACGGGCGAAATGCTGGGCGGTGCGGCCACTGCGCACACCGCGACCCAGCGCCCAGCGCAGCGCCGCGGCCCGCGCCTCGTCATTCCACGGCTGCGCGAGCCCATGCTCGCCGGCCAGCCGCGTCACCCAGTGCTCGGCCACCTCCAGGTACGCCTGCTGCCTGAAGGGATAGAACGACAGCCACAGCCCGAACCGATCCGACAGCGAGATCTTCTCCTCCACCGCCTCGGACTCGTGCAGCTCGCCCTCACGCACCGCCACCTGCTCGTTGTCCGTGGTGTACTCCGGCAGCAGGTGGCGACGGTTCGAGGTGGCGTAGATGAGCACGTTGCTCGACGCCTTGAACACTGAGCCTTCCAGAGCGCTCTTCAGCACCTTGTAGGACGCATCGTCCGCCTCGAACGACAGGTCGTCGCAGAACAGCACGAACCGGTACGGCTCGTCGCGCAACCGCCGAACGATGTCCGGCAGCGCCGCCAGGCGGTTCTTGGCCACCTCCACCAACCGCAGGCCGGCGCCCTGGTGACGATTCAGCAGCGCATGCACCAGCGACGACTTGCCGGTGCCGCGGGCGCCCCACAGCAGCACGTTGTTGGCCGGCAGACCGGCCAGGAACTGGCGGGTGTTAGCGTCGATGCTGGCTTTCTGATCGTCGATCCAGAGCAGATCGTCGAGGGCGATGTCATCCACCGACCCGTGGGCCACGAAGCCCGCCCCGAAGCGCCCGGATTGCCAGACCGCGGCCCGGCACTCGGACCAGTCGACGGTCAAGGTCGGGGGCAGCACGGCCAGGGCCCGCCGGGTCAGCTCGCGAGCGTCGTCGATGAGGGCTTCTATCGGGTTCTTCATGAGCCAATTGTACCGATTGGCGTGAGCCGGGCCGGATGACGGTGTTAAAATTCCAGGCCTGCATCAGAGTACGATCGATGTCCGGACACGATGGCACGGAGCGGCGCAAAGGCGGCCGCGACCGGCGCAAGCAGAAACAGGATCGGCGCAATCCGGAACGGGCTGCCGACGATGTCGTGCCGCGGCGGAATCCGGACCAGCCCGACCGCCGGCACCGCTGACCCAACCGCTCAGCGGCCGCCCCGGCTGCGCCCGAGCACGTCGAGCAGCAGGTCCGGGCGATCGGTGATGATCCCACCGGCGCCCCTGGCCAACAGCAGCCGCATGTCTTCCACGTCGTTGACCGTCCAGTAGTCCAGGTGCAGGCGCGCGCCCGCGGCCGCCATGAAGTCGGGGTCGGTGAAGTCGTAGCCATCCCGGCGCATCGGCAGCTGCAGGGCCGCCATGGTCGGCCGCGCCACCGCGGCGAGCCCGAGCCGATACTGCACGTAGAACCATCGCACCTCGGCGCTGTAGGCACTGGTCGGCACGCCCGGACAGGCTGCGCGGAACGCCTCCAGCGCAGCTTCGTGAAACGATGCCACCAGGGTCCGGGAGGCGGCGCGAAGAGCCACCAGCTCCGCGCAGAGCGCTGTGGCCGCGACCCCGGCATCGGGCTTGATCTCCACGTTGTAGCGCAGTCCGGGAAACCGCTCGACTACCTCCGCCAGCGTCGGTACCCGGACCCCGCGGCCCCGGTAGGGCGGGTTGCTCCCGTCATAGGGCCAGCGGTATGCGGCATCGAGGGTCTTCACCTCGGCCAGGGTCAGATCGGCCAGAGCGCCGCTGCCGTCCGTGGTGCGGTCGACGGTGGCGTCGTGCATCAGGACCAGAGTGCCGTCACAGGTCTGGTGAACGTCCATCTCGAGCACGTCCACCCCCAGATCCACCGCGTGCTGGAACGCAAGCAGCGTGTTGCTGGGACGCAGCCCGTCCCCACCCTGATGGGCGATCACCATCGGCGCGGGGATATCGAAATAGACTGTATCGAGGCTGGGTCGGGGTGCCAGCCGTTGGCCAAGCACCAGCAGCACCAGGGCGATGAAGATGAGCAGCCAGTTGCGCTGTCGCCGGGTCATCCGGGCTCCGCCGGCTCAGGCCGGGCGCCGCAGGGGAACCACGTTGCCGCGCTTCTTGACGTAGATGCGGTGCTCGCGCCCCGGGCCATGGATACCGATCTTTCCTTCCGCGAACAGGCGCAGGTCGAGGGCGCTGACGCGGCCGTCGCCCGGCTCGAGGACCAGATCGTGGCCGTCGAGCTGCCACCGGCCCTGCTCGACCCTTTCCCCCTCGCGCAGCCGATACCGGCCACGGTCGAGGCCGCCTTCCAGATCGAGCTCACCGTCGTGATCTTCCCAGACCCAGGAGCCTGGCAGATCCAGCCGCTCGAGCCAGCGCTGCCGCTGCACCCGCGCGCTCCACACCCAGAATGCGCACACGGCGCCAACCACGACGACGACCAGCAGTGAACTCATGGCTCAATCCTGGCTCAGCCCGGTACCCGGTTCAACTCCGCAAAACGCGAACACCCGCTGCCAGGACCTGGCGTGTGCGACCACCGCCTCCCGGGTGCGCTGCCACTCGCTGCCCCCGCCCGGCGCGAGCACCTGGTCGAACCACCGGGCAAACGCCGGCGGCTGCACCCGCGCCAGACGCCGCGACAGCCGTTCGAGCTCCCGGACCCAGGCCTCGTGCACCCGCATCCGCCGCGCCAGCTCGGGCT
>JBFISC010000020.1:0-24209 GCA_041608775.1 Pseudomonadales bacterium | reverse complement strand
GTTGGGCGGCAGCATGCCGAGCTGGATGTAGCGACCGGCCCGCTGATCACGTTCGAGCTCCGTCACCAGGCGCGACAGGCGCTGCTCCGCGTCCGAAGCAATGGACTGCTGGCGCGACCGCACGGCTGCCAGTCGCTCGGTCAGGGTCTCCTCCGCAACCGGAAGCACCCAGACGTCGCTGACCCCCGCGCGCATGGCCTCGAGCAGAAGCCCGCCTTCCGGCTCCGACTGGCAGGTCATCACCACCGCGACCCGCGGATGCACTTCTGCCACTGCTCGCGCCTGGTCGAGGTCATCGACGATCACGGCGTCCGGCAGCGCGTGTTCGCAGAGGTTCATCACGACCTGCATGTCGGTTGCTGAAAGCACAGGGAGGCCTAGCTGCTTGAGCTGGTTGAGGAGGCGAGCCGCTGATTCCTTGTCGGCCGATGCCAGGACCAGACTCATGCTTGACGGTGTAAAGCCATCATTGATGGGATGCGAACCCTACTCCCTTATCCCGGGTATGACAAGCTAGTATCGCGTGTCCGCGGGGCAGCCGTGGGCGGCTAGAAATCGTCCAGGAACGGGTCCTCTTCCACCACCCCGTCGTTGATCAGGAATTCCCGCCGCTGCAGGTAGGCGTCCCGGAGGAACAGGTACTTGTCGCCGGAGATGAGGCGCTCCGAGGACAGCAGCTGGGCTCGGGTGTCGACCACGTCCACGGCGCTGCCGATGACCCGGTCCTGGGTCGAGGACAGCAGCATCAGCGGGTTGGTGAAAACCCCGAAAACCATGCCGAGCGCGTGGGTCGTGGTCGCGGGACCTCGCACTGGAATCTGCAGGAATGGCCCCTGACTCCCACCCGCCCATCTGGCGAAGGTCTGGCCGAAATCCTCCTCGTGGCGCGGCAGCCCGTTGGCGGCCGCCGGGTCGAACAGACCGCCAATGCCTACGGTGCTGTTGACCAGAAAGCGGGTGAAGTCGCCGAGCGCCGCCCGCGGCTTGCCCTGCAGCAGCTGGTTCAGCGCGATGCCCGGCGTCGCGAGGTTGCGGAACACGTTGCCGACGCTGCGCTGCACCGGTTCGGGCGTGATGGTGTCGTAGCCTTTCGCCACCGGGCGCAGGAACCACGTGTCCAGGGCGTCGTTGAACGCGAAGATGCGGCGGTTGACCGGCTCGAAAGGGTCGGCGGTCGCCGCGGCCTGCTCGGCCACCGCCGGGGCACCACCCAGCGAGCCAAGCAGCAGGGCGCCGGCCAGCAGCCCGCCGGCGACGCGGGACATCGGAACAATCACGAACGCTCTCCAGTCTGGGCCCGGGTACCGAGCACCACCTCAGCATTTCGCAATCGCTCCAGGGTTGCAAGGCCCCGGGACCGCACCACGTCGGCGTCGAGATCGGGAACCAGGGTACTGAGCTGCCGCAACGCCTCGGAGCCGGTGACGTTGCCTTCGAGAACATCGAGCAGCGCCATGGTCAGCGCGTTGACCTCCATGAATCGGACCCGATCGTCGCGACGACGGTACACCACCAGCTGGGTCGGCGTGTCACGGGGGACATCCGGCTGGTTGTCCGGGCCGATCTCGTGGACGGGGAAGCGATAGCCGAGCTTCCAGATCAGCGGTGACACCACGACCACTCCCTCCAGCAGCTCGCCGTCGCGGTCGATGCCGGTTTCCGGGATCTCCTCCTCAGCGACGCTGAGGGCCAGCTCAACCCACTCGTAATGACACAGCTCGAGCAGGAAGGGCGGCAGCTCGAACGCGCTGCCATCGCTGAGGGAAAGCTCCGGACCACTTTCAATAAAGCTCAGAAGCTCTTGAGAAATATCAAGAAAATAAGGAGATTCGCTGGCGTGAAGGTGTACGAAAGCCCGAGTCAGCGCGTGCCAGCGCTCGCTTCCGAGCACCTCCTTCGCGACCGGAAAGGCGCCGGCCAGGAACGACTCGATGTTGTTGTAGAACAGATCGAGATAGATCTGCATCCGGCGCGGTTCGACATCCGCCGGCCGCGGATGGGCGTCGGGGTTGCGGATGTGGGCGGCGAAATCGAGCTGCTGCGCGACGAAGCCGGGTAGGTTGTCACCCCGCCGCGGCACGGCGCTCGGCGGCCTGCTGAAGGCGGCGGATGTGCTCGATCTCCCCCAGCAACTCTTCCAGCGGCGGGAAGTTGAAGTCCCGCTCGAGCAGCGTCGGCAGCACGCCCCACTGCCGGTAGGCCGCCGCGAGCAGATCCCACACGGGATCGACCACGGCGGCGCCATGGGTGTCGACCCGCAGGTCCTCGGCCTCAACGTAGTGCCCGGCGACGTGCACGTACACGGTGCGGGCGCCATCGATGTCGCAGAGGAACTGATACGGGTCGTAGTCGAAGTTGATGCCGTTGACGTAGACGTTGTTGACGTCGAGCAGCAGGTCGCAGTCCGCCTCGGCCAGCACGGCATTGATGAAATCGACCTCGGACAGTCGCTGTCCCGGAGCCGCGTAGTAGGAGACGTGCTCGATGCCGATGCGCCGCCCCAGAATGTCCTGAGTCTGACGGATCCGGCCCGCCACGTAATGCACCGCCTCCTCGGTGAACGGTATCGGCATGAGATCGTAGAGATGGCCCTTGTCGTCGCTGCAGTAGCTGAGATGCTCCGTGTAGCAACGCACCCGGTGGCTGTCGAGGAAGTCGCGCACCGACCGCAGCAACGCCACGTCGAGCGGTGCGGGACCTCCCAGGGACAGCGACAGGCCGTGACAGACCAGCGGAAACCGCTCCGCCAGGGCCCGGAACTGGCGGCCGAAACGGCCGCCTACCCCGATCCAGTTCTCCGGCGCCACTTCCATGAAGTCGACGGCCGACCCCTCCAGGGTGGCAAGGTCGGCCATCAGACCTCGGCGCAGACCGATGCCTGCGCCTTCAACCGGATGGGACTTCATCGAACCGGGTCAGACGGAACCCAGGCTCAGGCAGCGCCGCCGCACTTGCCCTCGCCCTCGGACTTGGACTCGCCGCACTTGCCTTCGCCGCACTTGCCCTCGCCCTCGGACTTGGACTCGCCGCACTTGCCCTCGCCGCACTTGCCCTCGCCCTCGGACTTGGACTCGCCGCACTTGCCCTCGCCGCATTTGCCCTCGCCCTCGGACTTGGACTCGCCGCACTTGCCTTCGCCGCACTTGCCCTCGCCCTCGGACTTGGACTCGCCGCACTTGCCTTCGCCGCACTTGCCCTCGCCCTCGCCTTTCGCGAGCAGGTCATAGCCGGCGTCAAGCTCCTCGGCACCGAACGGATTGCTTTGAACGTCGGCATAGCTGCTCGCCGCCAGGGAAGCGACGAACGCGGTACCCACGGCAGCGGCCACCGGCTTCATTCTCATCTTCAGCATGGTCTAGTTCTCCTCTCCGAGGCCAACCCCCGGCCATAGTGTGTTGACGTGATGACAGGCGCTCCGGATACGGCTGGCTGGTAATGCTTTCGGAGCGTCCTGCGTTATGACCCAGCGCCCTATCCATGGTTCCGCCGTGTCGGACAGGATGCTATCAGCCCGCGTTCCGGCGCGCCCCCTCTCAGACCAGGCCGACGGCACGTTCCAGCGCAAGGAAATCCCGATCGAGCCGTTTCGGCGAAACCTTGCCCCGCGTTCCCAGCGGCTCGGCGAACAGCGCGATGCGCAACTCTTCGAGGGCGAAGCGAAGCCGCTGGTATTCCGTATCCGGCGTTCCCGACGCCCCGGCCAATCGCTCCAGACGTTCCTGAAAACCGGTGACTACGGCGATGGCGTCGCGATCCCTGGCGACCTTGCCCTGAAGGTGCTCCAGCCGGTAACGAATCGCGTCGAGGTAGCGCGGCAGCTCGCCCAGGTAGGACCGCGGTGTCCGGGAGAGAATGTCCGCGGGCACCAGCCGTTCCAGCTGTCGACCAGCATCTGCCAACGCAGCGGCGTACGCCGGCGAGTCGAGATCCTGCAGGATGCGAACGAGCTCGAAGCGCCGCGCCAGAATGCCCCGCAGCTCGGCGAGAACTTGCTCGAACACACCGGCAAAGGCCGCTCGGCGCTCCCGCAGACGCGTTTCGAACTCGTGACCCGTTCGCGGCAGCGGCCCCTCGGAGAAGAAGCAGTACCAGGCGGCGCCCCGCAGCAGCTCGTCCTGAAGGGCGCGGGCGCTGCCGAGGGCCGCGTAGTGCAGACCAAGCTCGCGCTCCCGCTCGGCCCGCTTCTTCAGGTGCTTCGCGCTCTGACCGAGGCTGAGCAGCGCCAGTCGGGCATAGCCCCGCGGGTTCTCGCGACGCTGCTCCGCCTCGGATGCCAGCGCCTTCAGGTCCACATGATCGCCGCCGTCCACCAATGCGGGGTAGACCACCACCTGGCCGCCACCGTCCTCCACCACGCGGGTGGTCTCCAGCGTGACGCCTTCAGGAAAACGGGTGAGCCCCGGGTGCTCCACACCGTCGCCGACCCCGGCGTCCACCCGGGCGCGAACCTGCGAGGCAAACTGCGCCTGCAGAGCCGCTAGGTCGCGACCCTGGGCCAGCAGCTTGCCGTCGGCGCCGATCACCTGCACGTTGATCAGCAGATGGGGATCCACACGGCTGCGATCCCAATCGCCTGCCGCGATATTCAGCCCGTACAGGTCTTCGGCGATCTGCGCCAGCGCCACCGGCAGCCGGCCGTGACGGTAGCGATCATCGCGCAGCAGCAGCGGCAGCATCTCCGCCACCCTGTCCGGAATCGGTGCCAGCACCCGCCGCTTGCTCTTCGGCAGGGACCTCAGCCACTGCTCGCAGACCGCCGGGAAGAACCCGGGGACGGACCACTCCAGGGCCTCGGGCACGATGGCCGGCAGCGCGCCGAGCGGGACCCGCAGCGAGATCCCGTCATCGGGCTCTCCGGGCGCAAACCGGTACTTCAGCTCGAAGCTCGCCTCACGGAGGCTCAACGACGACGGGTAGTCTTGCTCGCTGAAGCGCACGCCACTCTCGCGGGTCAGGTCAGACTCGCTGAAGAACAGCGGCGACCGCGATGGATCCCCGGCCCTGCGCCACCAGCGCTCGAGCTGACCGATGCTGGACACGTCCTCGGGCAGGCGCTCGGCGTAGAGCGCGGCCTGCTCATCGTCGCTGATGAGCAGATCGCGACGCCGTCCCCGCGCCTCGCGCTCCATGAGCTCCCGGATCAAAGCCAGGTTGTGCTCGAGAAACGGCAACGGTCGCTTCACGTCGCCGACGACCAGCCCATGACGGATCATCAGCTCGCGGCTGAGAGCGGAGTCGATTCGCGGGTAGCTGATGCGGCGCCGCTCCACCAGCGGCAGCCCGTACAACGATACCGACTCGAACGCCACCGCTTCGCCGCGCCGGGCGTTCCAGTGAGGCTCGCTGTAGCTGCGTTTCACCAGGTGAGCGCCTGCCGCTTCGATCCAGGCGGCTTCCACAGCGGCGACGCAGCGGGCGTAGACCCGGCGCGTCTCGGCGATCTCGCCGGCCATCAGCCATTTCGGTGTCCGTTCCGCCAGCCCGGATCCAGGAAATATCCGGAACCTGAGGTTGCGTGCGCCCAGATAGCTGCCCTTCTCCTCGTGCAGACCCACCAGGCTGAGCAATCCTGCCAGCACCGCCTGGTGGATCTCCGCGTAGCCCGCAGGCTGGTCGTTGACCCGCATGCCGAGCTCCCGCACCGCGAGCAGCAGCTGACGGTGCAGCTCGCGCCACTCGCGCAGCCTCGCTGGGGAAAGGAACTGCTTTTCCAGCAGACGCTTCAATGCGCTGCGGCTGTTCTCCTGACGCGCCTGCTCATGAAAGTTCCAGAGCTTCAGCAGCGCCAGGAAGTCCGATCGCTCATCGCTGTAGGCCTCGTGGGCGCGGTCCGCGGAGCCCCGTTTCTCCAGCGGCCGCTCGCGCGGATCCTGCACCGCCAGGCCACTGGCAATGACCAGCACCTCCGCGAGCGAGCGATGCTGGTCCGCAGCCACCAGCATTCGCGCCAGGCGCGGATCCACGGGCAGCCGGGCCATCCGGCGGCCCACGTCCGTGAGCGCGCCGTCGACCAGCGCACCGAGTTCCTCGAGCAGCTTGCGGGCGTCGCGAACCGCGCCGGGGTCCGGCGGATCGAGAAACGGAAAGCGGGCGACGTCGCCGAGCCCGAACGCCTCCATGGCAAGCACCACGGCCGCCAGATTGGTGCGCCGGATCTCCGGTTCGGTGTACTCCGGGCGAGCGAGGAAATCGGCCTCGTCATAGAGCCGGTAGCAGACGCCGGGCGCCACCCGGCCACACCGTCCCATGCGCTGGTTGGCACTGGCCTGCGACACCGGCTCGACCGGCAGCCGCTGCAGCTTCGACCGGTAGCTGTAGCGGCTGATGCGGACGAACCCGGGATCCACCACGTAGCCGATGTTCGGCACGGTAATGGAGGTCTCCGCGATGTTGGTGGCCAGTACTACCCGGCGCCGTTTGCCGGGCTGGAACACCCGCTGCTGGTCGCGGCTGGCCAGGCGCGCGTACAGCGGCAGGATGTCGAAGCGGTCGCCCACCCGCTCCCGCAGGAGGCGGGCGGTCTCGAGGATCTCCCGCTCGCCCGACTGGAACACCAGCACGTCTCGGGCCCTGCCCTGGGGTCCGGTTTCGATGTCGTCCAGGCACTCCAGCAGGCGCTCCTCCTGGGGCCGGTCGTCGCCGACGTAGCGCACCTCCACCGGGTAGCCCCGGCCGCTCACCTCCACCACCGGCGCGCCGTCGAAGTGCGAGGCAAATGCCGCCACGTCGATGGTGGCGCTGGTAATGATGACCCGAAGATCGCGCCGCCTGTGCAGCAGCCGCTTCAGATAGCCGAGCAGGAAATCGATGTTCAGGCTGCGTTCGTGGGCTTCATCGACGATGACGACGTCGTAGGCTTCGAGCAGCCGGTCGCGCCGGATCTCGGTCAGGAGCAGCCCGTCGGTGACCAGTTTGACCAGGGTGTCCGGTCCCGTCTGATCGCTGAACCGCACCGCGTAGCCCACGGCGTCGCCCACCGCGACCCCGACTTCTTCCGCGATGCGCGCGGCGACAGACCGGGCAGCCAGGCGCCGCGGCTGGGTGTGCGCTATGGCCGCACGCCGACCGAAGCCGGCCTGCAGGCAGACTTTCGGCAGCTGCGTAGTCTTGCCGGACCCCGTCTCCCCGGCTACCACCACGACCTGATGGGATTCGAGCAGGCGCGCAATCTCCGTCACGTGCGCCGTGATCGGCAGGTCCGGCGGGTACTCCAGATTCAGGGCCTTGGCCCGGCGCCGTGCGAGGTCCGCGGCCGAGCGCTGCAACAACTCGCGGAACGCACCCGGATCCCGTCCGGCCAATCGGCGCAGCCGGGTCAGGTCGCGAACCATGACCTCACCGGCAGAAAATGCGCCAGGCTCTGACTCAGGTGATGCGCTGGCCATGCAACTCCGCGTTCGAGAACGTTGCTCCCGCCGCGTGCGGGAGCCCGCCACGGCTACTTGGAGAGGAAGTTCATGCCTTCTTCGAGACCCCGGATGGTCAGCGGGTACATCTGCCCGTCAACCAGATCCTTGGTCATGCCCACCGAGGTGGAGTACTCCCAGGTCTCCTGAGGCGTGGGGTTGATCCAGACCAGCTTGTCGTAGAGGTCGGTGAACCGCTGGATCCACTGGGCGCCGGGCTCCTCGTTCCAGTGCTCGACGCTGCCGCCGGCGTGGGTGATCTCGTAGGGTGCCATGGTGGCATCGCCGACGAAGACGACCTTGTAGTCGTGGGCGTACTTATTGAGGATCTCCCAGGTCGGAATGCGCTCGTTCATGCGCCGGCGATTGTCCTTCCACACGGATTCATAGATGAAGTTGTGGAAGTAGTAGCTCTCCATGTGCTTGAACTCCGTGCGGGTCGCGGAGAACAGCTCCTCACAGACCTTAACGTGGGCGTCCATGGAACCGCCGATATCGAAGAACAGCAGCACCTTCACCGTGTTCTTGCGTTCCGGACGCATGCGGATGTCGAGCATACCGCCGTTGTGAGCCGTGGACTTGATCGTGTCGTCCATGTCCAGCTCTTCGTCCTTGCCGGAGCGGGCGAACTTGCGCAGCCGGCGCAACGCCAGCTTGATGTTCCGGGTGCCGAGCTCCACGGAGTCATCCAGGTTCTTGTACTGGCGCTGATCCCAGACTTTCTTAGCCTTCTTCTTCTTGCCCTGACCCATGCCGCCCGGTCCCTTGCGTCCGGTTCGGTTCGGGTCGTCGCCCTCCTGGCCTTCTTCCCCTTCCCGGCCCTTCTGCGCCTCCTGCCGCTCCCGCTCCTCGCGGGCTTCCTGAAACGCTTCGATGAGCTTTTCCAGCCCGCCCAGGGACTTGATCTTCTCCAGCTCCTCGGGCGTCAGCGACTTCTCGAACTCCCGGCGCAGCCACTCGTCCGGGATCAGTGATTCGAGCAGGCCGTGGAGGTCCTCCAGACCCTTGAAATAGGCCGCGAACGCACGATCGAACTTATCGTAGTGCTTCTCGTCCTTCACCAGGCAGGTGCGCGAAAGCAGATAGAAGTCGTCGATGTTGGCGTACACCAGCCGATACTGCAGAGCCTGCAGCAGGTCCATCAGCTCGCGGATGGTTACCGGGACCTTGTACTTCCGCAGGGTCAGGAAGAAGTTGATCAGCATCGACGATATCCCGGATCGTTCAGCCGCGGCTGTCTCGACGGTTCATGAAAGCCAGCCGCTCGAGCAGGTGCACGTCCTGCTCGTTCTTGACCAGCGCGCCGTAGAGCGGCGGGATGGCCTTGCTCGGATCCCGGTTCGTGAGGATCTCGTCCGGAATGTCGTCGGCCATCAGCAGCTTCAGCCAGTCGATCAGCTCCGACGTCGACGGCTTCTTCTTCATGCCGGGCACTTTCCGGACGTCGAAGAATATCTCCATCGCCTCCTTCACCAGGCTCTGCTTCACCTCCGGGAAGTGCACGTCGACGATGGCCTGCATCGTCTCGCGGTCCGGGAAGTTGATGTAGTGGAAAAAGCAGCGGCGCAGGAACGCATCGGGCAGTTCTTTCTCGTTGTTGGAAGTGATAACCACGATCGGCCGGTGCTTGGCCTTGATAGTCTCATGCAGCTCGTAGACGTAGAACTCCATGCGATCGAGTTCCTGGAGCAGGTCGTTGGGAAACTCGATGTCGGCTTTATCGATCTCGTCAATGAGCAGCACGACCCGCTCATCGGAATCGAAGGCCTCCCAGAGCTTGCCCTTCTTGATGTAGTTGCGGATGTCTTTCACCCGCTCGTCACCGAGCTGGGAATCCCGCAGTCGCGACACCGCGTCGTACTCGTACAGGCCGTTGATCGCTTTGGTGGTCGACTTGATGTGCCACTGGATCAGCTCCAGACCGAGCTTCTTCGCCACCTCCTCGGCCAGCATGGTCTTGCCGGTGCCGGGCTCGCCCTTGACCAGCAGCGGGCGCTCCAGCTTGACCGCGGCATCCACCGCCATGCTGAGCTCTTCGGTGGAGATGTAGGTGTCGGTACTGTCAAAAATCATGCAAAGGTCTCGCAGATGCTGGTCGGGTCCGAACGTTGCTGGGCACCCGGCACAGGGATTGTAGGATCCCCTCCGGGCACACGCCCCGGGCAGGGCAGAACGACGAACGGATCGTAGCTGGGAAAACCCGGTACTTTATAGGAGCGCGCCGGAGCGGATCAAGCAACCGCCGATGCCGCCGCGTCTGCAGCAGGCACGCCGGCGTCGGCCGGTTCCTCGATCCCGAGCCGGGCCTTCAAGCTCGCCACGGCCTGATCGTCCTCGACCCGGGCCCGCGGGGCTCGTATCAGCCACCAGAGCGAGGCACCCAGGAGCAGATTGATCACCCCCGCCATCATGGCCAGCCAGAAGGGAAACACCGGCGCCGGCGTGGCCTCGCTGGCCCCGGTCACGGCCATCAGCGCGGCCGCGGAAGGTGGCCCGTCAGGCGCGGCCTGGTCCGGGTCGCCGGGCTCACTCGCGCCCTGCGGCGGATCGTTCAGGGCAGGTTGCGGCTGCGCCGGCGGCGGCGCCGGCGTCGACACCAGGATCGGGCGGCCGTCGAGGCCCAGATTCACCCGCTCCACGCCGGTGACCGGCAGGACCAATCGAATCGGTTGGGTCCGCAACTCAAAAGGTCTAAGATTCAAATAGTTACCTTTGATACTTAACTCGACTTCTACGATACCGCGAGCGCCGGGGATGGTCAGCTTCCAGAGGCCCGCCGGGTGCCGCTCGACCGGAAACAGCCGCGCCGCGCCCGGGGGCCGCCTGACGACGGCCGAAACCCGCAGGCTGTCGTGATCCAGCTCTGCCGCCTCGACCCGGGTCCAGAGCACCAGCCCGTCCTCCAACGGCCGCACCTCGATGTTCAGCGGGTTGCGAAGCGCCAGCGGCAGCGCCAGCGTCTGCAGGAACGTCGGCCCGGAAACCCGGGTCTCCAGGCGGTACTCGCCCTGGGCATGCGGGCCCAGCAGGTTCACCTGGTAGTTGCCCTGAGCGCCGCCCTCCACCACGAGGGGTATCGGACCATTCGGGCCCAGCAGGCGCGCCGATACCGTTACCAGGTCCAGGAACTCGGGATCGACCACCGGCTCCCCGGCACTGACCAGGTTGAAGGAAAAGGTCCGCAGCCCACCTGGAAACAGGGTGCCGGGCAGATCCGGGTAGACCCCAGCCAGGTCCCCGTAGGCGAACACCCGGGTGTCCCCGGCGGTTCCCGGCGGGCCCTCGAATCGCCACAGTCCAGGCGCCGGGTCCTGCAGCGACACCAGCTGATAGGACTCGCCGAGGTGCCAACGCACCCGGGTTCGCGGCGAGGTGCGTTCCAGCCGGGCGCCGGTCGGATCAACCAGCACCACCGGCTGATCCAGACCGCCGCCGAGCCGGAGCGCGGTGAGCTCACGCACGCCGGGGGCGACCCGGAAAGTCCCGGCGGCAGCGACGGGGAGGACCGCGGGGGCGGCCACCCAGCCGAGCAGATCCAGCAGGCCTGCGGGCATCTCCCGGGGCGACGCGAGGCGGCCGTGGTAGCCACCGGTCAGGGCAGCAAGCTGCCCAAGCAGCTCGGCGTCCGCCTGATCGGACAGGGTCAGCGCATGCACGCGGAAACCGGCGGACGCCAGCTCCGGGGCCAGCTCGCCCAGCAGCCGCCGCCTCTGGCCGGCGTTGGTGCCGGGATCGTCCGACACGTCCAGGTGCCCGTCGGTGAGCAGGATCAGGTCGGCGGGTCCGGCGCCCGGGCTTGCGCGGTCCCAGCTCGCCCGATCCACGGCCTCGAGCAGATTTGCCCGCTGGCCCACGGAGGCGAGATCCCGGGTGAGGATCACCGCGTTCTCCTTCCAGAGCCCGTCGCTGCGGCCGTATTTGACCAACATGTTGACGAACCGCCCGTACGTCCACACGCCGGCGTTGCCATCCTCCGGCAGCAGCCGCAACAGCAGACCGAGGGCTTCGCCGCGATGGTCGTCCGGATCGGACCGACCCATGCTCGCCGACACATCCAGGATCAGCCGGACATCGGCGGATCCGGCATCGGCGACGGGCTCACGGCCTTCGGCCGCCGCGGCCCCGGACGCTGCTCCGGGCGCGAGCAGGCATGCCAGCAGCCCCAGCAGCCCCAGCAGCCACAGCAAACCCGATTGCCGCTTCCGGAGATCGAGGAGATATCCGTTCATATCCCCTAAGTGTAGGCAGGATCCGACGGGCGGGGTCAGCGCCGGCGACGCCCCAGGGTGAATGCCAGCAGCGCGAGGCCAACGGCGACCACGGTGCCGGCAGCGAGGATCAGTGCCGCGGTCCGGGGTTCTCCAGGGTTCTGAAACAACCACTCGAATGTCAGCACCAGAAATGCCGGCGCGTAGTGTCCCGGGTAACCGGGCACCGGCGCCGGCAGCACCAGCCAGACCACGATCAGCAGGGCGGCGACGCGCTTGCTGCGCGGTAGGTTCACTCCGCGGGTGAGGTGGGCGAGCGTAAACAGGCCCAAGGGCACCATCGCCACGACGATTACCCAGGCCCAGCCGTAAGGCGTCATCAGATCTTCACCCAGCGAACGACGTGTTCCACCTGCTCATCCTCGTGCACCTCGGACGCGTGCAGTACCCGGCCGCGCACCGAGATGCCCGCCGCGTGCACGCTGTCCGGTCGCCCGCTGATCAACGGGTGCCAGTCGGCAAGGCCGCGGCCCTCGGCAAGCCGACGGTAAGCGCAGGTCTTCGGCAGCCAGCGCAGCTGCGCGGCGAGATCGGCGTCGAACTCGATGCAGTCCGGCACCAGCTCGTGGCGCTGGGGATAGCGGGTGCAGCGGCAGGCGTCCAGGTCCAGCAGGTCGCAGACCAGATCCGTGTAGTGCACGCGACCGTCGTCTTCGTCTTCGAGCTTGATCATGCAGCAGCGCGCACACCCGTCGCACAGGGATTCCCACTCCGTGGGGGTCAGCTCCTGCAGTGTCTTTGTCTCCCAGAAGCTCATGGCTGTTCCCAGAAGCTCATGGCTGTTCCCAGAAGCTCATGGCTGTTCCCAGAGACTCACGGCGCGCTCCAACCCTCGAGGACCGGTGGCAGCTGCAGGTAGTAGCCGTCGGTCTCGATGCACTCGAGCACCCGGGACGCCTCCGCCCGCGCCAACGGCCGATCGGCGGTGAGCATCAATGACAGCGCCTCCAGCGGTTTCCCGAAACGCTCGAGCAACGCCGCCGGCACCGGGGCCAGGTCGTCTTCGGCATCCACGAACAGGTACATCTCCTGTTTGCGGCTGCTCCGGTAAACGCGAACGTGCCGGCCACTGTCACTGCCCATCAACCACCGCTCCCGCGGCCTGAATGCCCGACCGGGTATACCCCCACAGCGGGGCTCATCGCCGGTTCTCCAGGATCTCGACGAACGCTTCGCCCACCAGTTCGTGGCGCCAGCCGCGATAGGCCTCCGATAACTGGCCGGTCGCGGTGAACTCGCGCACGCAGGCCTCGACCTCGCGCTTGCGCGACAGCAACTCGGGCGCCATTCCCAGGGCCTCGGCCCGGGAGCGAGCCAGCTCCCGCAGCTTCCGCACCGCCGCATTGCTCTCGCTGTCCAGCGGCGGGTCCGCGGCCGGAGGATGATCGGCACCGGCCGCACCCTCAGCGTGGGCAGCCAGCAGCGCGTCCTGGTAGCGACGGGCGACGCCCGACGGCAGCGCGTCGCGAACGTCATCGACCGCCAAGTCGTCCAGTCCGGCCAGATGCAGCAGGTGCTCGTCGCGCACGATCCGATTACGCGGCCGGTCCTCGGCCATGGCCTGACGTTCCCGCCAGGCCGCCAGGGCCTGCAGCCGTGCCAGCACCGGACCGGGCAGGCGCCAGGCCTTACTCATCGAGAGGTAGTAACGTTCCGGATCGCCAAGCTCGAAGCGCCCGCGCCGATCCATTTCGTCACGAAACCATGCCAGCCGCCCGGACTCCAGCAGAGCGTCGTGCAGCACCGCGTGCAGCGGCGGCAGGTACAGCACGTCCTCCCGGGCGTAGCGCAGCTGCTCCTCCGACAGCGGCCGGGCCAGCCAGTTGGAACGGGTCTCGTGCTGCACCAGCGCCACGCCAAGCCGCTCCTCCACCAGCCGGGTGAAGCTCACGCTGTAGTCCGGGCTGAGAAAGGCGTTCGCCAGCTGGGTATCGAACAGCCCGACGGGTACGGCGCCGATATGGTGGCGCATGAGCTCCAGGTCCTCCGAGCAAGCGTGCATGATCTTGGTGATGCGGCGATCCTCGAGGACCTCCAGCAGCGGGCTGAAGTCGCCGATCTCCAGCGGATCCAGGAAAAACACGTCGTCGCCGTGAGACACCTGATAGAGCCCGGGCAGCGGAAAGAAAGTGTCGGTGCGCTGGAACTCCGTATCGATCCCGACGATCCGCCCCCAACCCGCGGCCGCCGCTGAGAGCGCCTCATCGGAATCGATCCAGCTAGCGGATACTGCGTCGGCCTTGCAGGGCATGAACCAGCGTTCCTCCGTCGATGTATTCGAGCTCCCCGCCCAGCGGCACGCCATGGGCAATCCGGGTGACGTTGTCCACCAGGCCGGTCAGCAGCTCGCTGATGTAATGTGCCGTGGCCTCGCCTTCCACCGTGGGGTTGGTCGCCAGGATGACCTCCGCCGGCCGCAGCTCGCGGGCACGCCGTTCCAGCAGCTCCAAGCCCAGCGCCTCGGGCCCGATGCCGTCGATGGGCGACAGGTGGCCGTGGAGAACGAAGTAGCGGCCGCGAAAGCCACCGGCATGCTCCAGCGCCAGCACGTCGGCCGCGGATTCCACCACGCAGAGCACCGCGTCGTCGCGCCGGGGATCGCTGCAGAGCCGGCACTGCGGCGTTTCCGACAGGTTGCGGCAGGTTTCACACTCGCCCACGCGGTCCACCGCCTCGACCAGCACCTCGGCGAGATGACGCCCGCCGCTGCGGTTACGCTGCAGCAGGTGCAGCACCATCCGCTGAGCGCTCTTGGGCCCTACCCCCGGCAGCACCTGAAACGCCTCGATGAGGCGATCGATCAACGGGCTCGTGGACATCAGAGATTGAACGGCATCTTATCCAGCGGCAGCCCCAGACCCGACGCCATGCCGGCCATCTTTTCCTTGTGGGCGTCGGCGACCTTGCGAACCGCGTCGTTGCATGCAGCGGCAACGAGATCCTCGAGCACGGCCTTCTCTTCGCCGAGGAGGCTGGGATCGATGTTCACGCGACGCACCTCGTGGCGTCCGTTCATGGTGACCTTCACCAGGCCGGCACCGCTCTCGCCATCGACCTCCATGGCCGCCATCTCTTCCTGCAGGCCCTGCATGCGCTCCTGCATGGCCTGAGCCTGCTTCATCAAATCGCCAAGGCCTTTCATCGTCCGCTACCTGCTGCCTGAAATCTCGTTCGCCAGTGTAACCGGCAGGGGCTACTCGATGGGACTCACGCCGTCGATGCGGCCGCCGAACTCGCTGAGCAGCGTACGCACCGTCTGATCGGTGGCAAGGGCCTCCTCCGCCGCCCGCTGCCGCTCCTCGCGCAGGCGCTGGAAACGGCGTGCCGGGGTTTCCCGCTGCACGTCGCCGATCTCCACGCGCACCTTCACCGAGCGGTCGCCCTCGCGAGCCGCCAGGGCGCGTTCGATGGCGGCGACCGGCGCATCGGACAGCAGGGTGTCGTGGTCCCGGTCGAGACGCAGCCGCCACACCCCTTCGTCCCAACCCAACAGCTCCGAGTGCTCGGCGATCATCCGCGCAACCCCGGACAGCGGCAGCTCTGCGACCAGCTGATGCCAGGGCACCGAGCCCGGTGCAGCTACCTCCTCCGAAGACGCCGATCGGGCGGCCGGCGCCTGCCGGTGGGCATTGGCCTGACGGGCTGCCGGGGACGGAGGAGCTGATTGTCTGCCTGCTGCGGGTTCTTCGTCCGCTGAAGGCTCTATATCCGCTGAAGGCTCTGACGCCTCCTGGCGGCGCGGGGTGGGTGCGGCTGCGCGGTCGCTGCGCGGGACGCGCTCGGCCTGGGCCGGGTCGGGGGCGAACGCCAGCATGCGTAGCAGCGTCATCTCCAGGCCGCAGCGCGGGTCCGGCGCGATCTGCAGGTCCCGGTAGCCCATCAAAGCGATCTGGTAGTAGAGCTGCACGACTTCCGGCGCGAACGGCGCCGGATCGTTGGCGCCCAGCGCCTGGTCGACCGCCATGGCGTGAAACGCGCCGATGAGCTCGGCCAGCAGATCCTCGAAGTCCACGGCACGTTCGGCCAGCTCCGCCGTGACCTCGAGAACACGCCCGGCATTCTGGCTGCCGATGGCGTCCAGCAGCGCGGCGATCTGGTCGCGCCCCACCAGCCCGAGCATGTCGGCGACGTCACCGGCACGCACGGCGCCCTGGCCGAAGGCGATGGCCTGATCGGTGATGGACAGGGCGTCCCGCATGCTGCCCCGGGCGGCAGCGGCGATGCTGTCTAGGGCCGCCGCCTCGAAAGTCACCCCCTCCTCGTCCAGCGCGCCGGCCAGGTAGCTGGCGATTCGCTCTGCGGGAATGTTCTTGAGCTGGAACTGCAGGCACCGGGACAGCACGGTTACCGGCACCTTCTTCGGATCGGTGGTCGCCAGCAGGAACTTCACGTGCTCCGGGGGCTCTTCCAGGGTCTTCAGCAGCGCATTGAAGCTCGAGGCCGAGAGCATGTGCACCTCGTCCACGAGATACACCTTGTAGCGCCCGCGGGTGGGCAAGTACTGGGCGTTCTCCAGCAGCTCCCGGGTGTCGTCGACCTTGGTCCGCGACGCGGCGTCCACCTCGATCAGGTCGACGAATCGATTCTCCGCCACCTCAAGGCAGATCGAGCACTCGCCGCAGGGCGTGGACGAGACCCCCTGCTCGCAGTTCAGGCACTTGGCGAGCACCCGGGCGATGGTGGTCTTGCCGACCCCGCGGGTGCCGGTGAACAGGTAGGCATGATGCAGCCGGTCGTGGTCCAGAGCATGGCGCAGCGCGCGCACCACGTGTTCCTGGCCCACCAGCGCATCGAACGTGGCAGGCCGCAGCTTGCGGGCCAAAACCTGGTAACTCATCGGCCGGCATTGTAGTAGCTTCCCATCAGCCGTGTCCCGGAAATGTCGGCCAGGACACGACCAGAGAGCCACTCGGGAGATCCTATGAGCTTTTCCGACCCGACGCCGCTGGTGATCGGCCATCGCGGGGCGGCCGGCCTGGTGGCCGAGAACACCCTGCCGAGCTTCCGCCGCGCCTATGCCTGCGGCGTCAATGCCGTGGAGCTGGACGTATACAGCGTCGCGGGCGAGCTGGTGGTGATCCACGACGAAACCCTCGATCGCACTACGAACGGTACCGGCACCCTGCTTGGGCAGACCCTGGTGAGTCTCCGCCAGCTCGACGCCGGCGGCGGCTGGCCGGTGCCGTTCCTGACTGAAGTGGTGGCCGAGTTGCCTGCCGGCGTGGGGCTGAACGTGGAGCTCAAGGGACCGGACACGGCCGAGCCCACGGCCCGTTTCATTTCCCGGTTCCCGGAGGTGGACTGGCTGGTCTCGTCCTTCGACCACCGCCGCCTGGCCGCGTACCGACGGCTGGATCCGGACACGCGGATCGCGCCGCTGTTCAACCGCTGGCGAGATGATGCCTGGTCCGTGGCGGCCGGACTCGATGCCTGGGCGATCAACCTGTCTCAGCGCGCGGCAACGGCCGAGCGACTAGGGAAGGCGCGGGAACAGGGACTGCGGGCCTTCGTGTACACGGTCAACGAGGTCGAGGATGCCCGAGCGCTCATCGGCGCCGGCGCCACCGGCATCTTCACCGACTACCCCGATCGCGTGACCGCCAGGCTGCTTGCATGAGTCGAATCAGCCGAGGCGGTTCAACTCGCGATCGAGCCGGTAACGATCGTCGGTAACGATTTCTTCGAGCACCGCGACGCGCTCCTTCAAGGCGTCGATCTCGGCAACCAGGTCTTCGGCCGGCGCCTGGTCGTGGGTCGCCCGTTTGGTCTTGAGGAAGTTGTTCAACACACCGGCCACGCAGGACACGGTGACGATGACAACGACCATGGTAAAGACGTCCATACCTTCTCCCTACGCCGACCGGCGCCCGGACTTCACCTGACTAGCGCGACTTGTCGGCGCCACCATCGATCTTGTGCAGCTCGCGCTGCAGCTCGTACTGACCCGAGGTCACGTGGGTTTCCATCCGCCGCAAACGCAGCTCAACCTCAGTGAGGTCAGCCTGAACATTGCGCAGACTGTAGCGCGGCGACAGCCTCGGGCCGAGTTCCGGCGTCGGTGAGCTGTGGTCGTGGCGATTGCGAGCGTCGCGGCGGCGCGCCCGGGCGCGGCAGCGGCGGCTGCGACGACGGCTGCGGCCGTCATCGTCGAGCTCCGGAGGTTTTTCCATGACGAAGTAAGCAATCCAGTAGGCAGGAAACACGATGGTCGGGAAGAACAGCAGGCCAGTGACCGCGATGCAGCGAATCACCCACGGTTCCACGCCGTAATAGCGCGCAATCCCTGCGCAGACACCGCCGATCTTCTCCCGCGACGGGTCCTTGTACAGGCGCCGCGGCAACCCCTCCAGCGGATCCTCATGCGGACGCGAGCGGCGACCGCTGCTGCGCGCCGCTGCGCCGCTGCTGCGCTCGCTGTTGCGCCGCTCGCGGCGATCCAGCTCGCGCTCGAGGCGGCGGGTGGTCTCGTCTAAGAACGCCGAGGCGCGATCCGATACCTGAGTCCGGGCGGTGCTGACCAGCTCGTCCACGGCCCGCTCCAGGCGTGCCACAGATGCCTGAAAGTCGCCGGCATCGTCTGCGGGCCGGCGGGAAGATCGGGACGCGCCGCCACGTTCGTATCTGCCGTCACTCATGGCGGTACTCCCCGCTCATGCGGTTACGCCAGCCGGGAGTCTCGCTGTCGAGAATCGCCTCCAGCGTCTCGATGCGCTCGACCATGAGCTCCGCCTTGGCGGCCAGGTTTTCCAGCTCGGTGCGCTCATCCTCCGACAGGGTGCTCTGGGATCTCTGCTTGCTGCGATAGTGCATGAAGATCCAGATCGGCGCGACGAACACCATGAAGATGATGGTCGGGGCCAGTAAGAATTCCATGACCGTTCCTTAGCCGTTGGCCGAAGGAGTGCCCTCGCCGTGACCGGCCACCGGACCGGGCTGCGGTGCCGGCGTCGGCGAGGCGCCGCTCACTCTGGCCTTCAACGCCTTCAGCTCTTCGTTGATGCGCTCGTCGGCTTCCAGATCCTCGATCTCTTCCGCCAGGGTTTTCTGACCCAGGTCGTAGGACTCCACCTGCCCTTCCAGATCGTCCATCTTGCGCTCGTAGGTCTCGAACCGCTGCATGGCGTCGTCGATGCTGTGGTCAGCCAGGCGCTGCCGGGCTCCGAGCCGGGACTGGGCCGCCTTGCCGCGCAGGATGATGGCGTTCTGCCGGGCCTTGGCGTCCTTGATCTTGGCCTGCAGAGCAGCAATGTCGCCGCTCAGCTTGGCCAGCGTGTCATCGAGGATCTCCAGGTCCCGATCGAGCAGCTCGCGGGCTTCGGTGGCCTTGTTGCGTTCCACCAGCGCCCCTTTGGCCAGATCGTCGCGGCCCTTCTGAACGGCCACTTCCGCTTTGCGCTCCCACTCCCGCGCCTCATTCTGCAGCCAATCCTGCCGCCGCAACAGCTCTTTGCGGTCGGCGATGGCGCGTGCCGAGGTGCTGCGGACTTCCACCAGCGCCTCTTCCATCTCCTGGATGATCAGGCGCACCATCTTTTCCGGATCTTCCGCCTTATCGAGAATGGCGTTGATGTTGGAATTGATGATGTCCGTAATGCGAGAAAAGATGCCCATGCCTTCTGCCTCCAATGTGACTCGAGGGCGCACCCTCGTGAGTGCCGTCCCGGGCTTGGGGGTCAGCCCGGGTACGGCGACTGCCCCCCGACCGATACAGGAACCGTGCCAGGTTTCTTCTTTGACGCTAACTGTCTGTTTTTTATAGTGAATCCCGGAATGATCGATCTTCGCCGGAGGGCCTTGCCCCCCGGGCATGGCATCGTTCGCTAACTGTTGGCAGAATCCGCCGATGCCCACGGACCAGGACCGACTGCTGGGGGAATCCCCGGCGATGCTGAAGACCCTCGAGGAGGTGTCGAAGGTCGCGCCCCTGGACAAACCCGTGCTCGTGGTCGGCGAGCGGGGCACCGGCAAAGAGCTCATCGCCGCCCGACTGCACTACCTGTCGAATCGCTGGGAGAGCCAGTTTCTCAAGCTGAACTGCGCCGCGATCAACGACTCGCTGCTCGAGACCGAGCTGTTCGGACACGAGGCCGGTGCCTTCACCGGAGCCACCAAGGCCCACCAGGGACGCTTCGAGCGGGCCGACGGCGGCACCCTGTTTCTGGACGAGCTGGCCAACACCTCCATGCGGGTGCAGGAGAAGCTGCTGCGTGTGATCGAGTACGGCGAGTACGAACGGGTCGGCGGCAGCAGGATGCTGAGCTGCGACGTTCGCCTGGTCGCCGCCACCAACGAGGACCTGCCGAGCCGGGCCGCTGCGGGGGAGTTCCGCTTCGACCTGCTGGACCGGCTGGCCTTCGACGTGATCACCCTGCCGCCGCTGCGGGAACGGGAGGAAGACATTCTGCTGCTCGCCGAGCATTTCGCCATCACGATGGCCAACGAGCTCGAACGCGATCTTTTCGCCGGTTTCAGCAGCCGGGCCAAAGAAACCCTGCTGGCGTACCGGTGGCCGGGCAACGTGCGCGAGCTCAAGAACGTGGTCGAGCGTTGCGTCTACCGCACCCCGGCGGATCAGGAGGTGGGCGAGATCGTCTTCGATCCCTTCGACTCGCCCTATCGCCCCAGGTCGTCGGCTGCGAAACCCGGAACCCCGGCAGACGGCGCCGCGGCCGACGGCGCCGCCGGCCACCCGGGCCCCGCCGAGTTGCCGCTGGACATGAAGCAGACCATCCAGGACTTCGAGATCGCCCTGATCGAACGGGCCATGGACCAGGCCCGGCACAACCAGCGCAAAGCGGCCGAGCTGCTCGGGCTCACCTACCACCAGCTCCGTGGCTACCTGAAGAAGTACGAGCTGCTGAAAAAGGACTGAGGCGCCGAGCGGAAATTGACCCGATTGCCATCGTTTTAGGCTATCCTTACTGCGAATTGTGCAGCGCAGCATCTCAGCAGTATGGAGACTCCAGCATGGATTCCGCAGCCCCCGCGACCCAACCGGTACGGCGCAGCGTGCGTCAGGGCAAGCTGGCCGACGGCCAGTGCGTCGACCTGGCCTTCATCGGGCCAGCCGACCGGACCGACCTGCTGCGCGGTTTCAGCGGCCTGTCGTCGCGATCGCGCTACCTGCGGTTCTTCTCCCAGATGCCTGAACTGCCGCCCTTCATCATCGACGGTCTGGTCAACACCGACGGGGTCGACCACGTGGCCATCGGCGCCCGCCTCGCGGATGATGCCGGCCACGTCGAGCCCGCCATCGTCGGCGTTGCCCGCTACTTCCGCGCCGATCCGGATGCCCCGGTAGCCGAGCCCTCCGTGGCGGTGGTGGATCGCCTGCACGGGCGCGGTCTCGGCCGGCTGCTGCTGCGACGCCTGGCGCGGGAGGCCCGCGCTCAGGGCATCACCCACTTCCGCGCCCACGCGCTCGCGGACAACGACCGCGTGCGCCGGATCCTCCGCGCCTCTCAGGGGGTCATCGTCGAGTACGACGGGCCGGTGCTGGTCTACGATGTGGACATCCGCCGACGCGGCCGAACGCCCGGCAGGCTGCGACGGGTCCTGGGCGCGATGTTCGGGCACTGAGCCGACGCCGCCGGGGCTCATCGGCGGGAACCCGGGACCCTCTTCCGCCAGAGCCCGGTTGGGCCCGAAACCAGCGCCGCGAGGGCCACCGCCGAGAACCCTGCGCCCAGGAGAAACGTGACTGCGGCTCCGGCAGCGTCCCAGACCAGCCCGGCCAGCGCGCTGGAGATCAGCATGGCCACCCCGCTCAGCAGGCCGAACACACCGAAGGCCGTTCCACGCAGGGTTTCGGGGGCGACGGCCGCAAGCATGGTTGCCAGCAGGCCCTGGGTGATGCCGAGATGGAGGCCCCAGATCCCGACGCCCACCAGGGTGGTTACCCAGCTCTGCGACCACGCGAGAACCAGGTCTGCGCCGATCAGGACGATCAGGCCGATGGCGAGCAGGCGCCCATGGGAAATCCGGTCGGACAGACGACCGAACGGATAAGCCGACGCCGCGTAGACCACGTTCATCACCACCAGCGTTGCCGGCAGCCAGACCAGCGGAAGGCCGGTGTCCTGAACCCGGAGAATCAGGAACGCCTCGCTGAATCGAGCCAGATTGAACAGCGAGCCGATGGCGATGATCCACCAGCAGGCGCTGCCGAGGCGCCCCAGATCGAGCCAGCGGATCGGGATGCCCGACCGCTGACCCGGCGTCCTCGCTGGATCGCGAACGCCGAACATCAGCAGCGCCACGGCGATGAGACCGGGAACCAGGGCGACCCAGAAGACCTTCCGGAAGTCCCCGGCCCAGAGCAGCATCAGACCGATCGCCAGCACGGGGCCGAGCACGGCGCCAACGGTATCCAGCGATTGCCGCAGCCCGTACGCCGCGCCCCGGATTTCCTCCGCCGCCAGGTCGGCAATCAGCGCATCCCGCGGCGCCCCGCGAACCCCCTTGCCGATGCGGTCGCTGACGCGGGCCAGGAACACCATGTCGATGGTCGTCGCCACCGCGAACAGCGGCTTGCTCGCGGCCCCGAGCCCGTAGCCCACAACCGCAAGCGCTTTGCGCCGTCCGAGGAAATCACTCACCGCGCCCGAGAAGACTTTGACGATGAGCGCCACGGACTCCGCCGCTCCTTCGATCAGCCCGACGGTCAGCGCGCTGGCCCCGAGCACCGTCACGAGAAACGCTGGCAACAGGCTGTGGACCAGCTCTGACGAGACGTCCATGAACAGGCTGACGAAGCCAAGCACCCAGATGGCGGGTGGCAGCGGCGGGCGGGAGACGTCGGGTTCGTGCCGGGCCATTGCGGGAGTTGAGCACCTTGCGGCTGCCATCGCGACCGGGAGGAGCCGCACGTCCACCCGACTGGCGTTCACGGCGCGTTGACCGGCCGCTCCCTATTGTGCGCCGAACCCAACATCGAGTCGTACCATGCGTCACTCCGCCACTATCCACAGCACCAACTGCAGCAGCTACGTCGTCACGCTCGCCGACAGAGGTCCGGAGGGGAACGTGAGCTGCAGCAGCCTGCAGCAGGCTTACGACCTGCTGCGACGCAATCGGGTCCGACACGCCGTGCTCGCCCAGCGCATTCCCTTCGACGAGGTACTCGGAGCGGCGATGCGCGACGACGTGAGCTACATGCCGGTGGTGGTTCCTGCCGACTAGGCTGGCATCCAGACAAGACGGAACCATGACGACGGATGCGCAACCTGATCTAATCGCATCCTCATTGCACTTCGGGAGAGCAGACAGATGAACGTCAATCGACAGTGGGTCCTGGCAAAGCGACCGCACGGCATGGTGACTCGCGACAACTTCGAGTACCGGGAAGCACCCATCCCCGAGCCCGGTGACGGCGAGCTGCTGTTGCGCAATCTCTACCTGTCGTTCGATCCGACCCAGCGCGGCTGGATGGAGGATCGCGAGAGCTATCTGCCCCCGGTGCAGATTGGCGAGGTCATGCGCGCCGGATCCGTTGCCCAGGTCGTGGAGTCGCGGCATCCGGACTTCGCGAAGGGGGACCTGGTGCAGACCACCGGAGGCTGGCAGGACTTTGTGGTGACGAACCCGAGCGGCGGCCTGACGGGCGTAAGCAAGCTGCCGCCGGGCGTCCCGCCGCACCTCGCCCTGAGTGTGCTCGGCGTCACCGGCCTCACGGCCTACTGGGGTCTGCTGGACCTGGGACAGCCGCGTGCCGGCGAGACCGTGCTGATTTCCGGCGCCGCCGGCGCGACCGGCTCGGTGGCCGGTCAGATCGCACGCATCAAGGGCTGCAAGGTGGTCGGGATTGCCGGCGGCCCGGAGAAATGCGGCTGGCTCAAAGACGTGGCTCGCTTCGACGACGCCATCGACTACAAGAACGAAGACGTGAACCAGCGGATCGGCGAGCTGTGCCCGAACAAGGTCGACATCTTCTTCGACAACGTCGGCGGCGACATCCTCGAGGCCGCGCTGAATCACATCAACATGAGGGCGAGGATCGTGCTCTGCGGCGGCATCTCCGGCTACAACGCCACCGAGCCCCAGCCGGGTCCGAGCAACCTAATGAACCTCGTGATCATGCGGGCCCGGATGGAAGGCTTCATCGTCATCGATTACATGGCTCGCTCGGGGCAGGCTGTAACAGACCTGCTCGGCTGGATGGAAAGCGGCGAACTCGTCCACCAGGAAGACGTGCAGGAGGGGTTCGAGAACATCCCCGACACGCTCAACCGGCTGTTTACCGGAAAGAACGTCGGCAAGCAGCTGCTGCGTATTGCCGAACCTTCCTGACCCAACGCCCCCGACCACAGAGGTAACCCGCATGGATCAGCCCGACGTCCTGCCTGCCGCGACGACGCGACGAGCACGCGCCGCCATCATCGCCCCGAGCAGCGGCTGGCAGAACCTGATGCGGGAAGCCGTCGGCCTGTTCGAGCTGCCTGCGCTTGCGCTGGCAGCCGGGAGCCTGCGCAACGAGCCGCGCGGCGACGGGTCGGCGGTCATGGTCCTGCCCGGCTTCGGCGGCGACGATCTGTCG
>JBFISC010000019.1:0-24591 GCA_041608775.1 Pseudomonadales bacterium | reverse complement strand
TCGGGTCGGCCGGTCAGGCCGAGTTCTGCGAGCGTTTCGACGAGGTCGGCGATGAGCAATGGGCCGGCTGCGATGCCGTGGTGACGATCCAGGACATCCCTGAGATCTACCGGTCGCGGATGCAGCGCTGCCGGATCCTGGTGACGCCCAAGGTGGGCTTCGACAACATCGACCTGGCCGCCTGGGGTGCTCTGGGCGTGCCGGTCTGCAACGTGCCCGACTACGGCACCCAGGAGGTCGCCGATCACGCCATCGCGCTGATGATGTCGCTGATGAAAGGCATCACCTTCCACACCCGGGAGTTGAAGCGGGCGCTGCGCGACAACTGGCGGCCGGCGCTGAACCCGTTCGGCCGCCGCCTGTCCGTGTGCAGCTTCGGCGTGGTGGGACTCGGACGTATCGGTACCGCGGCCGCGTTGCGGGCCAAGGCCCTCGGCATGGACGTGGTGTTCTACGACCCCTACCGTGAGAACGGTGCGGACCTGGCGCTCGGCATCCGCCGGGTGCAGGCCCTGACTGAGCTGTTCGAATCCTGTGACGTGGTCAGCCTGCACCTGCCGCTGGGCCCGGAGACCGAGAAGCTGATCGACGCCGAGGTGCTCGCCCACAGCAAACCCGGGCTGATTCTGATCAATACCGCCCGCGGTCCGATCATCGATCTGGATGCCCTGCACCAGGCGTTGCGCGACGACACCATCCTTGCCGCCGGTCTCGACGTGCTGCCGGAGGAACCGGCCAACCCCTCGCATCCGCTGCTGGAGGCCTGGGTGGCCGACGAGGAATGGATCGATCATCGCCTGCTGATCACGCCGCACTCGGCGTTCTTCACGCCCGAGAGCGTGTACGACATGCGGTTCAAGGGTGGCGAGGTGGCGATGGCTTACCTCACCCAGGGACGGCTGCAGAACTGCGTCAACGGCGAGTTTCTGAAGAACCCGCGGTAATGGCCCTCATTCCAGCACGTGCATGGTGTCCACCTGCAGGTAGCGCTTGAGCTTCGCGGTGAGCCAGTAGAATGGCAACGTGTCGCAGAGCGCAACGAACATCTTGAACAGGTAGTTGCTGCCCATCAGCGCCAGCATGGCGCCAATCGAGATGCCCCCGGCGAGAAACGTGGCGCCGAAGGTAACCGTGATCACCATGAACGAATCCACCAGCTGGCTGGTGAGGGTCGAGAAGTTGTTGCGCACCCACAGGTGCTTGCCTTTGGTCAGCCGCTTGAAGAAGTGGAACAGCTGCACGTCGCAGTACTGGGCGGCGATGTACGCCATCATCGACGCGAACACGGCACCCGACGTGCAGGCGTAGAGCAGCTGGAACAGCTCGACGCTGCCGGACAGGGTCTGGCCGTTGGGGAGCGCCAGCTCCTCGGCCACCTCGATGACCTGCCAGGGTGGCTGGCTGGCCGGGTCGACGGCCGGCAGCGCGTTGCCCAGCCACAGCATGCCGAGGATGAAGAAGTTGAGCGTGAAGCCCACCCAGACCAGAAAGTTCGCGCGCCGTCGGCCGTAGAGCTCGCAGATCAGGTCGGTGCAGAGGAACGTAAGCGGATAAGGCAGCACGCCGACGGCGAGCTGGAGCGGCCCGATCTCGACGAAGCGGGTGATGCCCACCACGTTGAGCAGGGTCATCGCGCAGAGGAAGAAACCCGCCAGCACCAGGAACACCCGCTCGCGACGTTCGTAGAGCGCCGCGTCGGGGCGCGGCCGGTCTTCCGGGCGTTCCGGCGCCCAGACCCCCTCCTCGCCGGCCATCAGCGCTCCACCTGCCCCAGGTTGGCGTGGATGACCGCGCCGTTGATCACCGGGTTGCGCGCTGCAAACAGTATGGTTTCGGCGATCTCCGACGGCTCGATCAGCCGCTCGAATGCCGACATGCGGCGCACCGCGTCGAGCGCGTCGGCCGGAACGTGCTGGCGCAGCATCTCGGTATCCGTGAAGCCGGGACAGACGCAGGCGGTGTGCACGCCGGAGCCGGCCAGATCCTGGCAGCTGGCGCGCATCATCCCGATCATGGCGTGCTTGCTGGTGACATAGCTGTAGCTGCCTGGAACGGCCTTTTCGGACAGCGTGGAACCGACGTAGATGATGGCGGAGCCGGGCTTCATGAACGGAAAGCAGAGCTTGTTCAGCGCTGTGGGCGCGACCACGTTCACCGCCAGCATGTCGCGCATGTGTTCCGCGTCGGTGTCGATGGCGCTGTCGTGGGCGTTGCGTGCGGCGTTGTGAACGAGCACCAGGCTGTCCGCATCCTCGACTTCCAGGCGCAGCTTCGGGGCGAGTTCCCGGCAGAAGTCCGGGTCGGCGAGGTCGCTGCTCAGGTGCACCACGCCGGCTACCGGACAGGGCCGGCGCGAGAGGTTGATCACCCGGTAGTGGGCGTCGAGAAAGCGCTCGGCAGTGGCGGCGCCGATGCCGGCGCTGCCGCCGGTGATGAGCAGGGTTTTCACGGCTTCTCTCCGGGTGCGGCCCACCGGGCGGCTGCCCATTGCCCGGGGCCGGAGGAGACCCGGAGCTCCAGCGCGAGGATGTCGAGGTCGGCGATCTGCGGCTGTTCGAGCAGGCGCGCGAGGAACCAGCCGGCCATCTCTTCCACGGTGATGTTGCGTACCGGCAGCGTCAGCACGTCTCGGGGCAGAAAGGGGATCCGCTCCCCGGCGAATCTGGCCACCAGGTAGTCGTCCTCCCGCTCCAGGCGCAGATGAGGTGAAAGCTCCGGCAGTAGCACCTTCTCGTCGAGCTGGTCGCACAGCGCCTTGATCGCGGTCTTGAAGACGTTGTAGTCGATGGCCAGACCGTCGTCGCCGATCGGGCTCTGCACGGTTGCCGCGACAAAGAACGTGTGCCCGTGGAGGTCTTCGCGCTCCGTGGCAGAGAACAGCGTGAAGTGCGCCGCATTGAAATGCAGGTAGTCCTTGCTGATCTCAATGCTGCTGACGGTGGACGCGGGCATAGCGCGGGGATGCTATCACAGCGATCTGTCGGAGAAGCGTGAAACGGCCGGGCGTGCTCCGACCTCGGTGCGCGCTACCCGTCACTCGGCGCGGATGCGGTCCTGGATCAGGCCGTAGAAATACTCCTGGCCGCTTTCGAAGTACCAGCCGAGATGCAGCCGACAGCCGGAACAGGTGGCCAGGCGCCAGTGAAAGCCGGGGAACCAGGTGTCGGCGGCAGTGGGCTGCCCGGAGAGGTCGCAGCCCAGGGCGTCGCTGAAGCAGGCCACGTTGAAGCGGATGCCATAGGGGTTGGTGCAGCGGTGGGTATGGCTGCCGTTGATGGAGGTCACGTCGGACTTGCGGGCTACGGCCTGGGAGCAGACGCCGCAGTAGACCAGGTCACGGGCATCGTCCGTGTCCTCGTCGATCAGGTCCTTCAGCTTCGGATCCAGACCTTGACGCTCTTTGTCCACCACGTTGATCATGCAGCTGCCGTGGCCCCGAGGGCTGGTCGTGGAATCATTCGCTAGCATCTTTCAGCGTGCGGCCGAGCGCAAGGGGGGAGCCGCCGCCCTCGAGGCCCTGCTGCCCGAACCCGCCAGCTCGCGGGCGCTGCGCCGCCGGCCCGACGACCGCTACCTGGCGGAAATGACCGCCTGCGTGTTCCGGTCCGGCTTTGTCTGGCAGATCATCGAGCGCAAGTGGCCGGGGTTCGAAGCCGCCTTCGACGGCTTCGACGTCAGCGACTGCGCCATGCTCGGTGAGGAGTCGCTGGAACGCCTCGCGGCGGACGAGCGGATCGTGCGCAACGCCGCCAAGATCCGTTCGGTTCCGCGCAATGCCGCGTTCATCCTCGAGGTGCGCGAGGAGCACGGAGGGTTCGGGGCGTATCTCGCGACGTGGCCGGAATCGGATTTCATCGGGCTCTGGCAGGAGTTGAAGCGTCGGGGCGATCGCCTCGGCGGGCAGACGGGCCGGTTTTTCCTGCGCTTCGTCGGCAAGGACACGCCGCTGCTCTCGCCCGACGTGGTCAAGGCGCTGGCCGCGCAGGGGGTGGTGGACCGGGAGCCGACCAGCCGTCGTGCCCTGCAGCAGGTGCAGGATGCGTTCGACGAGTGGCGCGCCCAGAGCGGCCGGCCGCTGTGTCAGATTTCCCGGGTGCTGGCCTGCAGCGTATGAGCTACGGGGCGTCGCACTAGCCGGAGCGTCAGCGCTTCAGCAGGGTTTTCAGGTCCGTGTCGGGATCCGCCAGGGCGGCTGCGTCCACGGGTTTGCCCACGAGCTGCCGGCAGACCATGAACTCCTTGGGGCTGTTTACCGCGTCGGCGGCCACCAGCCTGCCGTCCTTCAGGTAGAACACGGCGAACTGGTTGGCGTCGGGTTCGCCGCGCACCACCTCGACGTCGCCGTCGGCAGAGAACCCTACCATCTGCAGCTTCAGCTCGTACTGGTCGCTCCAGAACCAGGGGATGCTGGCGTACGTCTTGTCACCGCCGCACATGTTGGAGGCCGCCACGCGCGCCTGCTCCATCGCGTTGGGCACGGATTCCAGTCGCAGTCTCCGGTCGAGCAATGCGTTGGGATGATTGGTGCAGTCTCCGGCGGCAAACACGTCCGGGGCCGAGGTGCGGCAATGGTCGTCCACGACGATGCCGTTGCTGCACTCGATGCCCGCCGCTTGGGCGACTTCGGTGTTGGGGATGATGCCGATGCCGACGATGACGATGTCGGCCGGATACTCCTCGCCGTCGTCACCGCAGATCACCCCGGCGACGTGGCCGCTGCCTTTGAACGCGGTGACGGCCGCCCCGGTGTGGATATGAACCCCGCGGGACTCGTGCAGCTGATGGTAGTAGGCGGACATGCGCTCGGTGGTCACCCGCTGCAGGATTCTCTGCTCCATCTCGAGAACGTGTACCTCGAGGCCGTGCTCCACTGCCACAGCGGCCACCTCCAGACCGATATAGCCGCCGCCGACGATCACCAGCTTCCGTCCGGGCGCCATTTCCTCGCGGATGCTATCGACGTCGTCGATGCCGCGCAGGTAGTGAATGCCCCGCAGGTCGTAGCCCGGAATGGTCAGCCGGCGCGGCCGTCCGCCGGTGGCGAGCAGCAGCTTGTCGTAGCCGATGGTTTCGCCGGCGTCCGTGGTCACGGTTTTCTCTGCGGTGTCGATGGCGTCCACGTGCACGCCGGTCTTCACGCTAACGCCCTTGTCCTCGTAGAACCTGGCCGGGCGCAGATAGACTTTCTCCAGGCCGTGCTCGCCGGCCAGGTACTGCTTCGACAGCGGCGGGCGCTGGTATGGGATGTGCGGCTCGTCGCCGATGATGACGATGTCGCCGTCGTAGCCTTCCTGGCGCAGGCTCGCGGCCGCCTGGCCTGCTGCGTGTCCGGCGCCTACGATCACCATTGCCGTCATCCGTCTCGCTCCCCGTACCGGCCCGTGAAAGGCAGCCATTCTAACCGTGATAGCATCGCGGCGGGGATAGCCGCCAGAGGGGAAGGCCGCCGGTGACGTTTCACACGCTGCATCAGATCGTTCAGCGCGCCCGCGCGAATCTGAGCCGGAACCACTGGGACTATCTCGTCGGCGGCGCGGACAGCGAGACCTCGCTCCGGCGCAACCGTCAGTCGCTCGACAGCCTCGCGTATCGACCGAGGGTGCTGAACGACGTGAGCGCCGTGCGCGCCGGCACCGCGCTGCTGGGCACGCCGCTGCGGATTCCTGTGGTGCTGGGGCCGATAGGCTCGCTGCAGGTGTTCCATCCCGATGGCGGCGCGGCCGCAGCGGAAGCGGCGCGGGATTTCGGAGTGCTGCAGATTCTGAGCTCGGTGTGCCTGCCGGACTTCGAGGCGGTCGCGGCCGCGGTGCCCGGCCCCCGGATCTACCAGCTGTACCTCATGGGCGACCACGCCTGGATGGACGACGTCATCGGGCGCGCCGTGGAGGCCGGCTACACCGGCTTCTGCCTCACGGTGGACACCCAGGTCTACTCGCGCCGGGAGCGCGACATCCTGAAGGGGTTCGTGCCGCCGTCCGGCAGTCGCTCCGGCGCCAGCGACTTCAGCCATCAGGCCCGAATGAGCTGGGACACGGTGGCTCACGTCAAGGATCGGTTCGACATCCCGCTGCTGGTCAAGGGCGTGGCGAGCGCCGAGGACGCCGCGCGCTGCGTCGAGTTTGGCGTGGACGTGGTCTACGTCTCGAACCACGGCGGCCGCCAGCTCGATCACACCCGGGGCTGCATCGACTGCCTGCCGGAAGTGGTGAAGGCGGTTGGCGGGCGGGTGCCGGTGCTGGTCGACGGCGGGTTCACCCGCGGCGCCGACGTGGTGAAAGCTCTGTGTCTCGGCGCGACGGCCGTGGGCGTGGGCCGGCTGGAAGCGCTGGCGCTGGCCGCCGGCGGCGCGCCGGCCCTGCTGCGGGCGCTGGAAATCCTCGAGCACGAGGTGCACACCACCATGGCCCTGCTGGGCGCCGCTACCCTGGAGGCACTGAATCCCGACCTGCTGGTGCCGGCGGTGCCGGTGAACGCGCCCGGCGTGCTGAGCGCGTTTCCGCTGCTCGACGAGGATTACTGAGGCCCGGGTCCTCTACAGCGGCAGGCGGGTGGTGGACTTCATCTCCGACATGGCGATGTTCGAGTGCACTTCCTGCACGCCGGGCAACTGGGACAGCGTCTCGAAGAAGAACCGTTCGTAGGCCTGAATGTCCGGCACCACGATGCGCAGCAGGAAGTCCATGTCGCCCATCAGGGTGAAGCACTCCAGGACCTCGGGACGCAGGCGGATGGCTTCGGCGAACTCCGGCAGGGACCGCCGGCCGTGGGCCGTGAGCTTGACCAGGGCGAAAACCAGCACGTCGAGCTCGAGACGATGGCGGTCCAGCAGCGCGACGCGACACTTCACGTAACCTTCTTTCTCCAGCCGATTGATGCGCCGCCAGCAGGGCGACTGGGACAGCCCGATGCGGGCGCCGATCTCTGCCGCGGACAGGGAGGCATCCTCCTGGAGCAGGGCGAGGATGCGGCGATCGAAGTCGTCCAGGGGCGTCTGGTTCTGCATTCTTGAGAATTAATCATGCGTCAACGGCTAAATTCAAGCATGAGGAAGTCTCCGACAGGGCCCTTCAGCGAATCTTTGCAAGGAATTTTCCCGGCGCCGCGGCTAGGATGGCGGGGTCATAGAACCGGCCAGAAACGCCAGGGCAGAAAGCATGCAACCGTTCGACGCAGGTCACGAGCAGGTGGTCATTCGCGAGGACGCGGGCTGCGGCCTGCGGGCCATCATCGCGGTGCACAGCACCGTGCTCGGCCCGGCGGCCGGCGGCTGTCGCCACTGGGTCTATCCGGACGCGGCCAGCGCCATGGACGATGCGCTGCGGCTGTCCCGGGGCATGACCTTCAAGAACGCGCTGGCCGACATTCCGTTCGGCGGCGGCAAGAGCGTGATTCTCGGCGCGCCGCAAAGCGGGGGCGGCCGCCGGCCGCTGAGCGTCCGTCAGCTGGAGACCTTCGGCAGCTGGGTGGAGGAACTGCAGGGGCGCTACGTTACCGCCGAGGACGTCGGCATCAGCGTGGACGACATGCGTGTCGTTGCGCGCCGCACCCGCTACGTATCCGGTCTCGGCACCTCGGGCCTCGGTGGCGATCCGTCGCCGCGCACGGCCGAGGGTGTGTTCACCGGTATCCGTGCAGCGGTACGCTTCCGCCTCGGCGCCGGAGATCTGCAGGGGGTCCGGGTTGCCGTGCAGGGGCTCGGCAGCGTGGGCTTCAACCTCGCCCGGCTGCTGCACGCGGCCGGGGCCGAGCTGTGGGTCGCCGATGTGGCGGAAGACCGCGTCCAGCGCGCGGTCGAGGAGCTCGACGCGCATCCCGTGAGCGTTGCCGAGATCCTCGCGGCCGAGGTCGACGTGGTGGCGCCGTGCGCGCTGGGCGGGGCGCTGACCCGGGACACGGTTGCCGGGTTGCACGCCCGGGTGGTGGCCGGCGCGGCCAACAACCAGCTTGCCAGCGACGACGTGGGCGAGCGGCTCACGGAGCACGGGGTGCTGTACGCGCCGGACTATGTCATCAATGCCGGCGGCGTGATCAGCATTGCGGCGGAGTTCCTCGGTCAGGCTGACCCGGCCTGGGTGGACGGCCGTATCGCCGGGATTGCCGAACGGCTGGAAGCGATCTTCCGGCGCGCCGATGCCACGGGCGAGCCCACCAGCCGGATCGCCGACCGGCTGGCCGGGGAGCGGCTGTCCCGGGCGGCCGGGGATCGGGCGGCAGGCGGTCGCGCGGTGGCCTGACGATCGCGGCCACGCCGCGGCGTGGGCATCAGGCCGCGGAATCCGGCCAGTAAGCGCGTTTCAGGGCCGCCTTGTAGAGCTTGCCGGTCTGATGCCGGGGCAGCTCGACGTGGAAGTCGATGCTGCGCGGGCATTTCAGGTGGGCGAGCCGGGCCCGGCAGTAGTCGATCAGTGTCTGCGCGTCGATCTCCGCGCCGTCCGTCAGCTCCACGGCGGCCTTCACCGCCTCACCGAACTCGTCGTCGGGAATGCCGAAGACCGCGGCATCCCGCACCGCCGGATGGCCGATGAGCACGTCCTCCACCTCGCGCGGGTAGATGTTCACGCCGCCGGAGATGATCATGTGGGAAGCCCGGTCGGTGAGGTAGAGATAGCCATCGGCATCCACATGGCCGATGTCACCCAGGGTCGACCAGCCGCGCTCGTCGTAGGCGGCCGCGGTCTTCTCCGGGTCCTTGTAGTACTCGAAGCGCGGCCCGCCGGAAAAGAACACCCGACCGGTTGCTCCCGGCGGCAGCTCGCTGCCGTCGTCATCCAGGATGTGGACGTTGCCGAGCAGCGGTCGCCCCACCGATCCGGGGTGGCTCAGCCACTCTTCGGGGCCGATGGCGGTCTGCCCGTTGCCCTCGGTTCCCGAGTAGTACTCGTGGATGATGGGACCCCACCAGTCCAGCATCTGCCGCTTGATGTCCGGCGGGCAGGGCGCGGCCGCATGAATGGCGAGGCGATGACTGGACAGGTCGTAGGCCCGGCGGACCGGGTCCGGCAGCCGCAGCAGGCGCACGAACATGGTGGGCACCCACTGGCTGTGGCTGATGCGGTGGCGTTCGATCTGCGCCAGCGCCGCCTCCGCGTCGAACCGCGGCATGATCACGCAGGTGCCGCCGCAGCGCTGCACCATGTTGTTGTAGCGCAGGGGCGCCGAGTGGTAGAGCGGCGCGGTGGAAAGGTAGACGGTGTCGGGGCCGATCTCGTGCAGGGCGACGCGACGCTGAAACAGCGCCGAGGTCGTGTTGAGCGGCGCTCCGGGTCGTGCCGCGCGCACGCCCTTCGGCTTGCCGGTGGTTCCCGACGAGTACAGCATCTCGGCGCCTTCAGCGGCGTCCGCCGGCAGGATCGCCGGCTCCGCGCTCACCAGCTCGGCCCAGCGCTCCATGTCCAGGATGATCGGTTGCGGTGCCGCTGCGGCCTTGTCCTGCTGGCTGGCGTGAAGCACCAGCGCCCGGGCATCGCAGTCGCCGAGGATGTGTTGCACCTCGGCGCGCTGAAACTGCACGCTGACCGGCGTGTAGTAGAGGCCGGCGAGTTGTGCCGCCCAGTGCACGGCAAGCGAGTTGGGGTGGTTGGGCGCCAGCACCGCGATGCCGTCGCCGGTGTTGAGACCCAGGGAGCGCAGCAGCCGGGCGCCTCGGATCGCCAGGTCGGCAAGCTCGGCATAGCTGACCGCGCGGTCAGGGAAAATCCAGGCTGGTTTGTCGGGGTGTCGTTCCGCCCAGTGCAGCGGGCCGGCCCAGGGCGCCGGGTCGGCCGCCATCAGCGGCAGCCGCAGCGCATCAGGACTTGCCGCCGTCCCGGGGCAGCGGCATGGGGAACGGGGTGACGTTGCCGCCCTTGCTGTCGGTGATCTTGGCCACCCCCTCCTTGTCCACCTCGTCGATGCGGATCACCGAGTGCAGCGGAATGAAGCTCCGCTGGACCCCGTCGAACTCGGTTCGCAGCCGATCTTCGCTGGGGTCGATCACCATGTTGCTGCGGCTGCCGAAGACGTAGTCCTCCACCTCGATGAAGCCGTACAGATCGCTCTGGTAGATGGCACGGGCGTAGAGCTCGTAGATCTGGCCCTGGTTGAAAAACAGCACCTTGTACATCTGCTTGCGATTGTCGGACATGGATCACCACGGGATGGACTGACCTGGGTATATAGAGGTGTCTGGGCAAATTGCAAGCCTCTATAATCCGCGCTCCCGGCGGTCGGCGGCCGCACGGTTGCCCGGCGGGGCCCGCAGAGCACCACCCACGGACGGAATACCAGTTGCCCAGAAAGCTTTTCATCAAGACCCATGGCTGCCAGATGAACGAGTACGACTCGTCGCGCATGGCCGACGTTCTGCGCGCGAGTCACGGCTACGAGCTGGTGGCCAGCGCCGAAGCCGCGGACGTGATCCTGCTCAACACCTGCTCGATCCGCGAGAAGGCCCAGGAGAAGGTGTTCCATCAGCTCGGCCGCTGGAAGGCCCTGAAGGCCCGGCGCCCCGATCTGGTCATCGGCGTAGGGGGCTGCGTTGCGAGCCAGGAAGGCGCCGAGATCCAGCGCCGGGCCCCCTATGTGGACATGGTGTTCGGCCCGCAGACCCTGCACCGGCTGCCGCAGATGGTCGATGCGGCGGCCGCGCCTGCGCCCGCGGCCGCGCCGGGCGGGGTCCGTCTGGTGGACGTCACCTTCCCGGAGATCGAGAAGTTCGATCACCTGCCGGCGCCGCGGGCCGATGGGCCGTCGGCGTTCGTCTCGGTGATGGAGGGCTGCAGCAAGTACTGCAGCTTCTGCGTGGTGCCGTACACCCGGGGCGAGGAAGTGAGCCGCCCGGTGGCGGACGTGATGCGGGAAATCGTCGCGCTGGCCGGGCAGGGGGTCCGGGAAGTCAACCTGCTCGGGCAGAACGTGAACGCGTACCGCGGCGCCATCGACGGCGACGTGGCGGATCTCGCCGAGCTGATCCACTACGTTGCCGAGGTTCCGGGGATTGAGCGGATCCGCTTCACCACGTCCCATCCCGTGGAGTTCTCGGACAGCCTGATCGAGGCGTTCGCCGAGGTTCCGGCACTGGTCGACCACCTGCACCTGCCGGTGCAGTCCGGATCGGACCGGATTCTCGCGCGTATGAAGCGCGGTCACACCGCGGCCGACTACCGCGAGCGGATCGAAGCGCTGCGCCGGGTGAGACCGTCGATCAGCCTGTCATCGGACTTCATCGTCGGCTTTCCAGGGGAAACCGACGCGGACTTCGAGGACACCATGGCGCTGATCGAGGAGGTTCGTTTCGACACCTCGTTCAGCTTCATCTACAGCGCCAGACCCGGAACGCCGGCCGCCGGCCTTGCGGACCCCACGCCCGAGGTGGTGAAGAAGCAGCGCCTGGACCGCCTGCAGGGGCGGATCCGCGCCCAGGCCGAGGCGATCTCCGAGGCCATGGTCGACACCTGCCAGCGGGTTCTGGTGACGGGCCGGGCGAAGCGGCCGACTGCCGGCTCCGGCCCGGCTGCCGTGACCCTTTCCGGGCGCACGGAGAACAACCGGGTCGTCAACTTCCCGGCGCCGGACACCTCGCTCATCGGCGGTTTCGCCGACGTGCTGATCGAGCAGGCGCTGCCCAACTCGCTGCGGGGGCGCCTGTAGGCCGAGGCTGCCCGGTGGGTGGCAGCAGATTCTTCATTTGACACCCCCGGCATGGCCCATATGCTACGGGTATGTTCTCCGCACAGGGCCGCCATTGAGCCAGGATCCATCCCGCGTGGTCGCGCTGACCACCAAAGTCATCCTCGAACCTGACGATTCCCAACGTCTAGCCGCCTTGTGCGGGCCCTTCGATCAGAATCTGAAGCATCTGGAAAAGCGCCTCGGCGTGCTGATCCGGAATCGCGGCAACGTGTTTCAGCTGAGCGGCCCGGAGCAGCGGCTGAAGGCCGCGAGCGCGCTGCTCACGCAGCTGTACCGGGAAACCGCGGAGCGGGATTCCATCGACCCGGACGTGGTGCATCTCTACCTGCAGGAGTCCGGCGTCGACGAGCTGCTGGCCCGCGACGATCCCGGCGGCGCCGATACCGACAACGGTGGCCCGGTGGTCCACACCGGCCGCAAGACGGTGATGCCGCGCGGCGCCAACCAGCTCGGCTACGTGAAGAACATCCGCGAGCACGACGTGAACTTCGGGATCGGTCCGGCTGGCACCGGCAAGACCTATCTGGCGGTAGCATGTGCCGTGGAGGCCCTGGAGAGCCAGCGGGTGGGGCGGATACTGCTGGTTCGTCCGGCGGTGGAAGCGGGAGAAAAGCTCGGTTTCCTGCCCGGTGACCTGGCGCAGAAGATCGACCCCTATCTGCGCCCCCTGTACGACGCGCTTTACGAGATGATGGGCGTGGACCGGGTGCACAAGTACATCGAGCGCAACGTCATCGAGGTGGCGCCGCTCGCGTACATGCGCGGCCGTACTCTGAACAACGCCTTCATCATTCTCGATGAGAGCCAGAACACCACCATCGAGCAGATGAAGATGTTCCTCACCAGGATCGGCTTCTCCTCGACGGCGGTGATCACCGGCGACATCACCCAGATCGATCTGCCCAAGGGTCAGAAATCCGGGCTGGTGAACGTGCGCAGCGTGCTGCGGGATGTCGAAGGCATCACGTTCACCCACTTCAGCTCCAGGGACGTGGTCCGGCATCCGCTGGTGCAGAAGATCGTCGAAGCGTACGCTGCCTATCAGGAGCCCGCTGCCGGCAGTGACAGGGATCGGAACCCCGACCGCAATGCCGGTTGACGTGCAGATCGTCACCGACATCGCCACGCCTGCCGCCGCCGAGATCGAATCCTGGGCCCTGGCGGCCCTGTCCGGGGCCGAGCCGGTGCGCCCGGCGCCGCAGCCGGGCGTCGACGGCGACGTCTGTATCCGCGTGGTCGACGAAGAGGAATCCCGGACGCTCAACCGTGACTACCGCCACCGGGACGCGGCTACCAACGTGCTCAGCTTTCCCGCCGACGTGGTGCTGCCGGATGGGCTGATCTGGGGCGACGTGGTGGTGTGCGCGCCGATCGTGGCCAGGGAAGCCGTGGCTCAGGACAAAGGCTATCCGGATCACTTCGCCCATATGGTGGTGCATGGCGTTCTGCACCTTTTGGGGTACGATCACCAGACCAAGGCCGAGGCGTCGGTCATGGAAGAATTAGAAACGGGGATACTGGGTCGCCTCGGTGTGCGCGATCCGTACGGGGAAGGATGAGCGAAAGCAGCCCAGCCGCGTCGAAGCGGACCATTCTGGACTGGGTCTCGGCGCTGTTCAGCGACGAGCCGTCGGACCGGACCGAGCTGATGGAGATGCTGCGCGACGCGGCAGACCGTCAGCTCATGGACGCGGAAGCGCTGAACATCATTTTCGGCGCGCTGCAGGTATCCGACATGCAGGCTCGCGACATCATGATCCCGCGGACCCAGCTCGTGTACCTGAAGGCCAGCGACCCGCCGGACGTGCTGCTGTCCGCGATCATCGATTCTCAGCACTCCCGCTTCCCCGTGATCGGCGACGATCTCGACGACATCAAGGGCATTCTCCACGCCAAGGACCTGCTGCCCCTGGCGTTGTCGAAGGAGCTCGGCAACTTTGACATCAAGGACTGCACCCGCCCCGCGGCGGTGGTGCCGGAGAGCAAGCGCCTCAACGTGCTGCTGCAGGAGTTCCGCAACACCCGGAACCACATGGCCGTGGTGGTCGACGAGTATGGCCACGTGTCCGGCGTGGTGACCATCGAAGACGTGCTCGAGCAGATCGTCGGCGAGATCGAGGACGAGCACGATGTGGATGACGAGAGCTTCATCAAACAGCTCGACAACCAGACCTACAACGTCAAGGCGACGACGGCGGTCGACGACTTCAACGAGTACTTCGGCGCCAGCCTTGACGAGGAGGAGTTCGATACCGTCGGCGGTCTGGTGCTGAAGGCGTTCGGACATCTGCCGGACCGCGGCGAGGCAGTGGAGATCGACAATCTGCGCTTCAAGGTTCTGAACGCCGACTCCCGGCGGCTGCGGCTGCTCCAGGTCAAACGCATCTCCAATTCATGATCCCACGGTGGGCAGCCGCGCTGACGGCCCTCGGCTGCGGCGCGCTGCTGCCGCTGTCCCTGGCGCCGTTCGGCTACTGGCCGCTCGGCCTGGTCGCCCTCGCCGGCTGGTTCGCGGTGTTGCGCAGCCCCGGGGTCAACGGGGCGCTCTCGGGCTGGCTGTTCGGTCTGGGCAAGTACGGTGTCGGCGCATCGTGGGTGTACGTGAGCATCAACGTTCACGGCAACGCCGCGCCGCCGCTGGCCGCGGCGCTGGTGGCCGTGTTCGTCGCCGGCATGGCGCTGTTTCCGCTGGCGAACGGCTGGCTGTTTGCACGCCTGCGCGGTGCCGGGCGCTGGACCGACGCGTTCGCGTTCGCGGCGCTCTACAGCGGCTTCGAGTGGCTGCTCACCTGGTTCCTCACCGGCTTTCCCTGGCTCTACGCCGGCTATGCCCATCTCGACACCGCGCTCGGCGCCCTGGCGCCGGTGGGCGGGGTGCTGCTGGTGGGGTTCGCCCTTGCCCTCGGCGCGGTCATGCTGGTGCTCGCCGTGGATTTCCTGCGCGAACGCCGCCCGCTGGCGGCTGCGGCCGCCGGGCTGCTGGCGGCGGCGCCGTGGCTGGCCGGCCTGGTCCTGGACGGCGTGCGCTGGGTGCAGCCTGGAGAGACCCATGAGGTTGCCCTGGTGCAGGGCAACGTGGACCAGCGGGTCAAATGGCTGGCGGATAGCCGCGTGCCGATCCTTCGCACCTACCAGGCGCTGACGGAGCCCCATTGGGGTGCAGATCTGATCATCTGGCCGGAGGCCGCATTGACCTATCTTGCGCACCAGGCCGGCGAGGTCCTGGAAGCGCTCGACGCTCGCGGGGAACGATCCGGCTCGGCCCTGGTGCTGGGGCTGCCGGCACTCGATCGGTTGCCGGGGGGCGACATCGTGTTCCGCAACACGGCGCTGGCGCTGGGAACCGGTGGCGGCAGCTACGTGAAACGCCGGCTGGTCCCGTTCGGCGAGTACGTGCCGCTGGAATCGCTGCTGCGCGGCGCCATCGAGTTCTTCGACCTGCCCATGTCCCACGCCGAGTCGGGTCCCTGGCGCCAGCCGCTGCTCGAGCTCGGCGGCCACCGGGGCATCATGGCCATCTGCTACGAGGTGGTGTATCCAGACCTGGTTCGGACCCAGGCGGCCGAGGCCGACGTGCTCCTGACCATATCCAACGATGCCTGGTTCGGGGCCAGCATCGGTCCGCTGCAGCATCTGGAGATGGCGCGCATGCGCGCGCGGGAAAACGGCCGGTGGATGCTCCGGGGCACCAACAACGGCGTCACCGCGATCATCGACGAGCGCGGCACGGTCCGCGGCCGGCTGCCGCAGTTCGAAGCGGCGGCGCTGCGTGGCGAGTACCGGACCATGTCGGGCAGCACGCCGTTCACCCGGCTCGGTCACGGACCGCTGCTGGCGCTGCTGGCTGCCCTGCTGGTGCTGGCCGTGTTCCGGCGGCGGGCCGTGCCGGCGGCTGCCGGCGGCGGGCGCTCCGAGGCACCGTAAGAGACCACCCCGGCGCGCGGTGGTATCCTTGCGCGCTCTCGAGAACCCACAAGATCGATATTCCATGAGCGCGAGCTACGACCCGCACGTGGTCGAAAAATCGGTGCAGGAGGCCTGGGACGAGGCCGGCGCTTTTCGGGCCGGCGAGTCGGGCGCGGGCGAGAAATTCTACTGCCTGGCGATGTTTCCCTATCCAAGCGGCCAGCTGCACATGGGCCACGTCCGCTGCTACACCCTCGGCGACGTGATCAACCGCTACCACCGGCTGAAGGGCTACAACGTGATGCAGCCCATGGGCTGGGACGCGTTCGGGCTTCCGGCGGAGAACGCGGCGATCAAGAACGGCATTCCCCCGGCGTCGTGGACCCGGGACAACATCGACTACATGCGCGGGCAGATGCAGAGCCTGGGTTTCGGCATCGACTGGAGCCGCGAGTTCGCTACCTGTGACCCGGAGTACTACCACTGGGAGCAGTGGTTCTTCATCCGGCTCTACGAGAAGGGGCTGGTGTACCGGAAGAGCTCGATGGTGAACTGGGACCCGGTGGATCAGACGGTGCTGGCCAACGAGCAGGTCGTGGACGGCCGCGGCTGGCGCTCCGGCGCGCCGGTGGAACGCCGCGAGATGCCCCAGTGGTTCCTCAAGATCACCGATTACGCCGACGAGCTTCTGGACGAGCTGGATCGGCTGGAAGGCTGGCCCGAGTCGGTGAAGAGCATGCAGCGCAACTGGATCGGCCGCTCTGAGGGGATCGACATCGACTTCCCCGTTTCCGGATCCCAGGACCCGCTCACTGTCTACACCACGCGGCCGGACACGCTGCTCGGCTCCACCTACGTGGCGGTGGCGGCCGAGCACCCGCTGGCCAGGCGCGCCGCCGAGCGGAACCCGGCGGTGGCCGCCTTCGTCGACAAATGCCGCAACATGAAGACGGCGGAAGCCGAGGTCGCCACCCTGGAAAAGGAAGGGGTGCCCACGGACCTGTCGGTGACCCACCCCCTGACCGGAGACCCGGTGCCGGTGTGGGTCGCCAACTTCGTGCTGATGGAATACGGCTCCGGCGCGGTCATGTCGGTGCCCGGACACGACCAGCGCGACTGGGAGTTCGCGCGCAAGTACGGCATCCCCATCAGGCAGGTGATCGAGCCCACCGGTGACGGTGCCTGCGATCTGGCGGAGGCCGCCTACACGGACTACGGCCGGCTGGTGAACTCCGGCGCCTACGACGGCATGAGCTCCGCGGAAGCCTTCGAGGCCATCGCCTCAGACCTGGCGGCAAAGGGGCTGGGACGGCGCCGGACCAACTACCGGCTGCGCGATTGGGGGGTGTCACGCCAGCGTTACTGGGGCTGCCCGATTCCCATGATTCACTGCGACGCGTGCGGCATCGTGCCGGTGCCGGACGACGACCTGCCGGTGCTGCTGCCCACGGACGTGAAGTTCGAAGGCGTCCGCTCACCGCTGACGACCATGGAGAGCTTCTACAAAGTCAAGTGCCCGGGCTGTGGCGGCGATGCCCGGCGCGAGACCGATACCTTCGATACCTTCATGGAATCGAGCTGGTATTACGCCCGGTTCGCCAGCCCCGACGCGAACCGGCCGATGGTGGACGAACGGGTCGACTACTGGACGCCCGTGGACCACTACGTGGGCGGCATCGAGCACGCGATCCTGCATCTGCTGTACGCGCGTTTCTACCACAAGCTGATGCGCGATCACGGCCTGGTGCACTCCGACGAGCCGTTCACCCGGCTGCTGATGCTCGGCATGGTGCTCAAGGACGGCCGCAAGATGTCCAAGTCGTCGGGCGATGTCGGCGACCCCCAGGCGCTGCTCGACAAATACGGCGCCGACGCGGTCCGCACCGCGATGATGTTCGCTGCGCCCCCGGATCAGTCCTTCGAGTGGAGCGAGGCCGGCGTCGAGGGCCAGGGCCGGTTCTGCAAGCGGCTGTGGAATCTGGTGCACGAGCACCTCGAGGGCGGCGAAGTGCCGGCGCTCGACCCGGCCGGGCTGTCTGATGCCGGGCGCGCGCTGCGTCGCAAGACCCACGAGACCATTGCCCGGGCCGACGACGACTACGGCCGCCGGCTGATGTTCAACACGGTGGTTTCCGCGGTGCACGAGCTCTGCAACGCGGTGAGCCGCACCGAGCCCGGCAACGACCAGGATCGCGCCGCGGTGCGTGAGGCGCTAAAGACCGCGCTGCTGGTGCTGTCACCCATCGCGCCTCACGTGACCCAGGCGCTCTGGCAGGACCTCGGCGAGAGCTCGCTGCTGGTGGCCTGCCGCTGGCCGGCCGTGGACGACGCTGCCCTGGTGCAGGACTCGGTGGAGCTCGTGGTGCAGGTGAACGGCAAGGTCCGTGGCCGCCTGCAGGTGGCGCAGGATGCCGACGAGGCCGAGCTGCGTGAGCTGGCGCTGGCCAACGACAACGTAGTCCGCTTCGTCGCTGGCAAAACCGTGCGCAAGGTGATCACGGTGCCCGGCAAGCTCATCAACATCGTGGTGGGTTAGGTGCCGGCGCGGCAGCGAGGCGGGACGCGCGGCGAGGGGACGCCGGTCGGCCGGGCCGCTGTCACGCTGCTGGTGTGGCTGGTTGCCGCCTCGGGTGGCTGCGGGTTCCATCTGCGGAGCTGGGACGTGGGCTCGAGCATCGACAGCGTCCACGTCGCCGCCAACGCCCGCAATCCCATGCAGGCGCCGCTGCAGCGTGCGCTGCAGCAGGCAGGCGTGACGCTGGTGGATCGGGCCGGGGACGCCAGCGTGGTGGTGGAGTTGCTGGACTCCCGCCAGGAACGCCGCAGCATCAGCGTCTCCGGCCAGGCTCGGGCGGCGGAGTACGAATCGACCCTGGGCGTGCGCTTCCGCATCGCCGACGCCGCCGGAGGGGAGCTGGTGCCGGCGCAGTGGCTCGAGCGGGTGCGGGTGTTCCGGGTCGACCGGGACAACCTGGTCGGCAGCAGCGAAGAGCAGGCGCTGCTGGAACGCGAGATGCGCAGCGACCTGGTGCAGCAGATCCTGCGGACGCTGAACGCGGTAGCGGCGGCGCAGGCCGCGTCCGCGCCGGCGCCGGAGCCTGCGGATGCAGGTTAGGCCCGCTGAGCTGGCCGCGGCGCTGGAAGCGACGCTGGCCCCGCTCTATCTCATTGCCGGCGACGATGCCCTGCTGGTGCAGGAGGCCTGCGACGCGGTGCTCGACGCCGCTCGGGCCCGGGGCTTCACGGAGCGCTCGGTCATTCACGCGGACGGCGGCTTCAGCTGGAACGACGTGGTTCAGGATGCGGCGAGCATGTCGCTGTTCGCCGCGCGGCGGATCATCGACGTGCGCGTGCCCGGGGCCAGGTTCGACCGGGAAGCCTCCGAGGTGCTGCGCGGGTACGCCGGGCGGCCGGCCGAGGACACGGTGCTGCTCATCCGCAGCGGGCGCCTGGAGTCCAAGCAGCGCAGCACCGCCTGGTTCAAGGCGCTGGACGGGGCAGGGGTGGTGGTGCAGGTCTGGCCGCTGGAACTCCGGGAGCTGCCGCGCTGGCTCGCCGGCCGGCTCGACCGGGCCGGGCTGCGGCTGGCGCCGGATGCGCTGTCGCTGCTCGCGGAGCGGGTCGAAGGCAACCTGCTGGCAGCGGTGCAGGAGATCGAGAAGCTGCGGCTGGCCGGGTTGGACTCGCCGGTGTCGGCCGAGGCGCTGGCGGGCGTGCTCGACGACTCGGCCCGTTACAGCACCTTCGAGCTGATCGACGCCACCCTGAGCGGCGACGCGGTGCGCGTCAGCCGGATGCTCGGCACGCTGCGTCAGGAAGGCGTGGCGCTGTTCGCCATTCTCGGCGCCCTGACCAGCCAGCTGCGCCGCATCGCCGACGGGGGCTACCTTGCGCCGCCGCGGAAACGGCTGGTGGGCGGATTTCTCAGCCGTATCGGCTCCATCGAGGCGATGCCGCGGGTGCTCGCGGAGTGTGCGCTGGTGGACGCCCAGGGCAAGGGCCAGATTCCCGGCGATGCCTGGCTGTCGCTGGAAGAGGTGCTGCTGCGTCTGGCCGGGGTTCGCGCGGTGGCCGGCGGCTCGCCGATCCGCCATTTGCGCTAGCCGCGGCCGTGGCATCGACCCGGCTCAGGAAGGCTCCACCAGCAGCCCGGAGACCGCCTTCGGCAGCTGGGTGGTGATGACCGCGCGGCCGGCGCCCAGCTCCGGCGCCCGCACCAGCACCCGATACTCACCGTCCTGGGTGTGCAGCTCGCCCACCCGCTCGACGCGGATGGCCTGCAGCCGGTTGTCCTCCACGGCGTACACCCGGTCGTTCTCGTAGTGCGAGGCGATGGGCAGCGCCACCACCCCCGGCTCCTCGGGCAGCCGGATCCTCAGGTCCACGATCCGGCCGAGGGGCGGCGCGCCGACGCGGTCGTCGAGGCGGAAGAACGCGTCCACGCCGCTCTGTCCCGGTTGGACCTGACGGGCCAGCCGGACCAGGGTGAGCGTACGGCCGTCGCCAAGACTGGCGGTGACGGCCGCGGCGCCGTTCAGATGGTCCTGAAAACGCTGCTCGTAGCTGTCCGGAATCTGCACCCTGACCTCGAAGCCGTCGGCGTCTGCCAGCGTCAGCAGGGTTCTGCTGAGATTGCTGCGGTCGCCGGGGGCGACGTCGACGCTGAGCACCGGGCCGCCGAACGGGGCGCGGATTCGGGTCTTGGCCAGATCCAACTCGGCCCGCTGCGCCAGCGCCGTTGCGCTTGCCACGGCGGCGCGCTGGGCGGCGATCCGGTTGGGCAGGTCGGCGAGCCGGCGCTCATGGTCTTCCAGGTCGATGGCGGTCCGGTTGGCCTGGGCCAGTACCTCGTCGAGCACGCTCTGGCTGATCAGCCGTCGCTCCAGCAGCGCCTGATGACGGCGCAGCTTCTCCTGGGCGATCTGGTTCATGGAGCGCGCCTGGTCCAGGGTCCGGGCCAGAGCGGCGCGCTCCGATTCGATGGAGCGCAGCTCCGCCGCCCGTCTGGCCAGATCGGCCTGGCGCTCGGCGACGGCAAGGCTGGCTTCGGCGTCGGCGAGCTCCACCAGCAGCTCGCCCGGGTTGACCCGGTCGCCCTCGCGCACGTGCACCGCCTCCACCTCGGCGACCAGATCGGTGGCCAGGTGCGCGATCCGGCTCGCTTCGATGCGGCCGTAGGCGGTGAACGAGGGGCTCTGGGTGCTGGGCTCGGCCGTGGTAACCGCCACCGGCCAGGCCTTCTCGGCGCGGATTTCCGGCTCGGGCGCGGGGCCGGTGGCGAACAGCGAAGCGCTGGTGAGCGCCGCGGCCGCGAGTATCGCGCCGCCGAGGGCAACGCGACGCAGGTGCGGGGAGCGGGTTCCCGGCAGCTCGGGCAGACGGAACGCGGACATCAGGACACTCCTTGGGAGAAAGGGGAGGCATCAGCCGGCAGCAGCGCGCGCAGCCTGCTGCGGGCGCTTTCCAGCAGCAGAATCAGGGCCGGGATGACCAGCAGCACCAGGGCGGTAGCCAGCGCCAGGCCGAAGCACAGGGTCACGGCGATCGGTGCCAGATAGAAGGCCAGGGTCGAGGACTCGAACATCAGCGGCGACAGCCCCGCGATGGTGGTGAGCGAGGTCAGCAGCACGGCCCGGAACCGGGCGCCGACCGCCTGCTCCAGCGCAGGCCGCAGAGCCTCTCCCGCCTCGAGCCGGCGCTTGAGGAAGCTGATCAGGACGATGCCGTCGTTCACCACCACGCCGGTCAGCGAGAAGAACGCGAGCAGCGACATCGCGCCGATGTCCCAGCCCGTAATCCAGTGGCCGAGCACGGCACCCGTGAGGCCGAATGGAATCGCCGTCATGATCGCCAGCGGCCAGAGGAACGAGGCGAACACCCAGGTGAGGATCAGGTAGATCAGCACCAGGGTCAGGAAGCCGCCGATGGCCATGGTCTCGAGCATCACCTGGTCTTCCCGGGACTTGCCGCCGAGACCGAACTCGAGGTCGTGGCGGCGCAGGATCTCCGGCAGCACATCGCGCTCCAGACGGGCGGTCAGCGCCAGGGCGTTGTTCACCTGCGGATCCACGTCGGCACTCACGGTGACCGCGAGCCGTCCGTCGGTATGACGGATGAGGTCGATACCGCGGCGGTTGTAGAGCGTGGCAACGCTGCCGAGCGGCACGAAGGCACCGGCATCGGTGCGCACCGGGAACCTGGCCAGCCGGCCGAGATCGTCCTGCTCGTCATCCGGCAGCATGGCGCGCACCTCGATCTCGGAGTCGTTGTCGTTGAAGATCTGCACCCGGCTGCCGCTGTAGGCGGCCCGCAGCTGGGCGCCGATGGCGTCGGCGCTCAGGCCGAGCGACCGGCCCGCCGGGGTGATCTCGAAGATGATCTGCTCGCGGCCATAGGGCAGGTCGTCTACCACGTTGGACACGCCGGGGTAGCCGGCGAGCGCCAGAGCCAGTTCGTCCGCGCCGGCCTTCAGGGCCTCCAGGTCGTCTCCGGAGAGCCGCAGCGACATGTCCGGCTGGCCGTTGTTCTGGCCGCCGCTCACCTTCAGCACCAGCTGCTCCACGTAGGCCGGTCGCTGTACCCGCGCGCGCCAGCGCTCGGCGAAGTCGGCGGGCGCCACGGTGCGGTGCTCCTCGAAGGCGTAGTTGGCCTCGATGGACGCGTACTGCTCGCCCTCCATGCGGTCCTGATTGAGGGTGGCCAGGTTGTGCTGGGTGACCCAGCCGAGCAGGTTGCCGGCCCCCGTCGCCTCGTGGACGGCCGCCAGCTCGGCTTCGAGATGGCTGAGAAAGCGGGCCTTTTCCTCCTCCGTGGCGGTGGCGCTGAAGGCGACGTTGGCCTCCAGACCCTCGAAGTCGAATCCGGTGACCAGCGCCACGCCCACGTGCTGCGACGCCACCAGGGACACCACGATCATCACGCCGCCGATGGCGGCGCAGACGGTGGCACCGGGATAATCCAGGGCCCGGCGTGCCAGCGGCATGAAGCGCTGGTCGCGGAGCCGGACCAGGCCGGCGTCGAAGCGGCCCCGCCAGCCGCGCTCCCAGCGCGGGGCCGGTTTGCCCAGGCTCTTTTTCAGGTGCGCCGGGAGAATCAGAAAGCACTCCGCCAGGGACGCCAGGATGATGCACAGCAGGACCGTGGGCAGGGTCAGGATGATCTGCCCCATGGGGCCACCGAACATCAGCAGCGGTATGAAGGCCGCCAGCGTGGTGAGCGACGAGGTGGCCACCGGCACCCACATCCGCCGGGCGCTCTCCAGGGCGGCATCCGCCGCGCTGGCCCCGGACTGAAACAGGGTGGTGGCGTCCTCGCCGACGACGATGGCGTCGTCCACGACGATGCCCAGGGCCATGACGAAGCCGATCAGCGCGATGATGCTGACACCCTGCCCGAACACCAGGTGGAAGAGCGCGAGCGCCATCAGAAAACTGACCGGAATGCCCACCATTACCCACCAACCGACCCGGCCGTTGAGGAACAGCAGCAGCATCACCACCACCAGCGCCAGGCCCGAGGCCGCGTTCTCCAGGATCATCTCGAGCTGGGCGCCGAGCAGCGTCCAGATGTCCTGCACCAGCCGGATCTGCACACCTTCCGGCAGTGTGGGTTGGACCTCGTCGAGCCAGGTGTCGACGATCTGATCCGCCAGGTAGGCGTCTGCTTCTGTGGCGCGCCACAGCAGCATCTCGACGGCGGGCTGGCCGTCACGGGTCACGCTGGGCTGACCGCGCTGGGCGCGCCGTTCCACCTCGGCGAGGTCGCCGAGCCGCACCAGCCGATCGCCGGCGTCCACCAGCAGGTTCTCGAAGCCGTAGGGATCGCGCTGCTGATCCAGGCTGCGCAGCTGACGGCTTCCCTGACCGCTGCCGACGGTACCGGCCGGTATGTCCCGGCTCGCCCGGGCGATCCCGGCGGCCAGCTCGTCCAGCGTCATGCCCAGCTCGCGCAGGCGCTGCGCGGGCGTGAGCAGGGCGATCTCTTCCTTCGGCAGCCCGTCGTAGCGCACGCCTTCGATGCCGCGGTGCATGAGCTCGCGCTCGAAGCCGCGCACCAGCGGGATCAGCTCGGCCACCTCGCCGCGCCCGGTCACCTGGAGCACCGCGACCGGCTCCCGGTCGATGACCCGTCCGATCACCGGCGGCTCGATGGTGGCGGGGAGGTTGCGGACGTTGGCGACCCGCTGCTTGACCTGATCCATGCCCACGGTCATGTCGGCGTCGTAGTCGAACTCCACCAGAATCGATGCGCTGCCGTTGTCGGTCCGGGAGCGCACCTCGTGGACCCTGTCGATTGTGCGCAGCTGCTGCTCGATGGGTATCGTCACCAGCGTCTCCACGTCCTCGGCGCCGGCCCCCAGCCACTGCACGTCCACGTAGACCAGGGGAAAGCTGGCGGGCGGATCGAGCTGCGACGGCATCATCCGGATTGCCCACAGACCCAGCAGGATCATCATCACCATGAGCAGGTTGGCGGCCACCCGATGCCTGGCGAAAACCTCGATCATGTCCGTCCCCCGGTTGGCGAAAAACGTGCCCGCGTCCGGTTAAGGGACCGCAACAATCGGGAGGGATGCGGTACCGGCACGGGCACGTGGCTGACTCCAGCCGAGGGCAGGCTTTTCACGAAGCGTGCCAAGTCGCCGGTCCGCGGAATGCCGCGATCTGCGGGGCGCGACAGAGTGCGGCTGGTGCCGAACGGGACGAGTTGATTGGCGGAAATCGCCAAAATCTGACGAGAAACCGAGGGGCGCTGAGTGAACGCCGGACGGGCGTTCCGGCGCCGGCATTTCCGTGCCGCCGCGCCCCACGCCGCGCAAATCTTGGGCATACGGCGGCCGTTTTCCTTACAATAGCGGGCTCGCCCGCAGCAGGACATTTCAGTGGCACACGAGGAAGCAGGGCTGTCGCCAGAGATGGTTCCCGATACCTCCGTACGCGTTCGGGAGGCGTTCGGCATCGACCAGGATCTGGAGGTGCCCGCCTTCAGCCGCCGCACGGACTACGTGCCGGCGGT